>NZ_JBIVLO010000006.1:0-513677 GCF_044751305.1 Streptomyces sp. NPDC088725
CGCCCGGTTACATTCCGAACCCGGAAGCTAAGCCTTTCAGCGCCGATGGTACTGCAGGGGGGACCCTGTGGGAGAGTAGGTCGCCGCCGAACAATCTTTCAAGGACCCTTGGTCCAGCGTTCATGCTGGACCAAGGGTCCTTTTTGTTTTTCCGCTTTTCGTCAGGTGTTCCACCGTATTACTGAAGCGCGTCCGAAGGCCGGGTGCGCGAGAATGACTGCGTACCCGCAGACAGGAGCCGTACCGATGTCCCCCAACTCTTCCGACGACCGACCTGAGCGCGAGCAGCGTCGCAGGGACAGTGGTGACCGGGGCGGCTACCGCGGCGGGCGCGATGACCGGCCCAGCACGGCCCGTCGCGATGACGACCGTGGGGGCCGCCCCACCAGCAGCAGTGGCGCCGGCGGCTACGGCCGCCGTGACGACCGTCCCAGCGGTGGTCGTCCCAGCTCCGGTGGTGGCGGTTACCAGCGTCGTGACGACCGGGGTGGCAGCGGCCGTCCCAGCAGTGGCGGTGGCTACCAGCGTCGTGACGACCGTCCCAGCAGTGGCCCGCGTCGTGAGGACGACCGGGGGAGCTTCCGCCGTGACGACGACCGCGGTGGTCGTCCCAGCTCCGGTGGTGGCGGTTACCAGCGTCGTGACGACCGGGGCGGCAGCGGCCGTCCCAGCAGTGGCAGTGGTTTCGCCCGTCGCGACGACCGGCCGAGCACGCCCCGTCGCGACGACGACCGTGGCGGCTTCCGCCGTGACGACCGTCCCAGTGGCGGTCGGCCGAGCACCGGTGGTGGCGGTTACCAGCGTCGTGACGACCGGGGTGGCAGCGGCCGTCCCAGCAGCGGTGGCGGTTACCAGCGTCGCGATGACCGTCCCAGCGGCGGCCCGCGTCGTGAGGACGACCGTGGCGGTTTCCGCCGTGACGACGACCGCGGTGGCCGTCCCAGCAGCGGCGGTGGCTACCAGCGCCGTGACGACCGTCCCAGCGGCGGCCCGCGTCGTGAGGACGACCGTGGCGGTTTCCGCCGTGACGACGACCGCGGTGGCCGTCCCAGCAGCGGCGGCGGTTACCAGCGCCGCGACGACCGGCCGAGCACGCCCCGTCGCGACGACGACCGTGGCGGCTTCCGCCGTGACGACCGTCCCAGCGGCGGCCCGCGTCGTGACGACAATCGCGGCGCCCGTCCGGCCGGTGGCCGTCCCACCGGTGGTGGCGGTTACCAGCGTCGTGACGACGACCGTGGCGGCCGTCCCGGCGGCGGTGGCGGCTACGGTCGTCGTGACGACCGCGGCGGCGACCGCGGTGGGTACCGCGGGCGCGACGACAACCGCGGTGGTGGCGGCTACGCGCGCCGTGACGAGCGGGAGCGCGACCGCGAGCCCATCAAGCGGCTGCCGATTCCGGACGAGGTCACCGGCTTCGAGATCGACAAGAGCGTGCGGCAGGAGCTGATGAGCCTGCCCAAGACGCTCGCCGACGACGTCGCCAGGAACCTCGTCATGGTCGCCCAGCTGATCGATGACGATCCCGAGCGGGCATACGCGTACTCGCGTATCGCGCTCCGGCTCGCCTCCAGGGTCGCCGCCGTACGTGAGGCCGCCGGCTTCGCCGCGTACGCGACCCAGAAGTACGCCGAGGCGCTGGCCGAGTTCAGGGCAGCCAAGCGGATGACCGGCAACGTCGACCTGTGGCCCGTGATGGCGGACTGCGAGCGTGGTCTCGGCCGCCCCGAGCGCGCGATGGCGATGGCCGGTGAGCCCGAGGTGCAGAAGCTCGACAAGGCGGGTCAGGTCGAGATGCGGCTCGTCGCGGCCGGTGCGCGCAGGGACATGGGGCAGATCGACGCCGCCATCGTGACGTTGCAGGGCCCCGAGCTGGCAGGGCACGCCATCCACCCGTGGACGTCCCGGCTGCGTTACGCGTACGCCGACGCGCTCCTGTCGGCGGGGCGTGAGGACGAAGCGCGCGAGTGGTTCGCCAAGACCATCGAGGCGGACAAGGACGGGGCGACCGACGCGTCGGACCGGCTCGCCGAGCTGGAGGGAGTCGAGTTCCTGGACGCCCTGGTCGAGGACCCCGACACGGCTCCCGAGACCGACACCGACGACGACACGGTGAGTGCGGACGAGACGCCGGACACCGCGGCCGACGAGTCCGCCGTCGACATCGACGACGAGATCATCGATGAAGACGACATCGACGACGATGAAGACGACGACGAGCCCGAAGCGCACCACAAGGACTGACCGCGTCTGGAAGAGGGCGGCACCCCGACCGGGGTGCCGCCCTCTTCCGTATGTCCGGCCCGGATGCCGGTCCGTCTCCCGGGTCAGTCGAGAGCCAGGCTCCGCAGCACCAGGCCCGTCGCCGGCTTCGGCCCGAAGGACGTGGACTTGCGCGGCATCGTGACGCCCTGGCGGGCCAGCTCCCGTACGACTTCCTCGCGTACCGGGTGCAGCAGTACGGCCGTACTCCCGTGCCGTTCCGCCTGGTTGACGGCCGCCTCGGTGTCGTGGATGTACGTGATGTGCTCCGGGGCGTCCGGGATCCGCCAGATGTGATCGAGTAGCGTGGCGTGCAGGACGGTCGCGTCGAGGGACCGCCAGGCCGCCGGCCGGTCGGCTCTGACCGTACGGGTCAGGAGCGCTTCGTCCGGACGGTCGACCAGATGGAAGCGGCCGTCCCCGGCCAGCAGGAACGCGTTGCCCGTCGTCGCGGCGGCGGCGAGGGTGTCGAGCGCCCGGCTCAGAGGTCCTTCGAGCGTGCGGACGCGGAAAGAACCCGCCAGGGCCGTGAGGGCCCGTTCGACGGGCATCCCGTGCAACAGCCGGTGGATGGCGCGGACATGGAGCGGATAGCGGGCCGTGTCGACCAGCAGGACGAGACCGTAGCCCCACGGGCCTTCGGGGGAGTGCTCGGCGCGCAGCCGCAGGTACGTCGCCCAGCGGTGGTGGCCGTCGGCGATCAGGGCCTGGTGGCGCGCCAGATCCCTGGTGACCGCGGCGAGTTCGGCCGGATCGGTGACGGACCAGAGACGGTGGCTGAGACCGTCCTCCGTCGTGGTGGCGAGGAGCGGGGAGCGCTCGGCGACGCGGTCGATGACGGCGGCCGTACCGCTCGCGCCCGCCGTGTCCCGTTCGCCACGGTACGTCAGGAGCAGCGGTTCCAGATTGGCCGCCGTCGCGCGCATCAGCGCCGCGCGGTCCTCCACGATGTCCGGCATGACGTCCTCGTGCGGGAGCACGATGCCGTCGGCGGGGGCGGAGAGGGCCAGAGCCCCGATTACACCGCGCTGCACCAGGTCGCCGCCGCGCTGTTCGTAGACGTACAGCGCGGGTTCACGGTCGGGGGCGAGGACGCCCTCGGACAGCCAGCGGTTCAGCGTCCGTGCCGCCTGCCGGTGCCTGTCCCCGGGTGTCGCGGCCTGCGGGAGGATCAGCCGGACGATGTTGTACGGGTCGGCGGACTCCAGGTGGTGCAGTCCGTCGGGCCTGACGACGACGTCGTACGGCGGTGACGTCACGGCGGACAGGCTGCTGACCAGCCCGGGAACGTAACGCAGCCCGCGGAAGGGAATCAGCCGCAGTCCGTCGCCGCTCTCCGCGCCCTCGCTCCCGTCTCCGTATCCGCCTCCGTTCCTGCCCTCACGACCCGTTGTGTTCATTTGTGCATCGTATGTGCGGTGCGGTGATAAGCGATGATCGGGGGAGGAAGTCCCGAGCGAGGAGCGGAAGTCAGATGAGTGAGCAGAGCAGGACCATGCCCGGCGGCAGTGCGACCGCGCTGAACGAGGCGTACGACACGGCTCTGCTCGATCTCGACGGGGTCGTGTACGCGGGTGGCGAGGCGATCGAGCACGCGGTGGACGCGCTCGGTACGGCCAGGGACAGCGGCATGCGGCTCGCCTACGTCACCAACAACGCGCTGCGCACACCGGACGCGGTGGCGGACCATCTGACGGAGCTGGGCGTGCCCGCCGAGCCCTCCGACGTGATCACCTCGGCGCAGGCCGTGGCGCGGCTGATCGCCGATCAGGTCCCTGCGGGAGCGAGGGTGCTGGTCATCGGCGGCGAGGGGCTCCGGGCCGCGCTGCGCGAGCGGGGGCTCGAACCGGTCGACTCGGCCGACGACGACCCGGCCGCCGTGGCCCAGGGGTACGGCGGGCCCGACATGGCGTGGAACCGGTTCGCCGAGGCCGGTTACGCGGTCAGGCGGGGCGTGCCGTGGTTCGCGTCCAACACCGACCTGACGATCCCGAGCGGGCGCGGTATCGCGCCGGGCAACGGAGCCGCGGTGGAGGTCGTACGGATCGCGTCGGGCGGCGCGGAGCCGCAGGTCGCGGGCAAGCCGCTGCCGCCGATGCACCGGGAGACGGTCCTGCGGACCGGCGCCGAGCGGCCGTTGGTCGTCGGGGACCGCCTGGACACCGACATCGAGGGGGCGTTCAACGGAGACGTGGATTCGCTGCTCGTGCTGACCGGGGTGACGGACGCGGCGCATCTCCTCGCCGCGGAGCCCAGGCACCGGCCGACCTACGTGGACGCGGACCTGCGCGGGCTGCTGACCGGGCAGCCCGAAGTGACCGGCGCGGATGGCGGCTTCGGCTGCGGTGGCTGGACCGCTTCCGTACAGGGGGACGCGCTGGCGCTCGACGGCGGTGGTGAGGCGCTGGACGGGCTGCGTGCGCTGTGCGCGGCGGCGTGGACGCACGCGGGCGAGGGCTCCTGTGCGCTGGACGCGGAGAAGGCACTGGCGAAGCTCGGTCTCTAGGCCGTCCCGGCCGCCGTTCCGGGGGGCCTCTCCGATGCCAGCTAGGCAGGGTAGGCTAACCTAACCTGGTGTTGGTCGACAGTCCCCCCGAACAGAGCGCGGATACGGCATCCCCCGCGACACCCCGCAGGCGCGGCACACTGCGCGCCGCGGGGCTGCTGGTCTCCGTCGCCGTCCTGCTGCTCGTCTGCGTCGCGAGCATCGCGGCCGGCGCCAAGTCCGTTCCGCCGGCCGAGGTGTGGCACGGTCTCTTCCATTCCACGGGGACCGGCAACGATGTGGTCGTCGCCGAGGTCCGGCTGCCGAGAACCGTGCTCGGCCTGCTGGTCGGGGCGGCTCTCGGGCTCGCCGGCGCCGTGATGCAGGCGCTGACCCGCAACCCGCTGGCGGAGCCCGGGCTGCTGGGCGTCAACGCGGGGGCGGCGGCCGCCGTCGTCTCCGCCATCAGCTTTCTGGGCGTCACCTCGATCACCGGATACGTGTGGTTCGCCTTCTTCGGCGCCGCGGTCGTCTCCGTGCTCGTGTACGCGCTGGGCGGCAGCCGCGCCGCCACCCCCGTACGGCTCGCGCTCGTGGGCACCGCGGCCACCGCCGTGCTCTACGGCTATGTCAACGCCGTACAGCTGCTGGACTCGGCCGCGCTGGACCGGCTCCGCTTCTGGACCGTCGGCTCGCTCGCCTCGGCCGACATGGCGACAGCCGGCAAGGTGTGGCCGTTCATTGCCGCCGGGGTGGTGATCGCGCTGCTGATCGCCCGGCCGCTGAACGCCATGGAGATGGGCGACGACACCGCCCGCGCGCTGGGCGCGCGGCTGACCCGTACCCGTCTCCTCGCCATGGTCAGCGTCACGCTGCTGTGCGGAGCCGCGACCGCCGCGTGCGGTCCCATCGTCTTCATCGGGCTGATGGTGCCGCATCTCGTACAGACCATCACCGGGCCCGACCTGCGCTGGATCCTGCCGTACGCGGCTGTCCTGTCGCCCGTGCTGCTGCTGGGCGCCGATGTGGCAGGGCGGATCGTCGCCAGGCCCTCCGAGCTGCAGGCCGGCATCGTGACAGCGCTGATCGGCGGGCCCGTCTTCATCCACCTGGTACGCCGCAAGAGGACGGCCCAGCTGTGACCGCCACCGCGCCTCCCGCCCGCCGCACCACGGGGACGGTCCGTACGCGGGGAGGGTTCTCCGTACGGGTCGACCGGCGTGCCGCCCTCGTTGTCCTGCTGCTCGCCGGGTCCGCGCTCGCGGCCGGGATCGTGCTCATCGGCAGCGGCGACTATCCGATGCCGCCCGCAGATGTCGTCGCGACCCTCTCCGGGAACGGCACCCCGGCCCAGGAGTTCATCGTCCAGGACGTGCGGCTGCCGCGGATCCTGGTGGGGCTGCTCGTCGGAGTTTCTCTCGGGATCGGCGGGGCGGTCTTCCAGTCGGTCACCCGCAATCCGCTCGGCAGCCCTGATGTGATCGGCTTCGGGCAAGGAGCGACCGCCGGTGCGCTGATGGTGATCGCTCTCTTTCATGGCGGGACCGCCGCCGTGGCGGGCGGCGCGGTCGTCGGCGCTCTGGTGACCGGCGCGGGGATCTATCTGCTCGCCCGGAAGCGCGGCGTGCACGGCTACCGGCTGGTCCTCGTCGGCATCGGCGTGGCCGCCGTACTCACCGCCGCCAACCACTATCTCGTGACCAAGGCCAGTCTGATCGACGCGACCAGGGCCGTCCTGTGGATGACCGGCTCGCTCGACGGACGCGGCTGGAGCGAGCTGTGGCCGCTGCTGGCGGTCTGCGCCGTACTGATCCCGCTGACGCTGGGCCACGGACGGCCGCTGCGCATGCTGGAGATGGGCGACGACGCGGCGTACGCGCTGGGCGTGCCGGTCGAGCGGACCAGGATCGTCCTGCTCGGCGCGGCCGTGCTGCTCGTCGCCGCGGCCACCGCGGCCGCCGGGCCCATCTCGTTCGTCGCGCTCGGCGCGCCCCGGCTCGCCCGCGCGCTGACCCGTTCGACGGGACCGCAGCCGGGAGCCTCCGCCGTGATGGGCGCCGTGCTGCTGCTCGTCGCCGACTGGACCGCGACCAATGCCTTCGGCGACCGGCAGCTGCCCGTCGGCGTGGTGACCGGGGTGCTCGGCGGCGGCTATCTGCTCTGGCTCCTGGGGACCGAACGCAAGGCGGGACGCGTGTGAACCACAGGGCGGGACGCGTATGAACCAGGTGAATCCGGCGAACCCGGCCGGCCGGGTGGACATGAGGAGCCCGTGGACGTGAAAAGCCCGGTGGACGTGAAGGCCCCGGTGGACATGAGGAGAACGACCATGCAGCGCCTCACCGCGGAATCGGTGACCCTCGGATACGACCAGCGGATCATCACCCGCGATCTGTCGGTGGAGATCCCCGACCACTCCTTCACCGTGATCGTCGGCCCGAACGCCTGCGGCAAGTCGACGTTGCTGCGCGCGCTCTCCCGCATGCTCAGGCCCGCGCGGGGAAGCGTGCTGCTGGACGGCGCTCCCATCCACTCGATGCCCGCGAAGAAGGTGGCGAGGACACTCGGCCTGCTGCCGCAGTCGTCCATCGCGCCCGACGGCATCACCGTCGCCGACCTGGTGGCGCGCGGCCGTTATCCGCACCAGGGTCTGCTCCACCAGTGGTCACGGGAGGACGAGCGTGTGGTCGAGGAGTCGATGGCGTCGACCGGCGTCGGTGAACTCGCCGACCGTTATGTCGACGAACTGTCCGGCGGCCAGCGCCAGCGCGTCTGGATCGCCATGGCCCTCGCCCAGCAGACACCGCTGCTGCTGCTCGACGAACCCACCACGTTCCTCGACATCCAGCACCAGATCGACGTGCTCGACCTCTGCGCCGACCTGCATGAGACCCAGGGCCGCACGCTCGTCGCCGTCCTGCACGACCTCAACCACGCGGCGCGCTACGCCACGCACCTCATTGCGATGCGCGAGGGGCGGATCGTGGCCGAGGGGCCGCCCGCCGAGGTCGTCACGGCCGCGCTGGTGGAGCGGGTGTTCGGGCTCCGCTGCCGGGTCATCGAGGACCCCGAGACGGGGACGCCGCTGGTGGTGCCGGCGGGACGCCGGTCGCGCCAGGCCGTAACCCGCCAGGCCGTCGCGCTGCCGTCCGCGGCGTCCGTCCCCTCAGAGAAGTGACCTCAGCCGCATCAGATCGAGGAAGCCCGCCTCCAGCTTGACCCGGCCCGCGCCCCAGGCCCTGGCGAAATTCAGCTCGCCGTCGACCAGCGCGACCAGGTCGTCACCGGCCATCGCCAGCCGGATCTGCGCCTTTTCCCGGGGCGGTCCCGCCGAGGTGTCCAGCACCGTGATCCGGCCGTTGTTCAGCCTGCCGGTGAAGGTGGTGTCGAGGTCCGTTATGTGGCAGCTGAGAGAGCGGTCGAACCCGGCCGCGCCGCGCGCCTCGCCGTCCGCCTGTGCCAGATTGTCCGAAAGTTTGTCGAGTGCGCTGCGGCACTCCTCCATGGTCGCCATCGCGGACGACGGTACCGCAGCGCTTCGGGGTAGCGTCTGGCGCATGAGCGACTCGATCGCGGGCGCCCCCGCGGGACCCCCGGCGCAGCCCCCCGCGTACGACCCGGCGGAGCCCGCCCCGCTGGGCGTGGAACGCGCCCCGACCGGTGACACGGGCGTGGACCGGCTGCTGACACGTCTCGCCGACGCCGACCACCTCGGCGCCGACGGTCACGCCGAGGTGTACGAGGATGTACACCGGGGGCTGCGCGACGCGCTGACCGCGCTCGACGCACGCCCCGGACCGCAGGGACCGCCTGCGGCACCGGCGCCCCGGCCCGCCCCGGGGCACTCGCCCGCGCACGACCACAGGAGCTGAACCGAACGTGGCAGGACTGGCACGCCGCCGACTCGACGCCGAGCTGGTACGCCGTAACCTCGCACGCTCACGCGAGCATGCGAGCCAGCTGATCGCCGCGGGCCGGGTGAAGGTCGGCGGCGCCACGGCGACCAAACCCGCCACCCAGGTGGAGACCAGCGCCGCCGTGGTCGTCGCGAAGGACGACGGCGATCCCGAGTACGTCTCGCGCGGAGGGCACAAACTCGCGGGCGCGCTCACGGCCTTCGAACCGCTCGGGCTGACGGTCCGCGGCAGGCGCGCACTCGACGCGGGAGCCTCCACCGGCGGCTTCACGGACGTCCTGCTGCGCGCCGGAGTCGACCACGTGGTCGCGGTGGACGTCGGCTACGGGCAGCTCGCCTGGTCGCTCCAGAGCGACGACAGGGTCACCGTCAAGGACCGTACGAACGTACGCGAGTTGACGCTCGAACTGATCGACAGCACCCCCGTGGACGTGATCGTCGGCGACCTGTCCTTCATCCCGCTCGGACTGGTACTGCCCGCGCTGGTGCGCTGCGCGGCCCCCGACGCCGACCTCGTCCTCATGGTCAAACCGCAGTTCGAGGTCGGCAAGGAACGGCTCGGCAGCGGAGGCGTCGTACGCAGTCCCGAACTGCGCGCGGAGGCCGTACGGAACGTGGCGGGACGGGCGGCGGCGCTCGGCCTGGGCGTACGGGGCGTCACGGCCAGCCCGCTGCCTGGACCCTCGGGGAACGTCGAGTACTTTCTGTGGCTCCGCGCCGGAGCGCCCGCACTCGATCCGGCGGATGTCGACCGTGCAGTGGCGGAGGGACCCCGTTGACCACGAACACAGACCGCACCGTATTCCTGCTGGCCCACACCGGCAGACCCGCCGCGATCCGCAGCGCGGAACTGGTCGTGAACGGGCTGGTACGCAGCGGGATCGGCGTGCGCGTCCTGGCGGCGGAGGCGGTGGACCTGCCGCTGCCGCCCTCCGTGGAGACGGTCACCGAGGCCACCCCCGACGTGCTCGACGGCTGTGAGCTGCTGATCGTGCTCGGCGGCGACGGCACGCTGCTGCGCGGCGCCGCGTTCGCCCGCGCCTCCGGGGTCCCGATGCTCGGCGTCAACCTGGGACGGGTCGGCTTCCTCGCCGAGGCGGAGCGCGACGATCTGGAGAAGGTCGTCGACCGGGTCGTGGGCCGCTCCTACGAGGTCGAGGAGCGGATGACCATCGATGTCGTCGTACGCGGCAACGGCACCGTCGTCCACACGGACTGGGCCCTCAACGAGGCCGCCGTGCAGAAGGTGTCGCCCGAGCGGATGCTGGAGGTGGTGCTGGAGATCGACGGCCGTCCCGTCACCGGCTTCGGCTGCGACGGCATCGTCTGCGCCACCCCCACCGGGTCCACGGCGTACGCCTTCTCGGCCGGCGGACCGGTCGTGTGGCCGGAGGTCGAGGCGCTGTTGATGGTGCCGATCAGCGCCCACGCGCTGTTCGCGAAGCCGCTGGTGACCGCGCCGACCTCGGTGCTCGCGGTGGAGGTGCAGCCGGACACCCCCAACGGGGTGCTGTGGTGCGACGGACGCAGGACCGTCGAACTGCCGTCGGGCGCGCGGGTGGAGGTACGGCGAGGCGCTGTACCCGTTCGGCTTGCGCGGCTGCACCACGCGTCCTTCACCGATCGGCTGGTGGCCAAGTTCGCGCTGCCGGTGGCCGGCTGGCGCGGAGCGCCGCACTGAAACCCTCCTGAGACGAGAAACGCGCAGGTCAGGGCCTTGAAGGCCTGCGCGCGAACCCCGTTCGGCGCGCGTTCTCCGAGCGCTCCGCGCGTCCCGGAAGGCCGCCGGCGGGTGCCCCGCGGCCGTCCGCTCGCGGGCGGCCGGGGTGGGGGCCGTCGCACGGGACCGTTCAGACCTCGTATGGTCATGACCGTGTTGGAGGAGATGCGTATACGGTCGCTCGGGGTCATCGACGACGCGGTGGTCGAACTGTCACCGGGGTTCACCGCCGTGACCGGTGAGACCGGCGCGGGCAAGACCATGGTCGTCACCAGCCTGGGGCTGCTGCTCGGCGGACGAGCCGACCCCGCGCTGGTGCGGATCGGTGCCAAGGCAGCTGTCGTGGAAGGACGGATCACCATGGCCGCCGGTTCTCCGGCGGCGGTACGGGCCGAGGAGGCCGGGGCCGAGCTGGACGACGGCGCGCTGCTCGTCAGCAGAACGGTCTCCGCCGAGGGGCGCTCACGTGCCCACCTCGGCGGGCGTTCCGTGCCCGTGGGCGTGCTGACCGAGCTGGCGGACGACCTCGTCGCCGTCCACGGCCAGACGGACCAGCAGGGCCTGCTGCGCCCTTCGCGGCAGCGGCAGGCTCTCGACCGGTACGCGGGCGACGCCGTCACCGCGCCGCACGCCGCTTACCTGGCCGCCTACCGCAGGCTGCGGGCGGTGGTCACGGAGCTGGACGAGCTGACGACCCGCGCCCGCGAGCGCGCCCAGGAGGCCGACCTGCTGCGCTTCGGCCTGGACGAGATCGCGGCCGTGGAGCCCCTGGAGGGGGAGGACACCGAACTCGCCGCGGAGGCCGAGCGCCTGGGCCACGCGGAGGCGCTGGCGTCCGCCGCGTCGGTCGCGCACGCCGCGCTGGCGGGCAACCCCGAGGACCCGGAGGGCGTCGACGCGACGACGCTCGTAGGAGGGGCGGGGCGGGCCCTGGACGCCGTACGCTCCCACGACCCCGCGCTCGCCGGGCTCGCCGAGCGGATGGGGGAGATCGCCATCCTGCTCGCGGACGTCGCGGGTGAGCTGGCCGGATACGCCGACAATCTGGACGCCGACCCGCTGCGGCTGGCCGCCGTGGAGGAACGGCGCGCCGCCCTCACCACCCTGACCCGTAAGTACGGCCAGGACATCGCGGGCGTGCTCGCCTGGGCGCAGGAGAGCGCCGCCCGGTTCACCGAGCTGGAGGGCGACGACGAGCGGATCGGCGAGCTGACCGCGGAGCGCGACGCCCTGCGGTCGGAGCTCTCCGTCCTCGCGCAGGCGCTGACCGACGTCAGGACAGAGGCGGCGGCGCGGTTCGCGGAGGCGGTCACGGCCGAGATGGCTTCGCTGGCCATGCCGCACGCCCGCGTCTCGTTCGACATCCGGCAGACCGAGGCGGCGGACGAGACGTCCGGCATCGAGGTCGGCGGCCGGGCCGTGCTGTACGGCACGCACGGCGTGGACGAGGTCGAACTGCTGCTGGCTCCGCATCCCGGCGCTCCGCCGAGGCCGATCGCCAAGGGTGCGTCGGGCGGTGAGCTGTCGCGGGTGATGCTCGCGGTGGAAGTGGTCTTCGCGGGCTCGGACCCCGTGCCGACGTATCTCTTCGACGAGGTGGACGCGGGCGTCGGCGGCAAGGCGGCGGTCGAGGTCGGCCGGCGGCTCGCGAAGCTCGCGAAGTCCGCGCAGGTGGTGGTGGTCACGCACCTCCCTCAGGTCGCGGCCTTCGCCGACCGCCAGCTGCTGGTCGAGAAGACGAATGACGGCTCGGTGACCCGGTCCGGGGTGAAGGTCCTGGAGGGCGAGGAGCGGGTACGGGAGCTGTCGCGGATGCTCGCGGGCCAGGAGGACTCGGAAACGGCCCGGGCCCACGCGGAAGAACTGCTGGCCACGGCCCGGGCGGACGCGTAACGCTCTCGGCGGCAGCGGGGCGTGGGCCGAGCGGGGCGCAGGGCAGCGGGGTGCGGGGTGGGCGTCGGGCCCCGGCCCGGCGGGTCCGGCTGTCGCGTCGGCTCAGCTGCCGCCGAGGCCCTACGCCGTGCGGTGACGGAGTCGCCCGGCGCCCCGCGCGGCCGGCCCTGAGCGCGCGGCTGCCGGTGGTGCGTGAGCCCGGTCGTCCGTGAGCCGCGGCTGCTCCTCAGGCCCGTTTTCCCAGGTCTCCTGCCCGCCTGTCGGTCCGGGACCGCCAGCCGGTCGCTCCCGGACCGCCGCCGTCGGTTCCGTGATCGCCGCCCGGCGGGAGAGCTGTGCGCTCATTGGGCGTGATCGCAGGGACGGCGTACGGTGAACCGGTACGGTCGTTCCGCGCTGTCACCCGGCTGAGTGAATCCCGCGAGCGCAGTTGAAACGCCGGACACATGAACGACCCCTCGGCGGTGCCGGAACGTGCGTACGGGCTGGCATCCTGGAGCGAGTCCCCGATCCCGATTCAGGAGCCTTGGCCACGTGACCCAACTGCGTACGGTCCAGGTGCTCGGCGGCGGCAGCGGGGGCAGCGGCGCGCATGTGCGGTCGCTGACGGCGGGGCTGGTGGCCCGGGGAGTGCGCGTAACGGTGTGCTCTCCCAAGGAGCTTGACCGCGCCTTCGATTTCCGGAGCTCCGGCGCCCGGCACGTCCCCGTACCGCGCCGTGGTGATCCCGCGGCCGTGGCCGCGCTGCGCGCCGCGTGCGCGGGTGCGGACGTGGTGCACGCGCACGGAGTGCACGCCGCGGTACGGGCCGCGTTCGCGCTCGGCGGGCTGCGCGTACCGCTGGTCGTCACCTGGCACTCGCGGGTGCACACGGAAGGCGTACGGGCCCAGCTGATGCGGCTGATGGAGCGAAAAGCCGTCAGAGCGGCGGCCGTTGTGCTCGCCACCTCCTCAGAACTGGTCGACCGTGCCCGTACCGGAGGCGCGCGCGATGCCCGCCTCTCGCCGCTCACGGTGCCCGCGGCCCGTGTGCCGGCCGGCGGGCCCGACAGCAAGGTGCGCGCCGAAATCGGCGCGATCGCAAGACCGTTGCTGATAGCGGTGGGCAGTCTTGAGGGACATCACGGGTACGACACCCTCCTGGACGCGACCCGTGCCTGGCGCGGTCTCGACCCCACGCCGCTGCTGGCGATCGCTGGCGAGGGCCGCGAGCGCGGCAGGCTGCAACGCCGCATCGACAACGCCGAGTTGCCCGTCCGCCTGATCGGCGGACGTGACGACACCGCCGAACTCCTCGCCTCCGCCGACCTCGCCGTCCTGCCGAGCCGCTGGGAGGCGCGTTCGGCCCTCGCGCAGGAGGCGCTGCGGCTCGGGGTGCCGCTGGTCGCCACGGCTGTCGGCGGGGTGCCCGAACTGGTCGGCGACGCGGCCGAATTGGTCCCGTACGGCAACGCCGCGGCGCTTTCGGAAGCGGTCCTGCGGGTGCTGGGCGACCCGGGACGCAGGCAGGAGATGTCCGAGGCGGGTCGCGAACAAGCGGCGACCTGGCCGACGGAGGAGGAAACGATCACGCAAGTGCTCAGCGTGTACGACGAGTTGGCCCAACGGGCGGGTTAACCGGAACGGATCCGAGCCACCCGGCGCCCCGCGAACCGAGCAGGTCCGTCCCCGCGGAGGGCACGGGAGCTGCCGGAGAATGGATAGGACACGGAAGTGACGACACCGGAAGCGGTCGGTGTGGAACAGGCACTGCGGAGCAACCTGGCCCCTGGCTGCCCGCGCAGATGGCCCGGCACGGCCGGCGCGCTCGTCCTCACGCCTCTGGTCATGGTGGCCTGCGGCTGGCTCGCACAGCGACAGGGAACTCTCTTGGTGCTACTGGCCACCTTCCTCGCGCTCGTTGTGCTGTTCGTCGTCTGGGCCATGTGCGGCGCGGGGCTTGGGGCGTGTGTGGCCGCGCTTGGGTTCGCCCTGATGCTCTTCACCGGGCCGGCTCTGAACGACTATGTACTGGGCCAGCGCGGGGTCCACTACGAAGGCGTGATCACGGGCACCCATGGCTACTACAGAAAACACGGTGAAGGACTGACCTGCTATGTCGTCCGCACCGATGTCGCCAAGTCCCCGAAATACTCACTGGGTGACTCGGACGGCTGCGACAAGAGCCTTCGGCCTGGCCGGCGCGTCGTCTTGGTCACGGACCCGGACGGCTGGCTTGCTCCCAGGCTCAGTGGCTCGGTCAACGGTCTGTCGTCCGGCATGGCATGGACCTGCGCCGGTTTGTTCGCCGCGATGGAGGCGTTCATCCTGTACGGCAGGCTGCGGCGTCGCACCTGAGAAGGACGGTCAGGAAGGAAAACCATGGCATTCGGCAGGAAACGAGGGGCGGAGCCGCCGTCCTTCGACCCGGTGCACTGGGACAGCGTCGGACGGTTCACGGTCGGCACTGCTATGCGTCCGCCATCCCTACGAGGGAAGGCCGCGCCGGGTCCGCACGCGATCCGGGTCCAGAAGAGCCGGGGAAACGACATCTTTCTGGTCCCCGCTGTCTATGTCGTGCCCCTTGAAGGGAACGCCTCTGTAGCCAAGTCAGGATTCCGGCTATACGAGGACGAGAGCGCACAGCGGCTCCTCTGCTCCGTCACACCGGACCCGCCAACGGAGAACGACAATTCCCGTCGATTCCGTGTGCGCGACGGGCAGGCGTCGGACATCGGGTCCGTCCTCCGTGCTCCGTCGGCCAAGCGTGTCGTCCAGCACCTCTGGTGGCTCGAACAACCTGGCCATCCGGAGATCATCGCCCGTTACCACTGGGCCAATGGGAGCCCTGGGGAGGTTGTGGGCCGAGGCGCGGGAAAGGCGATAGGCAGCATTGTCGGTTCAGTGTTGAGCCTCGGGGCGGACGACAGTAGCAACAGTCCCTCCAAGCCGGTGACCTGGAAGGCAGCGGATCAGGTGGCGCTGACCTCAGCGCCCGTCGGAGACGTCAGGTGGTACTCGACGCAGGCGAGCTGGCTGGACCGGCGGTTGGCCTTTTCTCTTGCGGTACTGCGCGAAGCGTGAGGTACGGCGGCGGGCAGCCGGATCGGGCCGCAGGGCCGTGCCGCCCTGCAGTCCCTGGTGGGGCGACAACAGCAGCTACGGCGCCTTGCCGTGTTGTCGGGACGCCCGGATACATCCAGTATGCGGGCGTCCCTCCACCCTGCGATGCACCGCATTTGACGCCGTGTGCTGTCGCGCCATGGATTACGGGACAGTCTTCGGTCAGAACCAGTTCGCTGGATTCGCCTTTTTCGCAAGGCTCTTCGCACCGTCGGCGATCCCTGCCCCGACCTTGGATGTCTTGTCGCTGATCCAGCCTGCGGCTTTCCCCGCGCCCTTCTTGACCTCGTCCCAGTGCTCGACCACCTTCGCGCCACCGTAGATGAGACCGGTGCCGACAGCCAGACCGATCGTGAGGGGGTTGGGCGCAATCATGGCCGCGGTCATCGACGCGTTGAAACCCACCTCGGCGACATCCGCGACGTACCCGGCGCCGTTCTTCTTGAACGCCTCGACCGGGTTGCCCTGGGAGATGACATTCGCGGCGCTGAAACCCGTCGAGGCGACACCACCGACGATGCCCGCCCCGCGAAGAAATCCCGCTGTCTTGGCCGCTGTGCCCAGGCCCGTACGGAAGGCAGAAGCACCCTCCACCGCATTGGGGAGGCTGTTTGTGAACCGCTGTACGTTGCTCGCCTTTGTAAACACCTTGACAAGGCTGGCGCCCCCCGCGCGCGTGACGGCCTGGCCGGAGTGGGAGAACCCACCGTAGGTCCTGGCCAGTACATCGGATCCGACCACGAAGTCGATGATCCCGTTGGCGCCCATGCCGCGGACCAGGGGAGTCGCGCGGAGCGAGTTCCAGGCGTTGCCGAAGAGGTCCCCTCGAACCCCTGCCGTAAGGGGAATCCGGGAGGCACTCTGGTAGATCGAGTTCCGTGAAAGTTGCGCTCCCCCCGGGGCCGAATGGGCACACAACTCTACGCGTGTTCTCGTCAACCCTGGCGGTCCAACGGCTCCGCGGGAGTGCACGAGAAGGCCAGGCGGTGGTCGGGCCACTTCGCTCGGGCAGTGAGGTCTTCTCTGGCATCAGCTCGTCCGGGGCGTCCGTGGACGCCCCGGCGTTGACCGAGTGCTGGGCCTTGCGACGGCGCAGGGACAAGTCTCCGCCCGGCCCGCTCCTGCTGCGGAGGCTTGATCACCGCCGTACCCCGGTGGCCCGCCCCGGTCGTATCGCATTGATGACGACCGGGGGCCGATCCTGTACATGAAGGGTGAAACCGTTGGCAGGGGGATGCATGCATCCCCCTGCTGCGCCATAAACGACATGGTGACGACATCACGGCGCGGAAAGCAGGACCTCTACAGGAACTAACCGCCGTACGCGCCCGATGCCGTCAGCCGCAGCGCCGTGTCGATCAGCGGCACGTGACTGAACGCCTGCGGGAAGTTCCCCACCTGGCGCTGGGCCCCCGAGTCCCACTCCTCGGAGAGCAGCCCCAGATCGTTGCGGAGGCTGAGCAGCTTCTCGAAGAGCTTGCGCGCCTCGTCCACCCGTCCGATCATCGCGAGGTCGTCCGCGAGCCAGAACGAGCAGGCCAGGAACGCGCCTTCGTGACCCGCCAGGCCGTCGGGGCCGTCCTCGCCGCCGCCGGTCGGATACCGCATGACGAAACCGTCCTCGGTGGACAGCTCCCGCTGGATCGCCTCGATCGTGCCGATGACCCGCTTGTCGTCCGGAGGCAGGAAGCCCATCTGCGGAATGAGCAGCAGGGAGGCGTCCAGTTCCTGCGAGCCGTACGACTGCGTGAAGGTGTTCCGCTCCTTGTCGTACCCCTTCTCGCAGACATCGCGGTGGATGTCGTCCCGCAGCTCGCGCCAGCGCTCCAGCGGCCCGTCGGCGTCCCCGGACTCGATCAGCTTGATCGTTCTGTCGACGGCGACCCACGCCATCACCTTGGAGTGCACGAAGTGCCTGCGCGGCCCGCGGACCTCCCAGATGCCCTCGTCCGGCTGGTCCCAGTGATCCTCCAGGTACTGGATCAGCTTGAGCTGGAGGACCGAGGCGTAGTCGTTGCGCGCCAGGCCCGTCATATGGGCCAGGTGCAGCGCCTCCGTGACCTCGCCGTACACATCCAGCTGAAGCTGGTGCGCGGCGCCGTTGCCGACCCGGACCGGGCCCGAATTCTCGTATCCGGGCAGCCAGTCCAGCTCCGCCTCGCCCAGCTCACGTTCACCGGCGATGCCGTACATGATCTGGAGGTTCTCCGGGTCGCCCGCGACGGCCCGCAGCAGCCACTCGCGCCAGGCGCGGGCCTCGTCGCGGTAGCCGGTGCGCAGCAGCGAGGAGAGCGTGATGGCGGCGTCGCGCAGCCAGGTGTAGCGGTAGTCCCAGTTCCGTACGCCGCCGATCTCCTCCGGCAGCGATGTCGTCGGGGCGGCGATGATGCCGCCCGTCGGCGCGTAGGTCAGGGCCTTCAGCGTGATGAGCGAACGGACCACGGCCTCGCGGTAGGGGCCGTGATACGTGCAGTGTTCGACCCATTCACGCCAGAAATCGGACGTGGCCTCCAGGGACCCCTCGGGGTCGGGAAGCGCCGGCGGCTGCCGGTGGGAGGGCTGCCAGCTGATGGTGAAGGCGATCCGGTCGCCCGGAGCGACCGTGAAGTCGGAGTACGTCGTCAGGTCCTTGCCGTACGTCTCCGCCTCGGTGTCCAGCCACACGGAATCGGGGCCGGCGACGGCCACCGTGCGGTTGTCGACCTTGTGGACCCACGGCGTCACCCGGCCGTAGCTGAAACGCATCCGCAGGGCGGAGCGCATCGGCACCCGCCCGCTGACGCCTTCCACGATCCGGATCACCTGGGGGGCGCCGTCACGCGGCGGCATGAAATCGGTCACTCGGACCGTGCCTCGCGGGGTGTCCCACTCCGATTCGAGAATCAGTGAGTCACCGACGTAGCGGCGCCGGGTGGCCTGGGGCGGCTCCGAACCCGCGGAATAGGCGGGTCCGAGCCGCCAGAAACCGTTTTCGTCGGTTCCGAGCAGTGCCGCGAACACGGCGTGTGAATCGAAGCGGGGCAGGCACAGCCAATCGACTGTGCCGTCCCGGCAGACCAGGGCTGCGGTCTGCATGTCTCCGATGAGTGCGTAATCCTCGATGCGCCCGGCCACGTGCATCTCCAGTCGAACGGCCACGTCCGCCCCGTGGGGCGCTTACTGCGGTCAAGGGTCGTTGACGAGCTGTTTTTCCGGGAATACGGGCTTGGGTGGTGCCGTTTGCCGGCCTACTCGGCAGCGAATGTCCGAGCAGGATACGACGCACGCCAGAGTTCCGCGTCACGGTGTCCGCAACGTGAGCCTGCTGAACGGGTGAGTCAGGGGTAACTAGGGGGAAACCCTAGGGGAAAGTCGAGGCAACCTGTGGCCGGAAGCAGTGCCTCCAGGTCGCTGATACCCTGGTAGCCCGTGGACCGGTGGTCACCCTGCGACGCAAAGGGGCCCCGAACCCGCAGCGACGGCGAATCCCCTCGAACTTCGGCTCGGACTCCGAGATCCGGACGACGGCAGGATCGCCGGTACGCACATCAGACCGCGACCACGGGAGCCCCGTCTTGGCCATGCCGCCCCGATCCTCGACATCCTCGACGACCAAGCACATCTTCGTCACCGGGGGTGTCGCATCCTCCCTCGGCAAGGGCCTGACGGCCTCGAGCCTGGGTGCGCTGCTCAAGGCACGGGGTCTGCGGGTCACCATGCAGAAGCTCGACCCGTACCTGAACGTCGACCCGGGGACGATGAACCCGTTCCAGCACGGTGAGGTGTTCGTCACCAACGACGGCGCCGAGACCGACCTGGACATCGGCCACTACGAGCGCTTCCTCGACGTCGACCTCGACGGTTCGGCCAACGTCACCACCGGCCAGGTGTACTCGACGGTCATCGCCAAGGAGCGCCGCGGCGAGTATCTGGGCGACACGGTCCAGGTCATCCCGCACATCACCAACGAGATCAAGCACCGCATCCGGCGCATGGCGACCGACGACGTCGATGTCGTGATCACCGAGGTCGGCGGCACGGTAGGTGACATCGAGTCCCAGCCGTTCCTGGAGACCGTCCGCCAGGTCCGCCACGAAGTGGGCCGGGACAACGTCTTCGTGGTGCACATCTCCCTGCTTCCCTACATCGGTCCTTCCGGTGAGCTGAAGACCAAGCCCACCCAGCACTCGGTCGCCGCGCTGCGCAGCATCGGTATCCAGCCGGACGCGATCGTGCTGCGCGCCGACCGGGAAGTGCCGCTCTCCATCAAGCGCAAGATCTCGCTGATGTGTGACGTCGACGAGGCGGCGGTGGTCGCCGCGATCGACGCCAAGTCGATCTACGACATCCCCAAGGTGCTGCACACGGAGGGCCTGGACGCGTACGTCGTACGCAAGCTGGACCTGCCGTTCCGCGATGTCGACTGGACGGTCTGGGACGACCTGCTGGACCGGGTCCACAACCCCGACCACGAGGTCACCGTCGCGCTCGTCGGCAAGTACATCGACCTGCCCGACGCCTATCTCTCGGTGACCGAGGCGATGCGCGCCGGCGGTTTCGCCAACAAGGCGCGCGTCACGGTGAAATGGGTCACCTCGGACGACTGCAAGACGCCGGCCGGCGCCGCGAAGCAGCTCGGTGACGTCGACGCGATCCTGATCCCCGGCGGCTTCGGTGAGCGCGGGGTGACCGGCAAGGTCGGCGCGATCCGCTATGCCCGCGAGAACAAGGTGCCGCTGCTCGGCCTCTGCCTGGGCCTCCAGTGCATCGTGATCGAGGCCGCGCGCAATGTCGCGGAGATCCCCGACGCGAACTCGACCGAGTTCGACTCGGGCACCGCGCACCCGGTGATCTCCACGATGGAGGAGCAGCTGGCGTACGTCGAGGGCGCGGGCGATCTGGGTGGCACGATGCGGCTCGGTCTCTACCCGGCGAAGCTCGCGGAGGGGTCGATCGTGCGCGAGGCGTACGAGGACCTGCCGTACGTCGAGGAGCGCCACCGCCACCGCTACGAGGTCAACAACGCCTACCGCGCGGAGCTGGAGAAGAAGGCCGGTCTGGTCTTCTCCGGCACCTCCCCGGACAACAAGCTGGTCGAGTACGTCGAGTACCCGCGCGAGGTCCACCCGTACCTGGTCGCGACCCAGGCACACCCGGAACTGCGTTCGCGCCCGACGCGCCCCCACCCGCTCTTCGCCGGCCTGGTGAAGGCGGCGGTCGAGCGCCAGCAGGGCCTGAAGGCGTAGGCCCCCAGCGGGCCTCTCCCGCCGGTCGTGGTACCGGCGGGCTCGCACAGGTGGACGAGATACGGTGGTAAGCCGGGGTACGGATCTTTCGGGATCGGTGCCCCGGCTTCCGCTTTTCGTTCCGCTTGTGTGCTGTTGTGTGGGAGGACGCTTTCATGACCGTCAAGGACACCCCCGAGGAATGGCAGGTCACCGCCACCGTGACGCCGTTCCGGGGCAACAAGACCAGTGTCCGCACGGACTCCGTGGTGATGCCCGACGGCACGGTCGTGACCCGCGACTACCAGGTCCACCCGGGATCCGTCGGGATCCTCGCCCTGGACGACGACGGCCGGGTCGTCGTACTGCGCCAGTACCGGCACGCCGTCCGCCAGAGGCTCTGGGAGATCCCGGCGGGACTGCTCGACGTACCGGGCGAGAACCCGCTGCACGCGGCGCAGCGAGAGTTGTACGAAGAGGCGCACATCAAGGCCGGGGACTGGCGGGTGCTGACGGACGTCTACACGACGCCCGGCGGCTGTGACGAGGCGGTACGTGTCTTCCTCGCACGCGATCTCGCGGAGGCGGAAGGCGATCGCTTCGAGGTCGCCGAGGAGGAGGCCGACATGGAGGTGGCGCGGGTGGAGCTGAGTGAGCTGGTGCGCGGTGTGCTCGCCGGCGAGCTGCACAACAACTGCCTGGCGGTGGGTGTCCTCGCGCTGACGGCGGCGCTCGCGGGGGACGGCGCGGACGCGCTGCGTCCGGCGGACGCGCCGTGGCCCGCGCGGCCGTTCACCTCCTGATCCCGTCCCGTCCTGCCGTCCCGGCAGACCGCCGCCGGACGGAAACAATCTGATCAACTGGATGAAAATCCGATCCGGTTGGGGGATTTACCGGCCACGCTCCAGCAGGTCCGTCGCAGAGAGTGAACTAGGCTCGGACCGCCCGTGCGGAGACCCGGCGGGCTCGGCTCGTGCACAGGTGGACGGGAGCGTGGCCCGTGACGGATCAGGCGGTGGATGTGGGTGGCCCGGGCCGTACGCCCGCCACGGCGGAGACCGTGCGGCCAACCACCGTGCCACCGGCCGATTCTGACGCTCTGTCGGACGCCGGCGCCGGGCGGACGGACGCGGCGGTGCCGAACCCTCAGGCCGGGAGCGGCGGCCAGGACGCGCGTACGGACGTCGAGCCGGGCGCGGCCGGGAACGCGGCCGGCGCGGGAAACCGCGTGGACGGACCCGCGCCGGTCCGCGTGACGGAGAGTGCTCCCGAGCGGGACGACGACGCCACGGCCGGCGCGTCCACGAGCGAGGCGTCCATCGCCGACCCCTCCACGATCGGTGCGTCCGCGACGTCCACCAGCGACCCGTCCATCGCCGACACCTCCACGACCGAGGCGTCCGCCACCGAGGCGTCCGCGACCGGCGCGTCCGCGACCGGCGCCTCCGCGAGTGACGCCTCCGCGTTCGGTGCGTCCGCGAGTGACGCCGCCGCGACCGGTGGATTCGCGGAGCCGCCGCAGGTGCCCGCGGGACGGATCACGAGCGGGACCGCCGGCCGCGCCCCGCGCGGCACCGCCAGGCCCGCCGCCTCCGGACCCACGGACGCCGGGCCCGCCACCTCCGGGCCCGCGCCCCGCCCGCAGCGGGCCTCACGCGAGGCGCGGGCCGGTTTCGCCGGGCGCGAGCGGGAGTTGAAGGCCCTGCACGAGGACGTCGAACGCGCCGGACTCAACACGATCGCGGGCCGCAAGGCACCACGTGCCCGGGTGCTCCTCGTCGCGGGACGGCCGGGGGCCGGCCGCACCACGCTCGCCACGGAGTTCGCACGCCAGGTCGGCGCCCGGTATCCGGACGGCGTCGTACGCGTCCGGCTGACCGAGGCGGGCGGCGAGCCCGTACCCACGGAGCGCACCGCGCGCGAGATCCTGGACACCTTCGAGGTCGCCACCCCGCCGGGAGCGGGCGAGGACGAACTGTGCCAGATGGTGCGCGAGGCCATGGCGGGACGCCGGGTCCTGCTGCTCCTCGACGACGCGCCGGACGCCGGACAGGTCGATCCGCTCGTGCCCGACAACCCCGACTGCCTGGTGGTCGCGGTCGCGCAGGGCCCGCTCACCGGGATCCCCGACGTACGCCCCTGCACGCTGGGCGGCATGGACGCGAAGGCCGCCATCGACCTGCTGACGACCTTCACCGGCGCCGTTCGGATCACCGTCGATCCGCAGGCCGCCGAATCGCTGGCCGAGGCGTGCGGCGGTCAGCCCGCCGCGCTGGTCCTCGCCGGCGGCTGGCTCGCCGCTCGTCCCACCGCCTCGGTGGCCGATCTCGCCAGGCAACTGCGCGCGCTGCCGCACGACTCCGAGCGGCCGGTCACCGACCGGCCCCTCGCCCGCGCCTTCCGGCTGGTGTACGAGAGCCTGCCGGGCTCCGCCGCGCGGACGCTGCGGCTGCTCGCGCTCGCGCCCGCCGGTCTCGTGGACCCGCACAGCGCCTCCGCGCTGGCCGGCTGCTCGGTGCCGGAGGCGCGTACGACGCTCGACGATTTCACCGCGCTCGGGCTCCTGCGTACCGCCGGTGACCAGTACGAGGTCCCCGGCTGCCTCGTACCCCTGCTGCGCGCCTTGCTGGCCGAGCACGACAGGCCCGCCGAGGTGCAGCTGGCCAGGGCGCGGATGCTGGAGCGGACCGTACGGCTGCTCACGTCCTGTCGTGCCATCACCGAGCCGGAGGAGTCCCTGGCGCGCAAACGGCTCTCCGGCCTGCCCAGCGCGCTGCGCTTCCCGGACGAGGCCGCCGCCGCCCGCTGGCTGCGGACCCGGCAGCCCGCCCTGCTGGCGGCCGCCCGCCTCGCCGTCGCGGACGGTGATCTGGACACCCTGGCCCGCCGCTATGTGGCGGCGCTGGTACGCGCGTTCGCGGCCCACCGCGGTACGGAGGCGGCAGCTCCCGAGCTGTACGGGCTCCACCAGCTGGTCCTCGACATCGCGGAGCGGCGCGAGCTGTACCGCGAGCGTGCGGCGGCCCTGCTGAACATCGGCGATCTGGATGCCAGGACCGGGCGGACCCGGGACGCGCTGGCCCGCTACCGCGCCGCGCTCGACGCGGGACGGGCCGCGAACGACCTCTACGCCACCGGCCGCGCGATGGAGTCCGTCGGCGGCGCGTACCAGGACCTCGGCGACTGGCAGCGGGCCGCCGACTGGTACGGCAGGGCCCTCGCGCAGCGCCTCAGCCGGGGCGAGCGGGCCGACGAGGCGCGCCTCTACGGCCGTCTCGGCACCGTCCACACCCACGCCGGCCGCTACGCGGAGGCGCTGCGCGACTGGCGGGCCGCCGCCGCCGGACACCGGCGTCTGCGCGATCTCCCCGGCCACGCGCGGGCGCTGGGCGAGATCGCCAGGGTCCAGGAGTACGCGGGCGGCCTCCACGAGTCGCTGCGCACCTGCCGGGAAGCGGTCGAATGGGCACGGCTGGCCGAGGACACACGGCTGGAGGCGGCGCTCCAACTCAGGCTGGCGGACACGCTGGAGCGGCTCGGCGACCCGGCTGCCGCCCGGCTGCACCGCGCCTCGGCCGGCCGCCTGCTCGGTTCCGGGGGACCGGAGGTGACGGAGCGCTCAGAGGGAACCTCCGGGGTCAATCGTGGCCCCGGCCTGTGAAATCTTTGGCACTCAGTGCCAAGATTAATACTTTGCAAGGCTAGACAGAGGGAAATCCTTCATTAGACTGACTCCACCGCACTCCCCCCTGCGGTGCCTTCCGACGCGCCCCCGCGCCGGTTATGTGTGGCATTACCCCGGTAAGCCCTGAGTCAAGGACCGTGATCGACGTGAAGGTCGGCATCCCCCGCGAGGTCAAGAACAACGAGTTCCGCGTGGCCATCACCCCCGCCGGTGTGCACGAGCTGGTGCGCCACGGCCACGAGGTCGTCATCGAGGAGAACGCCGGCGCCGGATCCTCGATCAGCGACGAGGAGTTCACCGCCGCCGGCGCGCGGATCCTGCCCTCCGCCGACGAGGTCTGGGCCGCCGCCGATCTGCTGCTGAAGGTCAAGGAGCCGATCGCCGAGGAGTACCACCGGCTGCGCAAGGGCCAGATCCTCTTCACGTACCTGCACCTCGCCGCGTCCCGCGCCTGCACGGACGCGCTGCTCGACTCGGGCACCACCGCCATCGCCTACGAGACCGTCGAGACGGCGAACCGCGCGCTGCCGCTGCTCGCCCCCATGTCCGAGGTCGCGGGCCGGCTCGCCCCGCAGGTCGGCGCGTACCACCTGATGCGCTCGGCCGGCGGCCGCGGCGTGCTGCCCGGCGGTGTCCCCGGCACGGCCCCGGGCCGCGCCGTCGTCATCGGCGGTGGTGTCTCGGGATGGAACGCCACGCAGATCGCCGTCGGCATGGGCTTCCACGTCACGCTGCTCGACAAGGACATCAACAAGCTGCGCGAGGCCGACCGGATCTTCGGCACGAAGGTCCAGACGATCGCCTCCAACGCGTACGAGCTGGAGCGCGCGGTCGTCGAGGCGGACCTCGTCGTCGGCGCCGTTCTCATCCCGGGAGCGAAGGCGCCGAAGCTGGTCACCAACGCGCTCGTGGCCAAGATGAAGCCCGGAAGTGTACTTGTCGACATTGCAATCGACCAGGGCGGCTGCTTCGAGGACTCGTACCCCACGACGCACGCGGACCCGACCTTCCGCGTCCACGACTCGGTCTTCTACTGCGTGGCCAACATGCCGGGCGCCGTGCCCAATACGTCCACCTACGCGCTCACCAACGCCACGCTGCCCTACATCGTGGAACTGGCGAACCGTGGCTGGATCGAAGCGCTCCGCCGCGACCCCGCGCTCGCCAAGGGCCTCAACGCCCATGAGGGCCAGGTGGTTTACCGCGAGGTCGCCGAGGCCCACGACCTGCCGCACGTCGAACTGAACGCCCTTCTGGGCTGACGCGTCAACGCCTCTCGTCAACATCACGACAACGGCCGGATCTTGCTCAGCGAGGTCCGGCCTCACGTGTATCGGGCCACCTCGTGACCCCTCGCCAACTCGCGCGCGAACGTAACCTTTTCACCGATTCGCACACCCGTGGAACGCGGGGCTCATGCCTTGGTGAGAGGGTGGTGCGCCCTTGACAGAGGGGTGTTCGGGCACCGACACATCCGGCCGGGTCCGTCGGATTGTGTTGCTGCGAAGCGGTGACACGCCATAGAGTCGCAAACCGTCGGCATGGCGCCACGCTGACCTATCGATAAAGTTTCCTGGTCACGTCCAAGGAGGTAAGACGACTTGTGAATGAGTCGACATTTACTCCCGGGGGTGGTCAACCAGGAATGCCTGCGAGGGGCCAGAGCCCGTCGTCCGGGCGCGAAGGTGTCGGCTCCGTCGCTGTCCGCACCTTCGCCACGCACCAGCATCTGACGACAGCCCACCAGACGATGGACGGCCACCACGTGAACGCCATGGCCGGTAACGAGGGCGGCCGAGAGACCACCCCCTTCGCCGACTACGACGAAGTGCCCGACGGGCACTTCTACGACCCCGACGCCGAGTACGAACCCGACCCCGAGTACGCGGCCACCCTCGCGCCCGACGCGGCCCGCCAGCGCCGCGAGCGGATCGGCCCGACGGGGCGGCCCCTGCCGTACTTCCCGATCCCGGGCCCGCTGACCGACCACGGCCCCGCGAAGATCATCGCGATGTGCAACCAGAAGGGCGGCGTCGGCAAGACGACGTCGACCATCAACCTGGGTGCCGCGCTCGCGGAGTACGGCCGGCGCGTACTGCTCGTCGACTTCGACCCGCAGGGGGCCCTCTCGGTCGGCCTCGGCGTGAATCCGATGGAGCTGGACCTCACCGTCTACAACCTGCTCATGGAGCGGGGCATGGCGGCCGACGAGGTGCTTCTGAAGACCGCCGTGCCCAACATGGACCTGCTGCCGAGCAACATCGACCTCTCGGCCGCCGAGGTGCAGCTGGTGAGCGAGGTGGCGCGCGAGTCCACGCTCCAGCGGGCGCTGAAGCCGCTGCTCCAGGACTACGACTACATCGTGATCGACTGTCAGCCCTCGCTCGGCCTGCTGACGGTGAACGCGCTGACGGCCGCTCACAAGGTCATCGTGCCCCTGGAGTGCGAGTTCTTCGCGCTGCGCGGTGTGGCCCTGCTGACGGAGACCATCGAGAAGGTCCAGGAGCGGCTCAACCCCGAGCTGGAACTCGACGGCATCCTCGCCACCATGTACGACTCCCGCACGGTGCACAGCCGTGAGGTCCTCGCGCGCGTCGTGGAGGCCTTCGACGATCACGTCTACCACACGGTGATCGGACGGACGGTGCGCTTCCCGGAGACCACGGTCGCCGGTGAGCCGATCACCACGTACGCCTCCAACTCCGTCGGCGCCGCCGCGTATCGCCAGCTGGCCAGGGAGGTGCTCGCCCGGTGTCACGCCGAGTGAGTCTTCCCGGGGCCGACGAGCTGTTCCGTACGACCGGGGGCACGGCGCTGCAGTCGTCGTCGCCCGCCGACCGGCGCAGGAACGCGAACGGCGAGCCCCGGGTACCCGCTCCGGCGGGGGAGAGTGATCCGGCGGCCGAGACGGGCCAGAACGGATCCGCGGCCACGGCGGACGAGCACTCCGCCGCGGACTCCGGCTCCCCGGCCCCGTCCCAGCCGCCGCCCAGAAGCCGCAGCGCCGACGCCGAGCAGGCGGCCGCCGGGATGAAGGGCCCCCGCAGGCCGCAGGAGTCGCAGGGCGGCGGAGCCTCCGCGCAGGGCGGACCGGGCGGCGCGCAGGGCAACGGCCAGCAGAACAACGGGCAGCAGGGCGGCCAGCAGCGCCGCAGGGGTCGCGGGGCCAATCGCCGCCCCAGCGGCCGCGAACGGCACGACGAGAAGATCACGGTCTATGTCTCGGCCGAGGAACTGATGGACCTCGAACACGCGCGGCTCGTCCTGCGCGGTGAGCACGGCCTCGCCGTGGATCGCGGGCGGATCGTCCGCGAGGCGGTCGCGGTGGTCCTCGCGGACCTGGAGTCCCGGGGCGACGCGAGCATCCTGGTACGGCGCCTGCGCGGCCGCTGAGGGTAGCCTGCGCGGGCTGCCCTTCCGCTCCCCGCCTCCTGGACCCCGATGCCGCCGACCGACCCCGTACGCCCGCCCCGCCGCTCCCTCGGCCGTGGCCCGGGTGCGGCGCCGACGCCGCCGGCGTCCACCGGCGCCGCGCCCGCGGCCCTGCCGGAACCCCGGGACCCGGTCGGCGCGCAGGCCCCGGACGCCGGCGAGGTGGACGCCGTCGCGGTGGACATCGACGAGGTGGAGGCCGCAGCGGAGGACACGGCCCGGGCCGTGTCCTCCCTGACCGGTCCCACCGATGACGTACCCGTCGACGGTGTACCCGTCAAGGACGGCCCCACGGAGGACACCGCCACCAAGGACATCCCCACCGAGGACGCTCCAGTTCCCTCCGACGACGGCCGGTTCACCGTGCGGCTCGCCAACTTCGAGGGCCCCTTCGATCTGCTCCTGCAGCTCATCTCGAAGCACAAGATGGATGTGACCGAGGTCGCGCTCTCCACGGTCACCGACGAGTTCATGACGTACATCCGGGCCATGGGGCCCGACTGGGACCTCGACCAGACCACCGAATTCCTCGTCGTCGCCGCCACCCTGCTCGACCTCAAGGCCGCCCGGCTGCTGCCCGCCGCCGAGGTGGAGGACGAGGCGGACCTCGCGCTCCTGGAGGCGCGGGACCTGCTCTTCGCGCGGCTTCTGCAGTACCGCGCGTACAAACAGGTCGCGGAGATCTTCCACACCCGCCTGGAGACCGAGGCCAGGCGTTATCCCCGTACCGTCGGTCTTGAGGCGCATCTCGCCGCGCTGCTGCCCGAGGTCGTCCTCAGCATCGGCGCGGAGGGATGCGCCGCGCTCGCGGTGAAGGCGATGCAGCCGAGGCCCCGGCCACAGGTGTACGTCGAACACATCCACGCGCCCCTCGTCTCGGTGCAGGAGCAGGCGGGGATCGTCGTGGCGCGGCTCAGGGAGCGTGGCGAGGTCAGTTTCCAGGTGCTCGCCGAGGACGCCGCCGACACCCTCACGGTCGTGGCGCGCTTCCTGGCGCTTCTGGAGCTGTATCGCGAGCGGGTGGTCTCCCTGGAGCAGGAAGAGGCCCTGGGGCCGCTCATGGTCCGCTGGACGGCCGCAGGCGAGGACGTGGAGCCGATCGTGACCGACGAATTCGACCGGGCCCCCGAGGAGACGGCGTGAACGAGCAGCGAAACAGGACGGACACCGAGGGGACCACGGGCGGTACGGTCAGCGGCATCGGTCTCAAGCCCGCGCTGGAGGCGGTCCTCATGGTCGTCGACGAGCCCGCCACCGCCGAACACCTGGCCAAGGTCCTCGACCGCCCGCACCGGGCCGTCACCACGGCGCTGCGGGAGCTGGCCGACGAGTACACCGCGCAGCGCCGCGGCTTCGAGCTGCGGCTCGTCGCGGGCGGCTGGCGGTTCTACTCGCGGGCCGAGTACGCGCAGGCCGTCGAGGGCTTCGTGCTCGACGGCCAGCACGCCCGGCTGACCCAGGCCGCCCTGGAGACGCTGGCGGTCGTCGCGTACCGCCAGCCCGTGAGCCGTTCACGGGTCTCCGCCGTACGCGGAGTGAACTGTGACGGCGTGATGCGCACCCTCCTCCAGCGGGGCCTGGTCGAGGAGGCGGGCGCGGAACCTGAAACAGGTGCGATCCTGTACAGGACGACGAACTACTTCCTGGAGCGGATGGGCCTGCGTGGTCTGGACGAACTTCCGGAGCTCGCGCCCTTCCTTCCCGAGGCGGATGCGATCGAGGCCGAAACCCTTGAAGGTGTTCCGTCGTTCGATCCGGACGCACCGGACCTCCACGCAGACGACAAGACGGAAATTTGATGCGAAGCGGCAACGGCAACGGTAACGGCAACAGGAACAGCGGAAGCGGCAGCAGGAGCGGCGGCGGGAGCGGCGGCCGGGACAACCGGGGATCCGGCGGCGGCCGGGGAGCGGGGTCCGGTGGCGGACGCGGCGCCGGTTCCGGCGGCCGGGACAGCCGTGGCGCGGGTGGCAGGAACCCCGGCGCCCGGACGTCGGGCAGCGGCCGCGAGGACGAGCAGCAGAAGCGTCCGTCGCGTCCGCGTCCCGAGGAGCGCCGTTACGACGTCGGCCGCTCGGGTCCCACCGGTACTTCCGGCGCGACGGGCACGCCCCGTGGCACCGGTCGCGCGGGCGGTTCCTCGGCGTTCTCCTCCGGTGACGGCGAGGGCGGCGGCGCGCGCAGCGGCGGCGGTGCCCGCGGCGCCTCGGCCCGCGGCGGCGCCAAGGGCGGCCCGAAGTCCCCGCAGAGCCCCGGCCGTCCCCGCCGCGGCCCCGGCGGCCAGGCCCGTCCCCGCGAGCTGGACGCCAAGATCGAGCAGCGCAACCGTGACAGGTACGCCGACAGGCCCGAGATCAAGACCCCCAGGACCAACCCGGGTGCGGAGGCCGAGGGCGAACGCCTGCAGAAGGTCCTCGCCCGTGCCGGCATGGGCTCACGCCGCGCCTGCGAGGAGCTGATCGAGCAGTCGCGCGTCGAGGTCAACGGCGAGATCGTCCTCGAACAGGGCATGCGCGTCGACACGAACAGGGACGAGATCAAGGTCGACGGCCTGACCGTCGCCACCCAGTCGTTCCTCTTCTTCGCGCTGAACAAGCCGGCCGGTGTCGTCTCCACCATGGAGGACCCCGACGGCCGCCAGTCCCTGGGCGACTACGTCACCAACCGTGAGACGCGGCTCTTCCACGTCGGCAGGCTCGACACGGAGACCGAGGGCATCATCCTGCTCACCAACCACGGTGAACTGGCCCACCGCCTCACCCACCCCCGGTACGGCGTCAAGAAGATCTACCTGGCCGCGATCCAGGGCCCGCTGCCGCGCGATCTGGGCAAGCGGCTCAAGGACGGCATCCAGCTGGAGGACGGCTACGCGAAGGCCGACCACTTCAGGGTCGTCGAGAACACCGGCAAGAACTACCTGGTCGAGGTCACCCTCCACGAGGGCCGCAAGCACATCGTCCGCCGCATGCTCGCCGAGGCCGGCTTCCCGGTCGACCGGCTGGTACGGACGTCGTTCGGCCCGATTCCGCTGGGCGACCAGAAGTCCGGCTGGCTGCGCCGCCTCACCAACACCGAGGTCGGCATGCTGATGAAGGAAGTCGGGCTGTAGAACGCCCGCCCGGGGCCGCAGGAGCGGCTTCCGGCACCGAAGCGAGACCCGCGGCCGCCGGCCGCGGGTTTTTTGCTTGCCCGGCGCCCCGCCCCTCCTTTATAGTCACCGTGACCATTAAGGAGGTGGGCGTGAGCCTCGCCGAACTGCTCGACCCGTTGCAGCGGCCCCTGGTGACCCTGCTCGGCACCGCGGTCAGCTGGACCGAAGTCCTCGGCTTCGGCAGCGGCGCCCTGTGCGTCTGGCTCGTCACCCGCCAGCACCTCGCCAACTGGCCGGTCGGAATCGCCAACAACCTTTTCTTCATCGTGCTGTTCACCCAGTCCGGCCTGTACGCCGACGCGGCGCTCCAGGTCGTCTTCATCGCCCTCGCCGGGTACGGCTGGTGGACCTGGACCCACGGGGGTGGACCAGGCTCCACCGATCTGCCGGTGCGGCGTACCAGCCGTGCCGAATGGGTCTCGCTGTTCACGGCGGGGGCGCTGGGGACACTCGTACTGACCCTGGTACTGGGCAGATTCACCGACTCGACCGTGCCGTTCTGGGACGCGCTCACCACCGCGCTTTCGCTGGCGGCGACGTACGGCCAGTGCCGCAAGCTGCTGGAGTCGTGGTGGCTGTGGATCGCGGCCGACGTGGTCTACATCCCGCTCTACGCCTACAAGGGCCTTTACTTGACCTCACTGCTGTACGTGGGCTTCCTCGCCCTGTGCGTGGCCGGACTGCGCAACTGGTCCCGCGACCTGACGGGACCGGACCGCGCGCAGCGTCGGGCAGCGGTCCTGTGACGGCCTCGCCCGGCTACGAACACGGCCTGGTCCTCGGCAAGTTCTATCCGCCGCACGCGGGGCACCACCATCTCGTACGCACCGCCAGGGAGCGCTGCGCGAAGCTGACCGTGCTGGTCTGCGCGTCCTCCGTCGAATCCGTCTCCCTGGCCGACCGCGTCGCCTGGATGCGCGAGACGCACCCGGACGTGACGGTCGTGGGCGCTGTCGACGACGTGCCCATGGATGTACGTGACGCGGCCGTCTGGGACGCGCACATGGCGATCTTCCGCAGCGCCGTCCCCGGGCCGCTGGACGCCGTCTTCACCTCCGAGCCGTACGGGGAGGAACTGGGACGGCGGTTCGGCGCCACGTCCGTCTGCGTCGACCCGGGACGTACGGCCTACCCGGTCTCCGGCACGGCCATACGGGAAGACCCCGTCGGCTGCTGGGACTTCCTCGCCCCGCCCGTACGCGCCGCGCTCACCCGCCGCGTCGTCGTGCTCGGCGCCGAGTCCACGGGCACGACCACGCTCGCCCGCGCGCTCGCCGAGCACTACAGGCAGCGCGGCGGAGTATGGGAGCGGACCCGGTATGTGCCCGAGTACGGGCGGGAGTTCAGCGAACTTAAACTGGCCGCGCTGCGCGAGCGACGGCCGCAGGCGCAGTGGGAGGACGTCGAATTCACCCCGGACGAATTCCCGTTGATCGCCCGGCGGCAGAACGAGCTGGAGGACACGGCCGCCAGGACGGGATCGCCCGTGCTGTTCTGCGACACGGACTCCTTCGCCACCACCGTCTGGCACGAGCGCTACATCGGCGGGCGTGATCCGCGCGTCGAGGAGATCGCCGGCCTGGTCTCCCACGACCTGTGGCTGCTCACCGATCACACGGGCGTCGACTTCGAGGACGACGGACTGCGCGACGGTGAGGAGCTGCGCCCTTGGATGACCGAGCGCTTCCGGGCGGAACTGACCCGCACGGGAAGGGAGTTCGGGCTCGTCGCCGGGCCGCATCAGGACCGGCTGGCAGCCGCGGTCGAGGCCGTGGACGAACTGCTCGCCCGAGGCTGGGATTTCGCACCACCGCTTCCGGAGCGACGATGAGCACCCCGGGACCCGGCGTGCCGGAAGGCGACGCCCTGTCAGGACGCGACATGCCGGCGGAGGGCCGCGAACCCCCGGGCGGCTACGACCCGTCCGCCTTCGAGCCGTTCGCCGTCACCGTCGACCTCGCCGTCTTCACCGTCCGCGAGAACCGGCTGCACGTCCTGCTCGTCGAGCGGGGACAGGAGCCGTACGCGGGAGCCTGGGCGCTGCCCGGCGGTTTCGTCCTGCCCCGGGAGTCGGCCGGGCAGGCCGCCCGCCGTGAACTCGCCGAGGAGACAGGGCTGTCGGAGGAGACAGCCACGGCGCTCCACCTCGAACAGCTGGGCACCTACAGCGATCCGGACCGCGACCCGAGGATGCGGGTCGTGTCCGTCGCGTACGCCGCGCTCGTCCCCGATCTGCCGGAGCCGCGCGGCGGCGGGGACGCGGCCCGCGCCCGGTGGACGGAGTTCAGGTCGGTGCCCGCGCTCGCCTTCGACCACGCGGACATCCTCGCCGATGCCGACGAACGGGTCGGCGCCAAGCTCGAATACACCACGCTCGCCACCGAGTTCTGCCCTCCCGAGTTCACCCTCGGAGAGCTGGCGCAGGTCTATGAGACCGTCTGGGGCACAGCGCTCGACCGGCCCAACTTCCGGCGCAAGGTCCTCTCCACTCCCGGCTTCGTACAGCCTGCGGAGGGACCGCCGCGCCGCACCGGGGGCCGCGGCAAACCGGCCGCGCTGTACCGCGCGGGGGACGCCACCCGACTGCACCCACCTCTGCTCCGACCGGAAGGACGCACACGATGACCGCGCAGACGACAGGCGGAACCCGCACCGGGCAGGCGTCCACCGGCTCGCTGATCGGGCTCGCGCTCGGTGACGCCCTCGGCTACCCGACCGAGTTCAGCGACGTACCGAGGATCCTCACCGCGTACGGGCCCTGGCGGGAGATGAGCCTGCCGGAGCCCGCGCTGGTCACGGACGACACCCAGATGACGCTGGCGCTCGGGCGCGGCATACGGACCGCCATGGCACGCGGTCCGCTCGACGCCGCCACTCTCGAAGGGCCGGTGCGCGAGGAGTTCGTCGCCTGGTACCACTCACCGGAGAACACCCGCGCGCCCGGCCGCACGTGCCTCGTCGCCTGCGGGCTGCTCGACAGCGACCGCCCCTGGCAGCAGGCGAGTCAGCTCGGCTCCAAGGGCTGCGGCGCCAACATGCGGGTCGCGCCGCTCGGGCTCGTACCGGGCCTCGGCGACGAACAGCGCGCCGGAGCGGCGCAGTTGCAGTCGGCCCTCACCCACGGCCATCCGACGGCCCTGGCCGCCTCCGACCTGACGGCGTGCGCGGTCCACCTGCTGGCGGCGGGAGCGGAACCGCTGGGACTGGTGGGCCTGCTGCGCTCGTACGCGTACGAGAACCGCTCCCGCTACCACCACGAGTGGCTCGGCGACCTGTGGACGTACAGCCGGGACAGCCAGGACACGACGCCCGAGCGCTTCATCGAGCGCGGCTGGGACGAGTGCCTGGGCATCCTGGAACGCCTCCAGCAGGCCCTGCGCACCCCGTCGCCGGAGACCGACCCGTGCCTGGCCACGGGCGACGGCTGGATCGCAGAGGAGGCGCTGGCCACCGCGCTGCACTGCTTCCTGCTCTTCCCCGAGGACCCGGTCACCGCGCTGCGCAGGGCGGCCTGCACGAAGGGGGACTCGGACTCGCTGGCCTGCCTGGCAGGCGCGTTCGCCGGGGCGCGGCTGGGCGTGGCGGCGTGGCCGGCCGCGTGGGCCGGGCGGATCGAGTACCGGAGCGAGCTGCTGGCCCTCGGAGCGCTCTGGGACGCCTGACGCGCGGCGCCCGCCTGTCCCCGCCCGTGTGCCCGGCGGGCAGACGGCCACGTACCGGCGGGGACAGGCGGGCAGCCCTTACGCTGAACGGAGCAATCGATCACTGAGGAGAACGCCGTGGCGGTACGAGCGGTCCGCGGAGCCGTCCAGCTGGAGCGGGACGAGTCCGGACACATGAGCGACCAGGTCAAGCAGCTCCTCAGCGAGATCCTGGAGCGCAACGGCCTCAGCTCCGACGATCTGATCAGCATCTGGTTCACGGCCACCCCCGACCTGCACAGCGACTTCCCGGCCGCTGCCGCCAGGGACCTGGGCATCGTCGACGTCCCCCTGATCTGCGCGCAGGAACTGGACATCGAGGGCGCCCTGCCGCGTGTGGTGCGTATCCTCGCGCACATCGAGTCGGACCTCCCCAAGTCCCGGATCGCGCACGTCTACCTCGGCGCCGCGGCCGCCCTGCGCAAGGACATCGCCCAGTGAGAACCGCCGTCGTCATCGGCACCGGCCTGATCGGCACGTCCGTGGCCCTCGTCCTGGCGGGGCGCGGGGTCACCGTCCACCTCAGGGACCACGACCCCGACCGTGCCCGCACGGCGGCGGCCCTCGGCGCCGGGACCGACGAGGTGCCCGGGGAGACCGTCGACCTGGCGGTCGTCGCCGTGCCGCCCGCGCACGTCGCCGCCACGCTGGCCGAGGCGATGCGCGGTGGCACCGCCCGCGGCTACCTGGACGTGGCGAGCGTCAAGGGCGGTCCGCGGCGCGAGCTGGAGGCGCTGGGCCTCGACCTGACGTCCTACCTCGGTACGCACCCGATGTCGGGCAAGGAGCGGTCAGGACCGCTCGCCGCGACCGCCGACCTCTTCGAGGGACGCCCCTGGGTGCTGACCCCGGGGCCCGACACCGACACCGAGGTGCTGAACCTCGCCCTGGAACTGGTCTCGATGTGCCGGGGCGTCCCGGTGGTCATGGACGCGGACGCCCATGACCGGGCGGTCGCCCTCATCTCCCACACCCCCCAGCTGATCTCCTCGATGGTCGCGGCGCGGCTGGAGAACGCCGACGAGACGGCGGTCCGGCTGTGCGGCCAGGGCATCCGTGACGTCACCAGGATCGCGGCCTCCGACCCCGGGATGTGGGTCGACATCCTCACCGCGAACCCGGGCCCGGTCGCCGACGTGCTGGCCGGCGTGGCCGCCGACCTGGACGAGACGGTCGGGGCGCTGCGCGCGCTCCAGTCCGCCGACGAGGACAAGCGGCTCGGCGGCGCGGGGGCCGTCGAGGCCGTCCTGCGCCGGGGCAACGCGGGCCGGGCCCGGGTGCCGGGCAAGCACGGCGCCGCGCCGGCCGCGTACGAGACCGTGGCGGTCCTCGTCAGTGACCGCCCCGGCGAGCTGGCGCGCATCTTCGCGGACGCGGGCCGCGCCGGGATCAACGTGGAGGACGTACGGATCGAGCACGCCACCGCCCAGCAGTCGGGTCTGGTCCAGCTGATCGTGGAGCCCCAGGCGGCTCCGGTGCTCGCCTCGGCCCTGCGGGAACAGGGCTGGTCGATCCGGACGTGACGGGGGTGCCGGGGCCCCGTGCGGGGGCGCCGCCGAACGGGTGCATTCGCGGTCCTGAGTTCTCGGTAACCTTGTGGGGGGCGTAAAGACGTCCCACCGCCCTCAGCCCGTGAACCAGGAAGGTGTCCGACACTGTGGAAACCGCTGCCAGGACCGCCCCGGCCGCTGTGATCGTCGCCATCGACGGCCCCTCCGGGACCGGCAAGTCGAGCACCTCCAAGGCCGTTGCCTCCCAGCTCGGACTGAGCTTCCTGGACACCGGCGCGCAGTACCGCGCGATGACCTGGTGGATGATCAGCAACGGCATCGACGTCCATGACGCCGCGGCCGTCGCGACCGCCGCGAGCAAGCCGGTCATCGTCTCGGGCACCGACCCGGCGGCGCCGACGATCACGGTCGACGGGGTGGACGCGTCGGGTCCGATCCGTACGCCGGAGGTCACGTCCAAGGTCAGCGCGGTCAGCGCGGTGCCCGAGGTGCGGACCGTCATCACCGAGCTGCAGCGCTCCGTCGCCACGTCCGCGCCGAACGGCATCGTCGTGGAGGGACGTGACATCGGTACGACCGTCCTGCCCGACGCCGACGTCAAGATCTTCCTGACCGCCTCGGCCGAGGCGCGCGCCGCCCGCCGCAGCGGTGAGCTGGGCAGCCAGGGCGCCGCCGCGGTCACCGCCACGAAGGAGGCGCTGATCAAGCGGGACGAGGCGGACTCCACCCGCAAGACGTCCCCGCTCGCGAAGGCGGACGACGCGGTCGAGGTCGACACCACGGATCTCACGCTCCAGCAGGTCATCGAATGCCTCGTGACCCTGGTGGGGGAGAAGCGGAACGCCAGGTGAGCGGAGCGTCACCGCGGGGCGCCGCGATCGGGCGCGGCATCGGCATCGGGCTGATGCGCACCCTGTGGAGGCCGCGGGTGCTCGGCGCCTGGCGCGTCCCGGCGAGCGGCCCGGTGATCCTGGCCGTCAACCACTCGCACAACATCGACGGTCCGATGGTGATGGGCAGCGCGCCCAGACCCGTGCACTTCCTGATCAAGAAGGAAGCGTTCACCGGACCGCTCGATCCGTTCCTGCGGTCCATCGGGCAGCTGAAGGTGGACCGGGCGGTCGCGGACCGGGCCGCGATCACCGGCGCGCTGGGTGTGCTGGCGGCCGGCGGGGTGCTGGGGATATTCCCCGAGGGCACCCGGGGTGACGGCGATTTCGCGTCGCTGCGCTCCGGCCTTGCATACTTCGCTGTACGGTCCGGCGCGCCGGTCGTGCCGGTCGCGGTCCTGGGAAGCACAGAACGCCGGGGACGGTTGATACGGGGGCTGCCCCCGCTGCGCGGCCGGGTGGACCTCGTCTTCGGCGACGCCTTCGAGGCGGGCGACGGAAGCGGGCGCCGTACGCGCAAGGCGCTGGACGAGGCCACCGTACGACTCCAGGAGCGGCTGTCGGCGCACCTGGAGAACGCCAGACGCCTCACCGGGCGCCAGGCCTGACTTTGAGTAGTGCTCCGCGTGCCGCGGCGCACCGATCACGATGAAGATGAACGAGGTACGGACTTCATGAACGACCAGATCGACTCCGACGACGAGCGCGGAGAGCTTGGCGATGCCGAGTACGCGGAGTTCATGGAGATTGCCGCACAGGAGGGCTTCGACCCCGAGGAGGTCGAGGGCGCGATCGGCGAGGCCGGTCACGGCCCGCTGCCCGTCCTCGCCGTCGTGGGCCGCCCGAACGTCGGCAAGTCGACCCTCGTGAACCGCATCATCGGCCGCCGTGAGGCGGTCGTCGAGGACAAGCCGGGCGTCACCCGTGACCGGGTCACGTACGAGGCCGAGTGGGCCGGCCGGCGCTTCAAGGTGGTCGACACCGGTGGCTGGGAGCAGGACGTCCTGGGCATCGACGCCTCCGTCGCCGCCCAGGCCGAGTACGCCATCGAGGCCGCCGACGCGGTGGTCTTCGTCGTGGACTCCACGGTCGGCGCCACCGACACCGACGAGGCCGTCGTCAAGCTGCTGCGCAAGGCGGGCAAGCCCGTCGTGCTCTGCGCCAACAAGGTCGACGGCCAGAGCGGGGAGGCCGACGCGACGGCCCTCTGGTCACTCGGTCTCGGCGAGCCGCACCCCGTCTCGTCCCTGCACGGCCGCGGTACGGGCGACATGCTCGACGCGGTACTCGAAGCCCTGCCCGACGCCCCGGCACAGACCTTCGGCACCGCTGTCGGAGGCCCCCGGCGCATCGCGCTCATCGGCCGCCCGAACGTCGGCAAGTCGTCGTTGCTGAACCGGGTCGCCAAGGAGGACCGGGTCGTCGTCAACGAGATCGCGGGCACCACCCGTGACCCGGTGGACGAACTCATCGAACTGGGCGGCACGGTCTGGAAGTTCATCGACACCGCCGGTATCCGCCGCCGGGTCCACCTCCAGGCGGGCGCGGACTACTACGCGTCGCTGCGCACCGCGGCGGCCGTGGAGAAGGCCGAGGTCGCGGTCATCCTGATCGACACGACCGAGTCCATCAGCGTCCAGGACCAGCGGATCATCACGATGGCCGTCGAGGCGGGCCGCGCCATCGTCATCGCGTACAACAAGTGGGACACCCTCGACGAGGACCGTCGCTACTACCTGGAACGCGAGATCGAGACCGAGCTGGGCCAGATCGCGTGGGCGCCGCGGGTGAACGTCTCCGCGCTCACGGGCCGCCACATGGAGAAGCTCGTCCCGGCGATCGAGACGGCCCTTGAGGGCTGGGAGACCCGGGTGCCGACCGGCAGGCTCAACGCCTTCCTCGGCGAGCTGGTCGCGGCGCATCCGCACCCGGTCAGGGGCGGCAAGCAGCCCCGCATCCTGTTCGGTACGCAGGCGGGTACGAAGCCGCCGCGCTTCGTGCTCTTCGCCTCCGGCTTCATCGAGGCGGGTTACCGGCGCTTCATCGAGCGCCGGCTCCGCGAGGAGTTCGGCTTCGCGGGTACGCCGATCCACATCTCGGTGCGGGTGCGCGAGAAGCGCGGCCGCAAGAAGTAGGGACATGACAGAGCCGTCGGGCCCGGTGCGGAATCTTCCGCACCGGGCCCGACGGCTTTCACCGGTTCACGACAGGCACCTCAGGCGCCGCGGCGGGGCCCTGGAGGCAGGGCGGCCGGGGTGTGCCGCCCGTTCTGCTGGCGCGGATCCCGCTGCCACGACCCCACGGAGGGCGAGTAGCCGAGCCCGCCGCGAGCGGCGTGCAGTCCGGCGCCGAACGCACCGGCGCCGAAGGCCTTGAAGTCGAGGTTCTCCTCGCCGCTCCGGTCACCCGGCAGCGTTCTGAAGGACCGGCGGTATTCGGAGTACAGCGCGTCGTAGATCGGCGTCATCGAGTACCCGTCCGCTACGTCCTGCGCGGGGCGCATGGAGGGAATCTGGCTCTGGAACTGGGGGCGGGAAGGGTCGTATGAGTGCACGTATGTGCCAACGACCCCGCTGTCCGCGGGATGCGGGCGTTCCCCGGAATTCGCCGTTCGCGCCGCCCGCGCCCCGGGGTGCGTACCGCCGTTCGGGCGGTGCGCCCCACCGTACGTGCGGTCAGCCGTGCCCGCCGGGGAGCGGAGGCTCCGCGCGGCGGGCGGCCCGGTCAGGTGCCGGCCAGCGGCATCGCGGCGGCCACCAGGCGGCCGTTGGCCGCCGCCTTCTCCAGGGCGTCGCGCAGCAGGTCCTCGCGAGGCTGCTGGCCGATGGCGCCGACGGGCGCGGCGAAGACCAGCACGGTGTTCGACCGGTTGGCCGCGGCCCGCCAGCCCTCGGTGACCTGGAGCGGCTGATGGGCCTGCCACCAGGCGACCGGGGTGCTGTTCCCGGCGCCGGGCTGGAGCACGGCGTGCAGCTGGCCCATGGCGAGCAGGACCGACCAGCCGGGGAGCCCGCCGGGAGCCTCCTCGAGGTTGTCGACGGGCTGGAAGCCCTGCTCCTGGAGCAGGGGCAGGAATTCGTCGGTGGTGCCGTTGGATCCCGCCCGGGCGATCGGTCCTGTCGGCTCCACCACCAGGGCGGGGTGCAGCTCTCCCTTGATCAGCAGCAGACCACTGGTGACGCCAAGAACGGCCTGGCCGCCGATGGAGGTGGGCCCCCCGGACGCCTGCGGTTCGCCCCCGGTGATGGACCTGACCGCGCCCTGGAGCTGGTCCTCCGCGACCTGGACGATCTGGGACGGGATGCAGGTGGCGTGGGCGAAGGCGAGAACGGCGGTCTCCTCGCCGACGAACAGCACAGTGCTCGTCCGCTCCTGTTCGGAATCGCCCGGGGTGCGGCAGGACGTGCAGTCGTAGCTGCCCGGGGCGTTCTCGCCGGCGAGCAGCCGGTCGGCTTCTTCGTCGCCGATCTCGGCACGGACGTCCTCGCTGACATCGAGCATGCGCGGCACGGGTGGCTCCTCGGACTTCGGTGCGTGAGCCGGGCTGTTCCCGGCTCGTAGTCAGGACAACGGGTGAGCTGCGGCCGGGGTCACGCGCGAAAGCGAACGGAATCGTTTCGCCACGAGGGGGTCACGATAGGGGCAGTGATCGTACAAATGTGCTCGGTCTTGGCACCGGATGCGGCGTTTTCGCATCTCCCCAGTCGGACCATCAGGACCGCAGCCGGACCACCGGGACCGCGAACGGTCCGGGTCCCAGGAACGTACGCGCCTCTCCCGTCCGCCGCATCCACGCGTGCGGCGCCGGCGGGGGTGACCGAAAGGGCAGAGCCGCATGACCAGACCCACCGGACGCGCCGCGCGCCGTGCGCCGCGCACCGAATGCGCCGCCGACTGCATCGCGGACTCCGCGGGTGGCATCACCTTCGACATCACGGGCCCGGCCAGACCGGACGCGGCGCTGGTGCTGCGCAGGCGCGACGACGATCCCGCGGATCCCGCGGACCCCGCCGGTCCTGCCATCTCCAGTGCCGCCGCCTCCACCGCCTCCGCCCGCCTTGCCGTCTCCGCCGACGAGATGCGGCTGCCGCTGACGTGCACCGGCGGGCCCTGGGTGCGGGCCGTACTGCCCAGCACGGTCGAACTGGCGGAGGGCCACTGGGACGTCCGCACCGGGGTGCGCGGTGAGCGGCCCGTACGGTCCGGCGCCCTGGATGTGCGCGCGCCGGCCGGCCGGAGCCCCGGGACGGGCGGGGTCGCCGCCCGGATCCCGTACCCCACCGCCGACGGACGCCTCGCCGTACGGTCCTGGCTGCGCGCACCGCACGCCGAGGCGCGGTCGGTGCGCTGCGCGCCGGGCACGGTGACGGTCGAGGGCACGCTGTACGGAGCCGAGCTGGGCCGGGGCGCGGTGGTGGAGGCCCGGCTGCGGGGCGGGGACCGGGTGAGCGGGGTGGCTGTGACCGGTGCCGGCGGCGCCTTCGTCTTCACTCTGCCGTACGGCTCACTGGACGGCGGGCCCGCCGTGGACCGGCAGTGGTGGGACCTGTGGCTGCGGCCCGCCCAGGACGCGGCCGGGATACGGATCGCCCGCATCCTGGACGACATCTGGGACAAGCGGGCCCTCGCGCACCCGGTCCACGGCGGTGGTGGCCGGCGGGCCACGCCCTGCTACACCGGCGACAACGACCTGTCCGTGCGGATCGACCCGCTCGACCGGCTCGACCCGGTACCGGTCACCGTGCCCGGCCCGGCTCTCCTCCGGTGGCTCGCGCGGAGTGACGCCCCCGTGTAAAGCGATACATACAACGGCTCCATACGGGTGATTCGGGACGGATTCAACCGGAGCCTGGTTCTGACGGGCACCGGACAGAACCGTACTGTTCGTCGGCGGATTGTGCGGAGAAAACGTGAACACTTCCGACCGTCGAGCAATTCACGCCATTCGACGGCCGGATATCGGCAAAGGAATTCAAAAAGAGAAGAATTATGTGATCGTCGGAGGTCCTGAATTTCTTCTCAGGGCGTCAGGAACGGTCCCGCAAGGAGAAAAAGCCTCTATCGGCCGTTTGGCGTGATCCTGTGACAGAAGTGTGACGGCGAGGGTCCCGAGAACACCGTCGAGGCTTCCTTCGCCGCCCCCGGGCGCCTACGGTGAGTGGCATGGCATCGCTACCGACCCCTCCGGCACAGCCCGACGACGCGCCCGAGTCCTACGTGGGCCTCGACGCCGAGAGCGCCGAACGGCGCGCCAGGGAGCGTGGCTGGACGACGGTCAGAGCGCTGCCGCCGGGCGTGATCATCACCCTGGAATACCTCGTGGGACGGCTCAACTTCGAGGTGGACGGCGGCAAGGTCGTCCGTTGCTGGCACGGCTGAGCGACGCGCGGGCCCGGCTGACGGAACCGCGGGCCCGCTAAGGGTTCCCGGGCCTGACGCAGGGACGCGCGAGGCGTCAGCCGCCCGCCACCGGCCGTGAGTGCGGTGGCCGGCGGCTGCCGCCCGGGGCGGTCGGCGCCCGTTCTGAGCGCACCGTGTGCGGCCGTGACTGGGCGAGCTGCGCGGCCGTGTTCCTGCCGGCCACGTTGTGGCCGCTGTGACCTGCGCCGACGACCTGCCTGGGCGGCTCGTCGCCGCTGGAGGACGGCCGTTGCGGCGGCCCGTCGGGAGACGGACCACCGCCTGACGCGGGCGCGGCCGCGGCCCGTCCGCGGTGTTTGCGCCACCGTGCGCGTACGGCGAAGACGGTCCGCTCGCAGCGGCCGATGAGTGGCTCGGACCAGGGCAGCGCCAGCAGGATCAGCAGGCCGGCGGCCCAGCCGAGCAGGACGTCGCTGAGCCAGTGCGTGCCGAGGTAGACGGTTGTCGCGCCGACGCCCAGCGCGAGTGCGGACGACAGGATCGACAGGTAGCGCCTGGCGCGGGGCGTGGTGGCCAGATAGGCCAGGATTCCCCAGGTCACGACGGCGTTCGCGGTGTGACCCGAGGGAAATATATCGCCGCCGGAGAAGAGTTCGGCGGAGCCGATCCGCGTCGCGTAGTGCGGGCCCAGCCGGCCGAGGCCGATCTTGACCGCGCCGACGGTGATGTTCAGCAGCAGCAGCGCCATGCCCAGGGCGATCAGCGGGCGGAGCGTGTGCTGGCGCCAGGAGCGCCAGCCCAGCCAGGCCGCGATCATCACGGCCGTGGGCCCGCGCTGGCCGAGCACCACGAAGTAGTCCAGGAAGGCGTGCAGACCCGGCCACTGCTGGTAGGGCCGGAACAGCATGACTTTCCAGTCGAGGGTCACCAGCCAGGACGAGGCGAGCACGGCAATGACGATGGCGAGATAGAACGCCAGCGTTCCGCCGAAGAGAGCGATACGGGTGCGGCTCATCCGCGGGATCTCTATCTTCGGCGGTTCCGGCTCCCGGTCCAGTCGGGCGAAGATGTCGGTACGCACGTAATCGACGTTACAGCGAGTGAGTGTCCCGGCAGCTCGTTCAGGTCTCTTTGTGATGACGATGTGATGTGGACTGCGTCTCGGATCGGGCTTTATCCCGGGAGTTCCCGAAAGCCGCGTGACCTTGCGGCCAATTAATCGGCGCGTGCGTTCGGGGAAGTGACTTTGCGCGTGACGGAATTCGTTCACCTTGGCGTCGCACGGAATTTCCCCGGTGCTCGCATGTCCTTCGTTACAGTCTTCCGGGCGGCGCATAGCACAGGTGAGCGCCATGCGCGATATCCAGGGCCGTGTTCTCTGGGGCGGAGAGGTGAGAGATGCACCACGTGCCACACGCGTCAACTCGCGTACGCTGGCGCCGCACTTGCCCCGTCACGTCGGGCCGCCCGTGAGACTACTGTCCCCGCTGGTCCGCCGAGCGCGGGGGATACAGGGGGAGGTACGCGGATGCCGGGCACGACCACGGCCGGAGGGCGGCTGAGCGCCGCTCGTCACGGCGACGGCGGCAACCGCTGGGTCGTCCTGGTCGTCCTCTGCTTCAGCCTGCTGCTGGTCGCGCTCGACGGGACGGTACTGCATGTCGCCGTCCCCGCCGTCACCGCCGACCTCGGCCCGAGCGGGGTCGAACTGCTGTGGATCGTGGACGCGTATCCGCTGGTCTGCGCCGCGCTGCTGATCCTCTTCGGCACCCTCGGCGACCGCGTCGGACGGCGCAGAGTGCTGCTCCTCGGATACGGCCTGTTCGGTGTGGCCTCGGGGATCGCGGCCTTCGCCGGTTCGCCGGGGGTACTGATCGGGGCGCGCGCCCTGCTCGGCGCCGGCGGCGCGATGATCATGCCGGCGACGCTGTCGGTCCTGCGCGCGGTCTTCCCCGACCGGCGTGAGCGGGCGATGGCCATCGGCGTCTGGTCCGCGGTCGCGGCGGTCGGCGCCGCCGTCGGGCCCGTACTGGGCGGCTTTCTCGTGGAGCACTTCTGGTGGGGCTCCGTCTTCCTGATCAACCTGCCGCTGCTCGCCGTCATCGTGCCGCTCGGCCGCCTGGTGCTGCCGGAGTCGAAGGGCGGTACGGACGGTCCGTGGGACGTGCTCGGCGCTCTGACGGCGGCGGCCGGGGTGCTCGGGATCGTCTTCGGGGTGAAGCGGCTCGGCGCCGGTGAGACACCGCTCGGTCCCGGCACCCTCGTGCCGCTGTGCGCGGGAGCGGCCCTCCTCGTCCTCTTCGTCCGCAGGCAGCGGCGCGGGAGCCATCCGCTGATCGACCTGCGGATGTTCGCGAGGCCCGCCTTCTCCACGTCCGTCGGCTGCATCGTCCTGGCCATGCTGGCCCTGGTCGGACTCGAACTGATCGCCGTCCAGTACCTCCAACTGGTGCTGGGCCTCAGCCCGCTGGCGACCGGCCTGCGTCTGCTGCCGCTCACCTTCGCCGCCGTGGCGGCCGGCGCCACCGGATCCGTGCTGCTGCGCAGGGCCGGGCCGCGCCGGATGGTGGCGTGGGGATTCGTGCTCACCGCCGCCGCCGTAGTGACACTGGTCCCGACGGGGCAGCACGACCGGCCCGTCCTGCTGACCGCCGGCTTCGTACTGCTCGGCTTCGGTCTGCAGACCACCCTGTTCGGCGCGTACGAATCCATGCTGAGCGAGTCGCCCGCCGATCAGGCGGGCGGAGCCGCGGCCATCGGCGAGACGTCCTACCAACTGGGCGCGGGCATGGGGATCGCCCTCCTCGGCAGCGTCATGAACGCGGCGTACGCGCCCGGCCTCGCGTCCGTGCCGGGCGTTCCGGCCGGCGCGGGGGCCGCGGCGGCCGATTCGCTGGGCGAGGCCTATCAGGTGGCGACCGGGCTCGGGGGCGCGGCGGGCGAGTCCCTGCGCAGGGCCGCGCGCGATTCCTTCGTCCACGGCCTGCATGTGACGCTGCTGGTCAGCGCGGGTCTGCTGCTGGCCGGAGGGCTGGCCGCGCTGCGGCTGCCGAGGGTCATGGACTGCCGGGAGCCGGTTCCGGTACCGGCGAGCCGCGCGCCCGTGGAATGTCCGGCGGTGGAGCCCCCGTCAACGGAGCACGCGGCGGTGCGGCGTGCCTACGCGGAGCGCGCCTCCTTCGGGAAGGCGGCCCCCTGAGCCGTAACGACCGCTGCTAGCTTGGTCCGGCGGTTCCGCCCGCCGGTTCCGTACGCGCGTATTCATGCCAGTGCCAGTTCGTCCGTGCGAGCCGCCGGAGGCCCCCATGTCCGCACCGTCCGCCCAGAAGCCGCCGCCCTTCGACCCCGGTGACCCCCTGGGCCTCGACGATCTGCTCGACCCGGAGGACCTGGCGATCAGGGACACCGTGCGGAGCTGGGCCGCCGACCGGGTCCTGCCGCACATCGCCGAGTGGTACGAGGCGGGCGAGCTGCCCGGCATCCGCGAACTGGCCCGCGAACTGGGCGCGCTGGGCGCGCTCGGGATGTCCCTGGACGGATACGGCTGCGCGGGCGCCACCGCGGTCCAGTACGGACTGGCCTGTCTGGAGCTGGAGGCGGCCGATTCCGGCATCCGCTCCCTCGTCTCCGTACAGGGCTCACTCGCGATGTACGCGATCCACCGCTTCGGTTCCGAGGAGCAGAAGCAGCGCTGGCTGCCCGGTATGGCGGCGGGCGAGACCATCGGCTGCTTCGGCCTCACCGAGCCCGACCACGGCTCCGATCCGGCGGGCATGCGCACGTACGCCAAGCGGGACGGCGGCGACTGGGTGCTCACCGGACGCAAGATGTGGATCACCAACGGCTCGGTGGCCGGCGTCGCCGTCGTCTGGGCGCGGACCGACGACGGGATCCGCGGCTTCCTCGTCCCCGCGGGCACACCGGGTTTCTCGGCGCCCGAGATCACGCACAAGTGGTCGCTGCGCGCCTCGGTCACCAGCGAGCTGATCCTCGACGGCGTACGGCTTCCCGCCGACGCGGTGCTTCCCGGGGTCACCGGACTGCGCGGACCGCTGGGCTGTCTGAGCCATGCCCGCTACGGGATCGTCTGGGGTTCGATGGGTGCGGCGCGCGCCAGTTTCGAATCGGCGCTGGAGTACGCCAGGACCCGTGAGCAGTTCGGCCGGCCGATCGGTGGCTTCCAGCTCACCCAGGCCAAGCTCGCGGACATGGCGCTCGAACTGCACAAGGGCATCCTGCTCGCGCACCATCTCGGGCGGCGGATGGACGCGGGCCGGCTCAGGCCCGAACAGATCAGTTTCGGGAAGCTCAACAATGTGCGGGAGGCGATCGAGATCTGCCGTACCTCGCGGACGATCCTCGGCGCCAACGGGATCTCGCTGGAGTATCCCGTGATGCGGCATGCGACGAACCTTGAGTCGGTGCTCACCTACGAGGGCACCGTCGAGATGCACCAGCTGGTACTCGGCAAGGCGCTCACCGGTCTTGATGCCTTCCGGTGAACCGATGAGCAGCCTTGGCTCAGCTCTGGTTGAAGAAACCGTCCTGGGCGCGAACGCTCTTGTCCCCGGTGACGATCTCCGTGTTGCCGGGGGTCAGCAGGAAGACCCGGGTGGCCACGCGTTCGATCGAGCCGCGCAGTCCGAAGGCCAGTCCCGCGGCGAAGTCCACGACGCGCTTGGCGTCGGCGGCCTCCATGGCGGTGAGGTTCATGATGACCGGGACGCCGTCCCGGAACAGCTCGCCGATGCCCCGCGCGTCCCGGAAGCTGTCCGGGGAGACGGTGGCGATCCTGCGATCCTGCTCGGGGGCGGCCTGTGAGGCGACGCGTACCCGGGGGTCGGTCTTCCACCGGTCGGCGCTCTCCGCACCTTCGGCGTACTCGTCGTCGTCGTAGTACCGCTCGTCGTTGTCCTCAACGAGGCCCAGCCAGGCACTCGCCTTGCGCACCGATCCCATGGACGCCTCCTTTCACCGCGGTCACTTGTGGTTCCGCATCCCTATCGTCGTCCATAATCCGGATTCCGCGCCAAGGGGATACGTGCCTTGCAGGCGATTCGTGACGGTACCGGTGCAGAGGATGTGGCGATTCGTCAAGGTTCTTCCTGCGTACGGGGGCTGACTCTGGCCAAAATATGAAATTCCGGCCAGATGGGTGACGCGGGGGACGTACGGGTGAACGGATCACTCGATACGCCGTCTCCCGCACAGATGAACGAGGTGGAGGGTTCATCTCTGCGGGCCGCGCCTGGCACTTCGCTCCGACCACGGTCAGTCTCCCGGGGGTGTTACCAACTACGACGGGCTGATCGTCCAGCTTTTGACGGAGACTCAGACCGGGCGTGCCACGACCGGTGGCGCACAGCAGAACTCTTCCCGCTGTGCGGGGCGTGAACCTCCGGAGGCGGCGAAAAGGCGCGGGCACGATGGCCGGGATGCGGGGGAGAGGCGGGAAGCTGACGGCACGTCGGACGCGTGGCAGCCACCCGTCCGCGACGGTGCGCCCGCCGGCGGAGACACGGCGGAGGCACGGCGGTGCGCGGACCGCGCGGCGCGCGTACACGAATTGTGGACATCCCCGGACCGCGCCTTCTTGACGGCGACAGGCACGGCCGGAGACGCGACCAGTGGGTATGGCGGTAGAGCGGTATTGAGGGGAGGGGGGTGGTGCTCTGCGGCTGGTGAAGGCACGGGGAGTGGCGTCGATACGCCAGAAAGACCGAAGGTGCGGGCAGGACCGGGAGTCAGCTCAACAGGACGAGGACCACACGCGACCGAAGTCGATGTGGGAGCGCCTGACCAGCCACTGCTGCGCATACATGCGCCAAGTGGAACAGGCATCCGGTGGTGCGTCAACCACGCCCGGTGCCAGGCGCTTCCGGGGGCAGGCGCTCCCGAGGCGGATGTTCGGGGGCAGCGTTCCGGGCCGGGCAGGACCGTTCAGAGTGTGGACGACCTTGACAGCGGACCGCGCACACGACGTAGCCTCACTGTCGGATTCGGATCGTGCTGAGGGGCTCGGTCCGTCTGCGCAGGTGAAGGCACACCCCGTGTTCGATCTCTGTATCCACGGAGTCTTCGCATGCCTGTGTCCTCGAAACCCTCCCGCATCCTGCCCATGACCCCGGCCCCGACCCCGTCCGTCGTCGTGATCGGGGCGGGCCCGCGCGGTACCGGCTTCCTGGAGCGGATCGCCGCCAGCGCACCGGAGCTGTACGACGGTCTCCCGCTGGACATCCACCTCGTCGACCCGCACGCACCGGGCGGCGGCCGGATCTGGCGCACCGACCAGTCGCCGCTCCTCTGGATGAACTCCATGGCCGAGGACGTCACCATGTACACCGACGACTCGGTACCCCTGGCAGGCCCGGTACGGGAAGGACCCGCGCTCCACGAGTGGGCGCGCGCGGTCCGGGAGGGCCGGGCGCACACCTCGGCCGACCCCGCGCTGCGCGCCGAGATCGCCGCCCTGACCGGACAGTCCTTCCCGAGCCGCCGGGTGCAGAGCGCCTACCTGAGCTGGATGTACGAGCAGACCGTCGCGGCCCTGCCGCCCGGGACCACCGTCCATGAGCACCGCACGCGCGCGCTGCGCGTCAGCGGTCCGCGCGGCGGCCGGCAGCGGGTGTGGCTGGAAGGCCGCACCGAACCCCTGATCGCCGATCTCGTCGTGTTCACCATCGGCCATCTCGACGGTGAACCGGACGCCGAACAGGTGGAGTTGCAGGACTTCGCGCAGCGGCACGGACTGGTCCACCTGCCCCCGGACTTCACCGCGGACAGCGATCTCTCCGCCCTGCGCGCCGGTGAGCCCGTCATCGTCCGCGGCTTCGGACTCGCCTTCGTCGACCTCATGGTGCTCCTCACCGAAGGGCGCGGCGGCCGCTATTCGGGAGACGCCGACCGCGACGACGGCGAGCTGGTCTATCACCCCTCGGGACGTGAACCGGTTCTGCACGTCGGGTCGCGGCGGGGCGTCCCGTACCACTCCAAGCTCGGGTACGGCCTGGACGGCGAACGGCCGCCGCTGCCCCGCTTCCTCGGCCCCGAGCAGATCGGCGCGCTGACCGGCGCGGCGCACCCGCTCGACTTCCGGCGCGACATCAGACCCCTGATCGACAAGGAACTCGGCTACGCCCACTACCACCGCCTCTTCACCGCGCACCCCGAGCGCACCCGGGGCGGCTGGAGCGACTTCGAGAAGCGGTACGCGGACGCCGCGCCCGGCAGCCCCGAGCTGCGCGGCGTGGCGGCCGAGGCCGTCCCCGACCCGGCCGACCGGCTCGACCTCGAAGCCCTCGACCGGCCGCTCGAGGGGCTGCGCTTCTCCTCGTCCGACGCGCTCCAGGACGGACTGCGCGACTACATACAGGCCGATCTCGCCCGCAGACACGACCCGTCCCACAGCGCGGACCTCGCCGTTTTCCTCGGACTGCTTTCGGTCTACGGCCAGTTGATCCGTCTCGGCGACCTCGGTGACACCGGAGGCGAGTGGCACGGCTTCTTCAGCTACCTCGCGTCCGGGCCGCCGGGGCCCCGGCTGCGCCAGCTGCTCGCGCTGTCCCGGGCCGGTGTCGTCCGCTTCCTCGGCGCGGGTACGACCGTCGAGGCGGACGAGCGGAACGGGATCTTCCGGGCCGGCGGCGCCGGCGTACCGGGGGAGCACGTCGAGGCGCGCGCCCTGGTCGAGGCCCGGCTGCCCGACGCCTCGCCGGCGCGTACCCGCAGCCCGCTGCTGCGCGCGCTGTACGAGGAGGGTGCCGCCGCGGTCTCGAACGGGCTGGTCCGCGTCGATCCCGGGGACGCGCGGCTCGTCGAGAGCGACGGCCGGCCGCACCCGCGCCGCTTCGCGCTCGGCCCGTACACCACCGCGCGCTCCAGCGGCGCGTTCACCCGGCCGCGTACGGGCGGTCCCGCGTTCCGGCAGAACGACGCGGCCGCGCGGACCGTGCTCACCTTCCTGCGCGACCTCTCCGCACCCGCGCCGGTGGGCGCGGACGCGGGACCGGGAGCGGACGCGGGACTGGGCACGGACGCCGAGTTGAGCGCCTGATCCGGGCGCGGGTCCCGGACGGGCGAGCCCGGCCCCGGGGCCGCCCGGAACGGCGCCCAGTACCCGTTTTCCGTGTGCGCTCCCGCAGTTGAAAGGCCGCCATGTCCGCCATCCGCCCCCTGCGTCTGGCCGCGGGCATCGTCTTCACCCGGCACAGTGGGCTGGAGTCGGGAGCCGCGCCTTCTGTGCCGGCGTCAAGGCACGGCTCGCGGCCTACGGCAGGAGCCCCGCCGAGCTGAGGATCAGGCCGGTGGCCACCGTCCTCGGCGACACCGACGCGCAGGCGCGGGAGCGGGCCGGCGATCCACGCTGAGGTCGCACCTGGGTCTTCCCGACCCCGTGTGGAAGGCTTGACCACCATGAGCACTGATGTACGCGACGCGCATGACGCATTCTCAGACCCCGCCGGGGAGTGGAAGCACTGGCACGACCGGCGGACCGCGCAGGTGGCGGAACCGCACGGCCCGCTCTCCCTCACCGGTACGCACTGGCTCGCCGACCACCCGGACGGGCGGGTGCCGGCCGTTCCCGGCGTGTGGCGGGAGGACGGCGACGAGGTGGTACTGACCGCGGCGGTCAACGACGGACTGACCGCCGACGGCGAACCGCTGGACGGCGAGATCCGGCTGACCGCCGACCGCGGCCCGATCCAGGAGTCGCGGATCGCGTCCGGCGAGCGCCGGCTGGTCCTCCTCAGCCGCGAAGGGCTCTGGGCGGTACGCGACTTCGACCCGCGCTCCGACGCGCGGCGCGCCTTCCGGGGCATCGAGGCGACGCCGTACGACAGCCACTGGGCGCTGGCGGGGCGGTTCCGCCCGTACGACGAGCACCGCACGGTACGGGTGGAGAACGCCGACGGGCGCGAACGGGGCCTCGGCCTCGGCGGCGAGATCGCCTTCACCGTCGACGGCGCGGAGCACACGCTCCAGGTCGCGGTGGAGCCCGACGGCTCGCTCTGGGCGGTCTTCGCGGACACCACCAGCGGAAAGGGCAGTTACCGCTTCCGGTTCCTGCGTCCGGCGCCGCCCGCCGCGGACGGCACGGTCGTCGTGGACTTCAACCGCACGCTGCTGCCGCCGTGCGCTTTCGCCGAGCACTTCATCTGCCCGTTCCCGCCGCCGGGCAACACACTGCCGATCGGCGTCCCGGCGGGTGAACGGAATCTCGCCACGGGCTGACAGCGCCGTCCGGCGCGCTGACAGGAGCCGTCCGGTACTGTTCCCGGTCGCTGAAACACGCCGTGGGACGGTGAATTCAAGACAGGGCTGGACCTTACCCCCTGCTGAACCGGTGATCGCACCGAGTGTTCGCAAACGGGATCGTTCCCGCTCGGACTCCCGGGCGGTCCCGCGGTGGAGATCGCGTGGGCGTATGCGGACTGTCATGTGCGCGTCCTGAAGCCGACCTTGTGTGTTACTGGCCGGTCTAGGAATAGTGGGCGGCTCATCCTCCGTGCCGGAGCACCCCACTTGCTCCGGCCCGGTCCCCCACAGGAGGTCAGTGTTGAAGAATCGACACATATCCAAGAAGCGGGCGGCGGTGGCCGGCACAGCCGTTGTCGCTCTGGTGGCGGCGGGTCTCACTTTCCAGACTGCGAACGCCAGCGAGGGATCGCCTCAGTTCACGGTGAAGTCCCTGACGGCGACGGCGGCCGGAAAGCTCTCCTCCACCCTTGGTAAGGACTTGGGCGCGGACGCGGCCGGTTCGTACTACGACGCCTCGTCGAAGGCGCTCGTCGTGAACGTCGTCGACGAGCAGGCGGCCGAGGTCGTACGCCAGGCCGGCGGCAAGGCCAAGATCGTCGCGAACTCCCTCAAGGAACTGAAGAGCGCCCGGCAGACGCTCAGCGACAAGGCGTCCATCCCGGGTACGTCCTGGGCCGTCGACCCGGTGACCGACAAGGTGGTCGTCACGGCCGACCGTACGGTCAAGGGCGACGCGCTCGCCAAGCTCGACAGCGTGGTGAAGGGGCTCGGCGGCAAGGCCGAACTCAAGAAGACGGCAGGGGAGTTCAAGCCCCTGATCGCCGGCGGCGACGCGATCTGGGGCTCCGGCGCGCGCTGCTCGCTCGGCTTCAACGTGGTCAAGGGCGGCGAGCCGTACTTCATCACCGCCGGGCACTGCACGGAGGCCGTCCAGAGCTGGTCCGACTCCCAGACCGGTGCCGAGATCGGGGCGAACGCTGCCTCCGCCTTCCCGGGCACCGACTACGGGCTGGTCAAGTACACCTCCGACGTGCCGCACCCCAGCGAGGTCGACCTCTATGACGGCAGCACCCAGCCGATCACGAAGGCCGGCGAGGCGACCGTCGGCCAGACGGTGACCCGCAGTGGCTCCACCACTCAGGTGCACGACGGTCAGGTCACCGGACTCGACGCGACCGTGAACTACGGCAACGGCGAGATCGTCGACGGACTCATCCAGACCACGGTCTGCGCGGAGCCCGGCGACAGCGGCGGCGCGCTCTTCGCGGGGAGCACCGCTCTCGGCCTGACCTCGGGCGGCAGCGGCGACTGCTCCTCGGGCGGCGAGACGTTCTTCCAGCCGGTACCCGCGGCGCTCTCCGCGCTGGGCGCCGAGATCGGCTGACCGGAACGGCTCCGCTGACCGGAACGTTCTGAGGAAGTGCCCGGCCCACCACTGGTGGGCCGGGCACTTCCGGTTTTCCGGCGGTACGGGGCCCGGAAGCATGGCGGTGCGAGGCCCGGAAGCGTGATCGTACGTACGTTCGAAACTTGGTCTATGGTGGAGAACCGGGGGGTGAGATTCGGTTCGGTCCAGAAAGACCCAGGAGGTGCGGATGCCCGGCTTCACGCATCTGCGCACGGTGTCCGGGTTCTCCCTGCGGTACGGCGCCTCCCACCCGGAGCGGCTGGCGGAGGCCGCCGCCGAGCGGGGCATGGACGCCCTCGCCCTGACCGACCGCGACACCCTCGCGGGCACGGTCCGCTTCGCCAAGGCGTGCGCCGGGGCGGGGGTCAGGCCGCTGTTCGGGGTGGACCTCGCGGTGGGCGAGCGGGCACGTGAGAACGGCCCCACCGAACGCCGGCGCACGCCGGTGCGCGGCGGCGCCTTCATCGACGAATCCGCGCCCCGCGCGGTCTTCCTCGCACGCGACGGCGCGGCGGGCTGGGCCGACCTGTGCAGGCTCGTCACCACCGCGCACGCCGGCGGGGACGGCGGTCCGCTGCTGCCCTGGCAGGACAACCACGGCGACGGTCTCGTCGTCCTGCTCGGGCCCGACTCCGAGGTGGGCCGCGCCCTCGCGGCGGGACGCCCCGACCGCGCAGCGCGACTGCTCGCACCCTGGCGCGAGAGCTACGGTGACGCGCTGCGCCTGGAGATCACGCACCACGGACGTACGGGGACGGGCCCGGGATCGCTGCGGCAGGCCGCCCGGACCCTCGGCTTCGCCACCGAGCACGGCATACGGGCCGTACTCGGCAATGCCGTGCGCTACGCCGACGCCGGGCAGGGCCCGGTCGCCGATGTCCTCGACGCGGCCCGCCGCCTGGTCCCCATCGACCCGCGCAAGGGCCTGGACACCGGGGAGCGCTGGCTCAAGGATCCGGCCGCGATGGCCCGTACCGCGGAGCTGGTCGCCGAGGCCGCCGGGTTCCGGCGTGACACCGCGTACCGGCTGCTGGCCCTGACCGAGGAGACCGCGGCGAGCTGTCTGGTCGACCCCGAGGACGACATGGGGATCGGCACCGTCCACTTCCCGGAGCCCGGCCTGGTCGGCGCCGACCGCCGTACCGCCGCGCGGGTGCTGCGCTCGCGCGCCGCCGCCGGGATGGTGCGGCGCGGCTACGACCGGCGCCCCGACCACCGGGCGTACTGGGCGCGGATGGACACCGAGCTGCGCACGATCGACACGATGGGCTTCGCCTCGTACTTCCTCACCGTCGCGCGGGTTACCGACGACATCCGGGAGATGGGCATCCGGGTGGCCGCCCGCGGCTCGGGCGCAGGATCCCTGGTCAACCACCTGCTGGGGATCGCGCATGCCGATCCGGTCGAGCACGGCCTCCTGATGGAACGGTTCCTCTCCACCCGGCGGCCCGGCCTGCCCGACATCGACATCGACGTCGAGTCCGCGCGCCGGCTCGAGGTCTACCGGGCCATCCTCGACCGCTTCGGACCCGAGCGGGTCGCGGCCGTCGCCATGCCGGAGACGTATCGGGTGCGGCACGCCGTACGGGATGTGGGCGCTGCCCTCTCCATGGACCCGGCCGACATCGACAGGATCGCCAAGTCCTTCCCGCACATCCGCGCCCGCGACGCGCGTGCCGCGATGCGGGAACTGCCCGAACTGCGCGCGGTGGAAGGTGAGTTGCGGAAAGCGGGCGAGAAGTACGGCCGGCTGTGGGAGCTGGTGGAGGCGCTGGACGCGCTGCCGCGCGGAGTCGCCATGCACCCGTGCGGGGTGCTGCTCTCCGACGCGTCGCTGCTGCGCCGTACACCGGTGGTGCCCACCAGCGGGGAGCACTTCCCCATGTCCCAGTTCGACAAGGAGGACGTCGAGGACCTCGGGCTGCTCAAGCTCGACGTACTGGGCGTACGGATGCAGTCGGCGATGGCCCACGCGGTCACCGAGATCGAGCGCGCCACGGGAGAGGTGCTCGACCTCGACGATCCGGCGCAGGTGCCCGAGGGCGACCCGGAGACGTACCGGCTCATCCGCTCCGCCGAGACCCTGGGCTGCTTCCAGATCGAGTCGCCGGGCCAGCGCGATCTGGTCGGCAGGCTCCGGCCGGCCACCTTCCACGACCTGGTGGTCGACATCTCGCTCTTCCGTCCCGGCCCGGTCGCGGCCGACATGGTGCGGCCGTTCATCGAGGCCAGGCACGGCCGGGCGCCCATCCGCTATCCGCACCCGGACCTGGAGGAGCCGCTGCGCGAGACCTATGGGGTGGTGGTCTTCCACGAGCAGATCATCCAGATGGTGGACATCATGACCGGCTGCGGCCGGGAGGAGGCGGACAAGGTGCGGCGGGGTCTGTCCGACCCCGGATCGCAGGGCAGGATCCGCGCCTGGTTCGAACAGCGGACCCGGCGGAAGGGGTACGCGCCCGGAGTGACCGCCCGGGCCTGGGAGATCGTGGAGGCGTTCGGTTCGTACGGGTTCTGCAAGGCGCACGCGGTCGCGTTCGCCGTGCCGACGTATCAGTCGGCCTGGCTCAAGGCGCACCACCCCGCCGCCTTCTACGCCGGGCTGCTCACGCACGACCCGGGGATGTACCCGAAGCGGCTGCTGCTCGCGGACGCGAGGCGGCGCGGAGTGCCGGTGCTGCCGCTGGATGTGAACCGGTCGGCGGTCGCTCATAGAATCGAACTGGTGTCTGAGCGTGCGGAGTCGGCGGGGGCCGGCGGGCCTGGTGTGTGGGGGCTGCGGCTCGCGCTCTCCGACGTCCACGGCATCAGCGAGGCGGAGTCCGCGCGGATCGAGTCGGGGCAGCCGTACTCCTCGCTGCTGGATTTCTGGCAGCGGGCCAGGCCGGGCCGGCCTGTTGCCGAACGGCTGGCACAGGTGGGCGCGTTGGACAGGTTCGGCGCCAACCGCCGTGATCTGCTGCTGCACTTGTCCGAACTGCACGGCGCGCAGCGCCGGTCGGGGTCCGGCACGAGGCCCGGGTCCGGGGGCAGGTCCGGGGCTCGCGGTGACCAACTCCCGTTCGACGGCGGGCAGCGGGCCGCTCCCGCGGGTCTGCCCGACCTGGGCGACGCGGAACGGCTCAGCGCCGAGCTGGGCGTTCTCGGCATGGACGCGTCCCGTCATCTGATGGAGGACCACCACGCGTTCCTGAAGGAGCTGGGCGTGATGCCGGCCAAGCGGCTGCGTGACGTGCCGCACGGCGCGACCGTATTGGTCGCGGGCGCCAAGGTCGCCACGCAGACCCCGCCGATCCGCTCGGGCAAGCGGGTCATCTTCACGACGCTGGACGACGGCACGGGCCTGGTCGACCTCGCGTTCTTCGAGGACAGCCACGCGGCGTGCGCGCACACGGTCTTCCACTCCTGGCTGCTGCTGGTGCGGGGAGTGGTGCAGCGGCGCGGCTCCCAGAGCCTGAGCGTGGTGGGCGCGGCAGCCTGGAATCTGGCGGAGCTGGTGGAGTTGCGGGAGAAGGGCGGTCTGGAGGCGGTGGCGGCGGCGCTGAACGCGCCGGCGCCTTCCGGAGACTCGGCCGGGGGCGACGGCAGGCGTATCAAACTTTCCACGGGCTACGAGATGAGCCCCTGGTCCGACCTTCAGCCGGCCGGTGAAGGCCTGCCCACCGGGCGGAAGTTGTGGCACTCCAGTCCGGGGAGCGCGGGATGATCCTCTGCGTGCGGTTTCGGTACGCGGCCGAACCGGATGGCGGTTCCGGCGAAGGCTCCCGGGGCGGGTCCGGCAGCGAGGCGGGCGCAGGGTCCGGTATCGAGGCCGCGCTGCCCGTGCTGCTCGGGCTGGCCGAGGACATCAGCCCGGTCGTCCAGGCGCTGCCGCCGGACGCCGCGCTCGTCGATGTCCGGGGCGCCGAGCGGTACTTCGGGCAGGACGCGCGAGGGCTCGCCGCCGTCCTGCGGGTGCGCGCGCTCGCGCACGCCGGCGCCGACTGCACGATCGGCGTGGCCGCCACCCCGATGCTCTCCAGGATGGCCGCGCGGCGGGCCGAGCCGGGAACGACGCTCGTGATCGCGGACGGGGAACGCGAGGTGAGGCGGTTCCTGGCGCCGATGCCGGTCGCCGCCCTGCCCGGTATCGGCACGGCCACGGCCCGCGCGCTGCGTGCGTACGGAATCGACACCGTCGGGAAAACGGCGGGCGTGCCGCTGTCGACACTCCAGCGGATCGCGGGGGTGCGGATGGGCCGCGAGCTGTACGAGAAGGCACAGGGGATCGACCGTACGGCGGTTGTGCCGAACGCGGCAGCCCGCTCGCTCGGCGCCGAACGGACCTTTTCCCGGGACGAGTTGGACCGGGACCGGCAGCGGCGGGCGCTGCTCTCGATCACCGAGGAACTGGGCGTCCGGATGCGCGGGACGGAGCAGGTGTGCCGTTCCCTGACTCTCACCGTGCGGTACGCGGACCGCTCCACGACCACCCGTACCCGTGTCCTGCGCGAGCCGACCGCCCACTCGGCGGCGCTCAGCTCAGCCGTGTACCGGATCCATGAGTCGCTCGGGCTGCAACGCGCGCGGGTACGGGCCCTCTCCGTGCGGGCCGAGGATCTGATCCCGGCCGAACGGGCCACGCGCCAGCTGACGTTGGACCCCGTCGACGACCGGGCGCGCCGGATCGAGGCGGTGGCGGATCTGGCCCGCGCGAAGTTCGGCCCCCAGGTGCTGATGCCGGGGTCGCTGGCCGCGTGACGGCAGCCACATTTTTTACCGACGCGTAACTTCCCTTCGTCAATCTACTCGTGCGTAACTTGTCATGAGTACAGTCATCCCTTGTGGTCCGGGCCATGTGAGCTGACAGCCGTCGCCATTCTCTTGAGTCGCAAGGAGACCGCCTGATGCTGCCCTGGAAACGTACGCTCGGCCCCCTGGCCGGGCTGCTGTTGGCCGCCACGATCACCGTCACCCCCGCCGTCGCGGCGACCGCCCCGGCCACCTCCGCCCCCGTCTCCGCGACGGCCGCCGGGCAGTCGGCCGTCGCGGCGAACGCCGACGAGACCAGCAGCGGTTGGAACGACTACTCCTGCAAGCCGTCGGCCGCCCACCCCCGTCCGGTCGTTCTCGTCCACGGCACCTTCGCGAACGGCACCGACAACTGGCTGATCCTCGCCCCGTACCTGGTGGACCACGGCTACTGCGTCTTCTCCCTCGACTACGGGCAGCTCCCCGGCGTGCCGTTCTTCAACGCCCTCGGCCCCATTGACGAATCGGCCGGGCAGCTCGCCACCTACATAGACGGCGTCCTCGCCGCCACCGGCGCGGAGAAGGTCGACATCGTCGGTCACTCCCAGGGCGGCATGATGCCGCGCTACTACCTGAAGTACCTGGACGGGGCGGCAAAGACGAACGCCCTGATCGGCATCGCGCCCAGCAACCACGGCACCACCCTGCTCGGACTGACCGGACTGCTGCCGTACTTCCCCGGAGCGGAGGACCTGCTGACGGAGAACACCCCCGCGCTCACCGACCAGGTGGCGGGCTCCCCGTTCATCACCAAGCTCAACGAGGGCGGCGACACCGTCCCCGGCGTGCACTACACCGTCATCTCCACCAAGTACGACGAGGTGGTCACGCCGTACGAAAGCCAGTTCCTGGAAGGCCCCGACGTACACAACGTGCTGCTCCAGAACCTGTGCGCGGCCGACTTCTCGGAGCACGTGACGATCGGGACCACCGACATGATCGTCAACCACGAGATCGCCAACGCCCTGGACCCGGCCAACGCCTCCCCGACCACCTGCGGTTCGGTGACCGGCTGACAGCCGTCGGGCTGTCTCCCCTCCCGCCCTCGGTGAACGCGCTGTTCGCCGGAGGCGGGCGGTGTGCGTCACCGGACGTCCGCCGCCACGTGGTCAGTTGATCCAGCGGTAACGGCGCTCCGGCCGGCCCGTGCCGCCGTAGCGCAGGGTCACCTCCGCCCGGCCCGTGTCCACGAAATGCTCCAGGTAGCGGCGGGCGCTGACCCGGGACAGCGTGCCCGCGTCCGCGCATTCCGTCGCCGACAGACCGTCCGGATGGTCGCGCAGCGTGCGTTCCACCAGGTCCGAGGTGTGCGGCGCGAGCCCCTTCGGCAGTTCCCTGCTGCCCGGCGGGCGCGTGCCGAAAATCTGGTCCACGTCCTCCTGACGGGCCTCGCCCAGTGCGGCGAGACGGCTGCGGAGCGCGGCGACATGGCGCAACTGGTCCTGGAGAGCGGCCTGGTTGAACGGCTTGATCAGGTAGTGCAGCGCACCGGTGCGCAGCGCCGCGCGGATGACACCCGCGTCCCGGGCCGCCGTGATGACCAGCGCGTCGACGCCCGTACGGCTCGCGTCACGCTCCTCCGCCGCGCGCAGCTCGCGCAGTACGGAGATGCCGTCCATGTCCGGCAGATAGATGTCGAGCAGGACGAGATCCGGTCGCAGCCGCTCGGCCGCGCGCAAGGCGCCGGCGCCGTTGTGCGCCACTCCGACGACCGTGAAGCCGTCCATCGCGGACACCACACGGCTGTGCACCTTCGCGACCATGAAGTCGTCGTCCACCACCAGCACTTTCATCACGCCGTCACGCTAGTGCCCCGCCCGGCAGCCTTTGCCCGTCACGACGCCCGGCACGCGCGCTGCCGCGTTGGCCAAAAGCCCGAGTAGCTCCGCCACGAGGGCTCCCGGCCGCCTTGCGATCACACACACCGGACGCCGCTCCCCGACGGGCAGACATTGCCGATCGCGACACCGAACCGCGACCACAACGACCACAACGTCCGTTGGTTCCGGAAGAGAGACAGCTTGTTGACGCGCGGGCAACATGTGGCCCACTTCACAGCTCCGAAAGGCGGCTCACGTGCGATTGCGCACTCCACTCGCCCTGCTCGGGTCCGCGCTGCTCGTGCTGGTGGGGCCGCCGCTGCTCACCACGGGCAGCGGTTCCGGCGCCGGCACGCAGATCCCCGGCCTCCAGTTCATGGTGCCCAACTCGCCGGGCGGCGGGTACGACATCACGGCGCGCACCCTGGCGAAGAACGCCGAGGACGCCGAACTCGGCCACAACATCGAGGTGTTCAACCTGCCGGGCGCGGGCGGCACCGTCGGTCTCACCCGGGTCGCCGGTGAGCACGGCAATGGCAAGCTCGCCCTGTCCATGGGCCTCGGGGTCGTCGGCGCCGTACGCACCAACAACGCGCCCAAGACACTCGCCGACACGACTCCGATCGCCCGGGTCAGCGAGGAGTCGGACATCGTCGTCGTCGCGAAGGACTCCCCGTACAAAACGCTCGGCGACCTGCTCGCGGACTGGCGCGCGCATCCGGCCAAGGTGCCCGTGGGCGGCGGGTCTTCGGCCGGCGGGCCCGACCATCTCGCGCTGATGCTGTTCGCCAGGGCCGCCGGCATCACACCGAAGGACGTCAACTACGTCCCGTTCGACGGCGGTGGCGAACTGCTCGCCTCGATCCTCGGCAGCAAGATCGCCTTCGGCGTCTCCGGCGTCGGCGAGTACCGCGACCAGATCGAGGCGGGCGAACTGCGGCTGCTCGCCGTCACGGGTCCCGAGCGCGTCCCCGGTCTGGACGGGCCGACCCTGCGTGAGGCCGGAGTCGACACCGACTTCACCAACTGGCGCGGTGTCGTCGCACCGCCCGGACTCTCCGACGCCGAACGCGCGAAGCTGCTCGCCTTCTTCACGAAGCTGCACGACTCGCCGCAGTGGCGGGAATCCCTCAAGAAGAACGGCTGGGACGACGCGTTCCTGACCGGCGAGAAGTTCGGCGACTTCCTGGCGGCCGAGGACAGGCGCGTGGAGTCGGTGCTGAAGGAGCTGGGACTGTGACCTCAGGAACGGGAACCCCCGGCATCCCCGCCCCCGACACACCGACTTCCAGCACCCACGCCTCCGACACACCGGCCCCGGACACACTGATTTCCGGTGCCCCGGCCCCGGACACACCGGCCCCGCACGGCTCCTGGCTGCACCGCCACTCCGAACTCGGCGTCGGTGTGCTGCTGTTCGTGCTCGGCGTCCTGGTGCTCACCGACGCTCTCGGCATGGACGTCGAGATCACCCAGCGCGGTCCGGTCGGCCCGAGGACCGTCCCGGTCGTGGTCGGCACCGGGCTGCTGGTCGTCGCCGTACTGCTCTCCCTCGACGTACTGCGCGGCGGCCGGGGCGAGGCCGAGGGCGGCGAGGACATCGACCTGAGCGAACCGAGCGACTGGCGCACCGTCCTGCTGCTCGCCGGGGTCTTCCTCGGCAACGCCGTTCTCATCGGCCCACTCGGCTTCCCCGTCTCCGGCGCGCTGCTCTTCTGGGGATCGGCGTACGCACTCGGCAGCCGCCACCCCGACCGCGACCCGCTGATCGCCGCCGGGCTCTCGCTCGGCACCTACTTCCTCTTCAACAACCTGCTCGGTGTCCCGCTTCCCGGCGGCCCGCTGATGGGAGTGATCTGAATGGACTCTCTCAACTCCCTTCTGGACGGCTTCGGTACGGCGCTCACGCCGGTCAACCTCCTCTGGGCCGCGATCGGTGTGCTCCTCGGCACGGCGATCGGTGTGCTGCCGGGCATCGGCCCCGCGATGGCGGTCGCGCTGCTGCTGCCGGTGACGTACGGACTCGAACCGACCGGCGCGTTCATCATGTTCGCCGGGATCTACTACGGCGCGATGTTCGGCGGCTCCACCACCTCCATCCTGCTCAACACCCCGGGTGAGAGCGCCTCCGTGGTGGCGGCCATGGAAGGCAACCCGATGGCGAAGGCGGGCCGGGGCGCCCAGGCCCTCGCCGCCGCGGCCGTAGGGCACTTCGCCGGCGGCATGATCGGCACGATCCTGCTGGTGGTGCTCGCCCCGACGGTCGCCTCGCTCGCCGTCGACATCGGTGCGCCCGACTACTTCGCCATCATGGTGCTCGCGTTCATCGCCGTCACGTCCGTCCTCGGCTCCTCCCGCATCCGAGGCCTCGCCTCCCTGCTCATCGGTCTCACCCTCGGTCTCGTCGGCCTCGACCAGATGACCGGCCAGCAGCGGCTGACCTTCGGCACGCTCCAACTCGCCGACGGCATCGACGTGGTGATCGTCGCAGTGGGACTCTTCGCGATCGGTGAGGCGCTGTGGGTCGCCGCGCACCTGCGGCGCTCCTCCGGCGAGGCGATTCCCGTCGGCCGCCCCTGGCTCGGCAAGGCGGACCTCCGGCGCACCTGGAAGTCCTGGCTGCGCGGACCGCTCATCGGCTTCCCCTTCGGCGCGATCCCGGCCGGCGGCGCGGAGATCCCGACGTTCCTCTCGTACGTCACCGAGAAGCGGCTCTCCAGGCACCGGCACGAGTTCGGCAAGGGCGCCATCGAAGGGGTGGCGGGTCCCGAGTCGGCCGCCTCGGCCTCGGCGGCGGGCACGCTCGTCTCCATGCTGACGCTCGGACTGCCCACGACGGCCGTAGCGGCCGTGATGCTCGCCGCGTTCCAGCAGTACGGCATCCAGCCGGGCCCGCTGCTCTTCGAGCGCGAACCCGACCTGGTCTGGGGCCTGATCGCCTCGCTCTTCGTCGGCATGGTGCTGCTGCTCGCGCTCAACCTGCCGCTCGCACCCATCTGGACGAAGCTGCTGCGCATCCCGCGCCCCTACCTCTACGCCGGGATCCTCTTCTTCGCGGCGGTCGGCGCGTACGCGGTCGGCGGGGAAGCACTCGATCTGGTGATTCTGCTGATCATCGGTCTGATCGGTTTCGGGATGCGGCGCTACGGACTGCCCGTGCTGCCCGCGGTGATCGGCGTGATCCTGGGCCCGGCGGCGGAGCAGCAGCTGCGGCGGGCCCTCCAGATCAGCGACGGAAGCGTCACCGGGCTGGTCGACACGCCCTTCTCGGTGACCGTGTACGTGGTGGTCCTGCTTCTGCTCGCCTGGCCACTCGTGAAGAAGGCGGTGAGCAAGGGCGTGCGGAAGCGGGCTGCCTCCTGACGGCCCCTCTGCCGCCACGAGCCTCATTGTCAGTGGTGGGTGCGAGCATCGGCACATGACCACGACCGACTGGAATGCCGAAGCCGACACCTTCGACCAGGAGCCCGACCACGGGCTGCTCGACCCCGCCGTGCGCACGGCCTGGGCGGCCCGGCTCGCCGACTGGCTGCCCGCTGCCCCGGCCGATGTGCTCGACCTCGGATGCGGCACGGGCAGCCTCTCGCTGCTCGCCGCCGAGCAGGGGCACCGTGTACACGCCGTCGACCTCTCGCCGCGCATGGTGGAGCTGGCCCGGGCCAAGCTGGCGGGGACCGGTGCCGAGGTGGTCGTCGGGGACGCGGTCCGGCCGCCCGCCGGCGGCCGGACCTTCGACGTGATCCTGGCCAGGCACGTGCTGTGGACACTGCCGGATCCGGAAGCGGTGCTGCGCCACTGGGCGTCGCTGCTGCGGCCGGGCGGCAGGCTGGTGCTGGTCGAAGGGGTCTGGAACGGCACGGGCCTGCCCGCGTCCCGCCTCATCACGGCGCTCGCCCCGCTGACCGAGCGCGTCCACCACGAACCGCTCTCCGCGGACCGGGCCCTGTGGGGCCACGCCGTGGACGACGAACGGTACGCGCTGATCGCCCGCCTGGCGGGCCGGGTGCGCCACACAGAAGTGGTCGACGTCCATCTGATCCTGCGCAGGGGAGACGAGGTCCTGCTCGCCCGCCGTGCGGGTACGGGGTACGCCGACGGTCTGCTCAACGGACCCTCGGGCCATGTCGAGGCCGGTGAGGACGTCCGTACGGCCGTGATCCGTGAGGCGTACGAGGAGATCGGCGTCGAGCTGGCCCCGGACGACCTGCGCGTCGCGCTGGTCATGCAGCACCGGGGCCCCGGCGGGCGGCCCAGGATCGGCTGGTTCTTCGAGGCGGAATACGGCCGCGGGGGAGAGCCGTACAACAAGGAGCCGGAGAAGTGCTCGGGGCTCTCCTGGCATCCGCTGTCCGAACTGCCCGGCGACATGGCCGCTTTCTGCCGGGCGGCTCTGGAGGCCTATCGCGCGGGCGAGCGCTTCGTCATCCACTGGCACGAGGACGACGACCCGATCGCCTTTGGTCCGGCCGGACATGACGGATCCGAGGGCCGGGACGAACGGGCCTTCCCGGACCGGGCGGTGAGACTGCCCGCCACCACCGGCGGCCAGGTGCACCACATCGAGCTGTCGGTGCCCGACCTGCTCCGGGCCGAGGCGGCCTGGGGCTGGCTGCTCGGTGAGCTGGGCCATGTCCCGTACCAGCGGTGGGAGCACGGCCGCAGCTTCCGGCGCGCCGACAGTTGTGTGGTGATCGAGGAGTCGCCCGACCTGGTAGCCGGCGGCCACGACCACCGCGGGCCGGGGCTCAACCACCTGGCATTCCATGTCACCGACCGGACCGCGCTCGACGCGCTGGTCCGCCGGGCGCCGGAGCACGGCTGGTCGCCGCTCCCCGCGGACCGCCATCCGTATGCCGGTGGTGAGGGCCGGCACACCGCGTGTCTGGAGGACGCCGACGGATACGAGGTCGAGCTGGTGGCCGGGGTCTTTCGTCTGGATCAGGCTGGATGAGGGAGCGGGGTCCGGTGTCGTGCATCGCGAGGCGGAGGAGGGAGGCGACGCGGAGCGTCGTCGACCGACGACAACGCCGAGAGTCAGGCGGGACTTTCGCAACACGCCCTGGGACCGGGGCACCCCCGGCCACACCGCCGCGGCCGGGGTCATGAGGGAGAATCAGGCCGTGACCTTGAAGATCGTGATCGACCCGGCAGGCACCAGTGCTCCGTTCGAGCAACTGCGCACGCAGATCTCCGCGCAGGCCCGCGCCGGTACCCTGCCGGTGGGCTACCGGCTCCCGACCGTACGGGGGCTCGCCGGGGATCTCGGCCTCGCCGCCAACACCGTCGCCAAGGCGTACCGCGCGCTGGAGAGCGACGGTGTGATCGAGACCCGCGGCAGGAACGGCACGTTCATCGCCGCCGCCGGTGACGCGGCCGAGCGCGAGGTCGCGGCCGCCGCCCAGGCGTACGCGGAGCGGGCGCGGCGGCTCGGGCTCGACAGGGAAGCGGCGTCGGCCGCCGTGGACGACGCGCTGCGTGCGGAGTACGCGAAGTAGGCCTCCGGGCCCGCCGGTCTCGGGGGCTCGGGGGCCCGGTCTCGGAGGCTCCCGGGTTCAGAGGTAGAGGCCCGCGTCCGAGCCCGACTGCTGGGCCGGTACGGAGCCGGGGCCGCGGCCCCGGCGCAGCGCGTACAGCTCGGCCAGCGTCGCGCCCTCGCGGCCGACGGCCGCTTCCCAGTCGCCCTGTTCGCCCTGTTCGCCGTTCAGCCAGGACACGGACTCCGACCGGGTCAGCGAGCCCACCTCGATCCTGGCCAGGCAGCGTCCCGGCCTGACCACCGCGGGGTGCAGCCGTTCCAGGTCCTCATTGGTCGTCACCCCCACCAGGACGTTCCTGCCCTGGCCGAGCAGTCCGTCGGTGAGATTCAGCAGCCGTGACAGCGCCTGACCCGCCGTGTGCTTGGCCTCGCCGCGGATCAGTTCGTCGCAGTCCTCCAGCAGGAGCAGTCGCCAGCGGCCCTTGGCCGAGCCGTCGTCCTCGCCGATCGCGATGTCCATCAGGTAACCCACGTCGTTGAACAGCCGCTCCGGGTCGAGCACGCAGTCGACCTGGCACCAGTCGCGCCAGGACCGGGCCAGCGTCCGCAGCGCGGAGGTCTTGCCCGTACCGGGCGGGCCGTGCAGCAGGAGCAGCCGGCCAGCGATGTCGTCCGGGGTCACCTTCATCAGCCGGTCCAGCGCGTCGGCCACCGGCGCCGTGTAGTTGGGCCGCACCTCGTCCCACGTCCCCGCGGTGATCTGACGGGTGGTGCGGTGCGGACCACGGCGCGGCGACACGTACCAGAAACCCATGGTCACGTTCTCCGGCTGGGGTTCCGGCTCGTCCTGCGCGCCGTCCGTCGCCAGCCGGTGGATCTGTTCCGCGAGGTCGGAGCTGACCGCCGTCACCGTGACATCGGCGCCGCGGTTCCACCGGGACACCAGCAGCGTCCAGCCGTTGCCCTCGGCGAGCGTGGCGCTGCGGTCGTCGTCGCGGGCGGAGCGCAGCACGGTGGCGCCGGGCGGCAGCAGGGTCACGCCCGACTTGACGCGGTCGATGGTGGAGCTGTGGGAGTAGGGCTGCTCGCCCGTCGCGAAGCGGCCGAGGAACAGCGCGTCGACCACATCCGACGGGGAGTCGCTGTCGTCGACATTGAGCCGGATCGGCAGTGCGTCCTGAGGCTTGGCAGACATGTCGCCCATGATCCGGCACAGCGACGGCCGATGCACGGTGTTTTGCCCTGTGGCGGCGCTTCGTCCGGCTCGGCGCGCCGAATCGGCGCGGGTGAATGTACGACGGTATTGATGAATGTGACTGTATGGAAACTCCTGCAACAAGGCTTATCTTTTTGCTTATTTGGCCGTACTTCGACGGTCACATCCCGATGATCCCTGATCAGAATGAGGCGGCGGAAAAACTCACCGAACGTTCTTGTCATGACCGCTTCCAGTGAAGTGTGCGGTCTGGTAACAAAGTTCAGGCAGAAATACTGCTAAAAGGAGCTTCCATGAAACTGTCCCGAATCACGGCATATTCGTCCGCGCTCGTTCTCGGCGCCGTACTCGCTCTCACCGGAGCGGGCGCGGCGGGCGCCGCTCAATCGGCCGCGGCCGTCGACTACGTGGCCCTGGGGGACTCGTACTCCTCGGGCGTCGGATCCGGCGGCTACGACAGCGCCAGCGGCGACTGCAAGCGCACTCCCCGCGCCTATCCGCAGCTGTGGGCGGCGTCCCACGCACCCTCGTCGTTCGCGTTCACCGCTTGCTCGGGCGCTCTTACGGGTGATGTGACGGCGAGCCAGCTGGCGCCGCTCAACGCCGGCACGGACCTCGTCTCGATCACGATCGGAGGCAACGATGCCGGATTCTCGGACGTCATGACCACCTGCGTACTCCAGTCGGAGGCCACCTGCCTGAACCGGGTCGCCACGGCGCGCGGCTTCGTGGACTCCACCCTGCCGGGACGGCTCGACGCGGTGTACACGGCGATCAGATCCAAGGCGCCCTCCGCGCGGGTCGTCGTCCTCGGCTACCCCCGCTTCTACAAGCTCTCCGGCAACTGCATCGCCGGTCTCAGTGAGGCGGAGCGCTCGGCGATCAACAGTGCCTCGGACTACCTCAACGCGGCCACGGCCAAGCGCGCCGCCGACCACGGCTTCACTTTCGTGGATGTCGCGCCCAACTTCTCCGGTCACGAGATCTGCTCGGGCTCGGAGTGGCTGCACAGCCTGGACCTGCTGAACATCGGCGAGTCCTACCACCCCACGCAGCAGGGCCAGTCGGGCGGCTACCTGCCCGCGTTCACCTCCGCCGCGTAAGCACGGGGCCGGCGCTCCTCCCCTCCCGGGGCGCCGGCCGCCTCGCCGGAACGGCATGCCGACGGGAGCGACTTGTCCAAGTCGCCCTGAAATAAGATAGATCGGGACGTTGCCGTCAATTCCCTTACGGGTGTGGTTAATCCCGGAGACGGGATACACGAGTGTCGTAAGAGGGCGATAGGGTTACCCTGCCCGGGTCGGGTGCCCTTGTACGGGTGGGGAGTGACATGAAACAGATAACGGTCCACAGCAGGGCGCGAGTCCCTGCCATTACCTGCGGGAGCAGCGCGGCCAGTTCGCGTCTCGACCGCCATCTTTCGGTGCTCGGCGGCCCTGCCGTCCCGCAGCGGGAGACGGCCGAGGCGACGTCGCTGATGCGTGAGCTGACGTCCCGTGACGCGGCGCACACCCGCAAGAGCAAGAGCGCGCGCGTGCTGCTCTTCGCGCCGCTGCGCCTGCTGCGCCGGTCGCTCTTCGGCAGCCGCGGCTGATCCCTGCGGCAATGCCGTGACGGCAGCGCGCAGGCAGTGCGCCGAGGTCGTCACCTTGACCGGCGTCGTGCGCCGGAATGCTCGGCGAGCGCCCTGTCGAGCGTGGAATACCTGTTACGGCGGCGCGGCCGGTGGACCACTCCCCACCACCGGCCGGCCGGCCGCCCCACTCGTGCAACCCCGGCCCCTGTCTTGCCTTTTGCCTGCTCAGCGCTCGTGTCCGCCGTGCGTGTACCCGCACATCGAGCGGTACGAATAGTACGAGCGGCGGCCCCGGTGAGCGCATGGAATCAGCCACGGGATGTACGGCATCATTCCGGCCATGTCGCTGTGCGGACCGGCCGTCCGCCAGCTCGGAGGCGGGTCGGAGGTACCTCTCGGCATTGTCCGGAACCAGCCCCTCCACTCGCCGGAAGCCGGGCGTGACCTGCGGGGTGCGGGGCGTGGCCTGCGGGAAGGGACGCCCTAGAGCAGTGCGAACTGGCCGTCCGGGCCTTCCTCGTGGTGGTCGAACACCGAGGCGGGGCGCCGGGCCGAAGGCGGGACGGGGAGGACGCCGGCCCCGCGCAGCTCGGCTCCACTGATCGTCGGGCCCGCGTGCAACGCGTCGTGAGGCGAAGGGAGTTCGCCGAGGAGCGCCAAAACGGTGATCAGTTCGAGCAGTTCCGACGTCCGCTCCCGGGGCCAGCCGGACGGCCTGATCTCCTCCAGGGTGCCCGGTTGCGGCCGTGCCGTACGCCGCTCGAACCACAGTTCCAGCACGCGTACGCCTCCGACCCGGAACTCCCAGGCCGCCGCCGGTACCGGCGAGATGCGGCCGGTACCGAGCAACAGCGCCTCTCCGCCTGCGTCATACGTGATCGATTCCGGCCGGGCGGGCACGGCCGCGCGTACGTACGGACGCCGGCCGCCCGGCAGCCTGGGACGTTCGCCGCCCCGTGCCCCGCGTACCTGGATACGGATCATCCGCCGCCCCAGCCCGACACCGGCCGCCCAGCGCTCCGGCTCCGCGGGCAGCGGGACCGCGGGACCCGCGGGCGTGGCCGAGGCGACCGCCACACACCAGGCCAGCACCTCGTCAGGAGCGACCTGGTGGCCGTAGCGGGCCGACAGCAGCGCGGTCAGTCCCGGGGTCAGATTGGGTTCCGTGCCGCCGGGACGCCGGTACAGGGGCCGGATCCGGCCCGGTCTGCCCACCGGGGCGCGGCCGTCCGGCAGCAGGGCGCTGACCAGCAGCGCGGGCCCGGGCGCGGCCGGTACGTACCCCTGCTCGACGGCGAACAGCTGGTGCTCGTCGGCGACCCGCCACAACTCGGGGCGGGCCGCGTCGATCAGCCGGTGGTCCGGGATCAGCCACTGCTCGTCGAAGGGCCCGTGCGCCACCCGCAGCGGTTCGGGGCAGCGGCCCGTCTCCCGGGCGAAGCGCCCCGTGCCCGTAGCGCGTCCGGGCAGCGCGGCGGCCGCGGTGTCCGGCGTACGCGCCCGGGTCGGCTCGAACAGCGCCTCATGCTCCGCTCCTCCGGCGGCGACGAGCCTGTCCCAGCGAGCGGTGAGGGACTGCGGATCGGGCGCGAGGATCCAGGATCTGCCGAGCCGCATCGGGGCCGCCGACCACGGCATGAGGTCGCTCAGCAGCGGGGCCTCGGAGAGCGGAGCGTCCCCGGCCGCGCCGGACCGCGTCGCCGTCATGCGGACATGTCCTCTCGTCGCCCTGTTTCTCCCTGTACGCCGTCGGCGGCATCGTAACCGCCTTACCGGGCAGGGCGGATCGCGACCTGGTGCCGGACCGGGCCCCCGCCCGGCCCGTGTTCACTCCGCGTCGACGGTGACCGAGAACGAGAAGCGGTCACCCCGGTAGCGGATCCTGGCCACATCCACCACTCTGCCCGCCTCGTCGTACGTCACCCCCGTGTAGTGCAGGATCGGGCTGAGCAGCGGCACCCGCAGCAACTCGGCCGTGGCGGGCTCCGCGAGCCGCGCCTCGACCGTGTCGGTGATCCGGCTGATCCGTACCCCCACCGCGTCGCGCAGCACCTTCGTCATCGGCCAGCGCTCCAGATCGGCGACATCGAGCGTGGCCGCCACCTCGGGACGCACCGCGTTCTCCGCCCAGTTGACGGGCTCGCCGCTCTCGCTGTCGCGGCGCAGCCGGGTGTACGTCACCACGCTGTCCAGATCCGGGAAGTACTCGGCCAGTTCACCCGGGACCGGGGCCGGGCCGTGGCCCAGCAGCGTCGTCAGCTCACCGGACTGCTGGGCCACGATCGTGTCGATGGAGCCCAGCAGCCGGCGCGGGGCGCCGCGCCGCGCCCCCGGCTCGATGAACGTGCCACGCCGCCGGTGCCGGCTGATCAGGCCCTCCCGCTCCAGTTCCTTGAGCGCCTGGCGCATGGTCAGCACACTGACGCCGTAGTGCGCGGCGAGCTGTTCCTCGGTCGGCAGCCGCAGCGGATCGACCGCGCGGCGGACCAGTATCGAGGCGCGCAGCGACTGCGACACCTGGTACCAGAGCGGCAGTTTGCGGTTCAGGACCAGTGAGTCGGGGGCGAAGGCGGTCACGTCAACTCCGTATCAGGGCCTGAAGTGGCGCTGAAGACCCTGCCATACGCGGTCGTAGTCCTCCTGCAGGTGGGGTGCGTTCGCGGCCTGGCCGGTGGCGGTCACCGGCCAGCGGGTCTCGAACATGAAGGCCAGACCGTCGCTGATCTTCTGCGGCTTCAGCTCCGCCGCGCTCGCCCGGTCGAAGGTCTCCCGGTCGGGGCCGTGCGCCGACATCATGTTGTGCAGTGAACCGCCGCCGGGGACGAATCCGCCCTCGCCCGCGCTCTTCGCGTCGTACGCGCCCTCGATCAGGCCCATGTACTCGCTCATCACGTTGCGGTGGAAGTACGGCGGCCTGAACGTGTCCTCGCCGACCAGCCAGCGCGGCGCGAAGACGACGAAGTCGACCCCGGCGAGGCCAGGAGTGTCGGAGGGCGAGGTCAGGACGGTGAAGATCGACGGGTCGGGGTGGTCGTAGCTGATGGAACCGATGACATTGAAACGGCGCAGATCGTAGACGTACGGCACGTGGTTGCCGTGCCAGGCGACCACGTCGAACGGCGAGTGGTCGTACGTCGCTGCCCACAGGTTCCCGCAGAACTTGTTCACCACCTGCACCGGCCGCTCCACGTCCTCGTACGCGGCGACGGGCGCCAGGAAGTCCCGTGCGTTCGCAAGGCCGTTGGCGCCGATCGGGCCGAGGTCGGGGAGTGTGAACGGGCGGCCGTAGTTCTCGCAGACATAGCCGCGCGCCGTCTCGTCGAGCAGTTCGACCCGGAAGCGCAGACCGCGCGGGATCAGTGCCACATGCCCCGGAAGGGCTTCCAGCAGGCCGAGTTCGGTACGGATCAGCAGTCCGCCGCGCTCCGGGACGATCAGCAGCTCGCCGTCGGCGTCACCGAACACCCGGTCCGTCATGGGGGCGTTGGCGTGGTAGAGGTGAATCGCCATGCCGGTGCGCTGCGCCGCGTCGCCGTTGCCGCCCAGTGTCCACAGCCCGTCCAGGAAATCGGTGCCGGGAGCGGGCTCCGGCAGCGGATCCCAGCGGAGCCGGTTGGGGTCGGGGACGGACTCGGTGAAGGGGGCGCCGCGCAGACCGCCGTTGTCGATCCGGACGTACGGCGGATGCGCCGCAGAAGGCCTGATGCGGTAGAGCCACGACCTGCGGTTGTGTGCGCGCGGCTCGGTGAAGGCGCTGCCGCTCAACTGCTCGGCGTAGAGCCCGAGAGGCGCGCGCTGCGGTGCGTTGCGGCCGTGCGGCAGCGCGCCGGGCACCGCCTCCGAACTGTGTTCATTGCCGAATCCCGGGGAGTGGGACAGCTCCTCGGCCGTCTTTCTCGCCCGCTCGATGCCGCTCATCGTCCGCTCCCGTGCTCGGTGAATCCTGAGGAATCCTATGGACAACCGTAGGATTACCCTTCCGGGCCGCGAAGGGAACCACGCCGCACCGGAGAACCCCTTCCCTGATACGTACCGGTCGGTATGCTCTGTGTGGTTCGCGCGTCACCGCCGCCGTCCCGGAGGATCCATGCACAGCGCCCTGCGCATCTGCCCGCTCTGCGAGGCCACGTGCGGGCTCTCGCTCACCATCGAGGGAAGCCGCGTCACCGGAGCCAGGGGCGACCGCGAGGACGTCTTCAGCAAGGGCTTCGTCTGCCCCAAGGGCGCCTCCTTCGGAGCGCTCGACTCCGACCCCGACCGGCTGCGTGTCCCGCTCGTCCGGGAGAACGGCGAACTGCGCGAGGCGGGCTGGGACGAGGCGTTCGACTTGATCGCCGCCCGACTGCCTTCCCTCATAGGGGAGTTCGGCCCGGACGCGGTCGGCCTGATCCTCGGTAACCCCAATGTCCACACCGTGGCCGGCGGACTCTACCCGGCCCTGCTGGTGAGCGCGCTCGGCACCCGGAACGTCTTCACGGCGAGCACCCTCGACCAGATGCCCAAGCACGTCTCCAGCGGACTGCTCTTCGGCGACGCCAACGCCATACCCGTACCCGACCTGGACCGGACGGACCACCTGCTGCTCCTGGGCGCCAACCCCCTGGAATCCAACGGGAGTCTCTGCACCGCGCCCGACTTCCCCGGCAAGCTCAAGGCGCTGCGCAAACGCGGCGGAACCCTCACCGTGGTCGACCCGCGCCGCACCCGTACGGCGAAGCTGGCCGACCGGCACATCGCCATCAGGCCGGGCACGGACGCCCTGTTGCTCGCCGCCCTCGCCCAGGTCCTCTTCGAGGAGAAGCTCACCGCGCCGGGTCCGCTCGCCGGCCATGTCGAGGGCATGGAGGAAGTACACGACGCCGTAAGGGACTTCACGCCCGAAGCCGTCGCCGCCGCCTGCGACGTCGACGCCGGTGTGATCCGTACGATCGCCCGCGAACTCGCCGCCGCTCCCACCGCGGCCGTCTACGGCCGCATCGGCAGCAGCACCGTCGAGTACGGCACCCTCGCCAGCTGGCTGGTCGACGTCCTCAACGTCCTCACCGGCAACCTCGACCGGCCGGGCGGCGCGCTCTTCCCCCTCTCCGCCGCCGACCGCGCGCCCCGACTCCCCGCCCCGGGCAAGGGATTCGCGCTCGGCCGCTGGGCGAGCCGCGTGTCCGGGCATCCGGAGGCCAAGGGCGAACTGCCGCTCGCCGCGCTCGCCGAGGAGATCGAGACCCCGGGAGAGGGCCGGATCCGCGTGGTGATCGCCTCCGCGGCCAACCCCGTACTCTCCGCTCCCGACGGCGACCGCCTCGACCGGGCCCTGGAGAGCCTGGACTTCATGATCAGCGTGGACCCGTATCTCAACGAGACCTCACGCCACGCGGACGTCGTCCTGCCCCCGCCCCCGCCCGCGCAGAGCCCGCACTTCGACTTCGCCTTCAACACCCTCGCCGTGCACAACCAGGTCCGCTACAGCCCGCGCGCCGTCCCCCTGGACCAGGACAGGATCGACGAGAGCGAGATCTTCGCCCGGCTCGTCCTCATCGCGCGGGGCCTGCACGGCGCGCCCCCCGGCGCCGTCGACGACGCGGTGATCGAGGGAACTCTCGACAAGGCCGTCACCGACCCGCTCTCTCCCGTACACGGGCGCGCACCTGGCGAGTTGGCCGGTGCGCTCACCGGCAGTACGGGACCCGAGCGCAGGCTCGACCTGATGCTGCGCCTCGGCCCGTACGGCGACGGCTTCGGCGCGAACCCCGAAGGGATCAGCCTCGCACGGCTGTTGGACCATCCGCACGGCATCGACCTCGGGCCGCTGCGTCCTCGTATCCCCGCGCTGCTGAAGACCCGCAGCGGACGCGTCGAGCTGCTGCCCGCGCCCATCGCGGCCGATCTGCCGCGGCTGCGCGCCGCGCTGGACGAGCGGCCCGCCTCGCTCGTCCTGGTCGGGCGCCGTCACCTGCGTTCCAACAACAGCTGGATGCACAACGTCGCCGCACTGGGCGGCGGTTCGAATCGCTGCACGCTCCAGATCCACCCGGCCGACGCGGCCAGACTCGGACTTGAGGACGGCGGTCCCGTACGCATCACCTCGGACGGAGGAACCGTCGAGGCGCCGGTGGAGATCACCGACACGATCAGGACCGGTGTGGTGAGCCTGCCGCACGGCTGGGGGCACAACCGTCCTGGCACCCGTATGTCCGTGGCCGCCGCGCGCCCCGGGGTCAACGTCAACCAACTGCTCGACGGCTCGCGGCTCGACCCCCTCTCGGGCACCACCGTCCTGAACGGATTCCCGGTCGAACTCGCACCCGTGCGGTGAGACGGCGGCGCTGCCCCGTGCCTGGTCCCGGGGCGGATCAGCCGAAGCGGCCGTTGACGTAGTCGGCGGTACGGGAGTCCTGCGGTGCGCCGAACATCGCCTCGGTCGGGCCGTGCTCCACGATGCCGCCGGGCGTGCCCTGCGCGGCGAGGAAGAAGGCGGTGTTCTGCGAGACGCGCGCCGCCTGCTGCATGTTGTGCGTCACGATGACGACGGTGACCTCGCTGGCCAGTTCCCTGATGGTCTCCTCGACGTGGCGGGTCGAGGTGGGGTCCAGGGCCGAGCAGGGCTCGTCCATGAGCAGCACGCGCGGCCGGATGGCCAGCGAGCGGGCGATGCACAGCCGCTGCTGCTGGCCGCCGGAGAGCGCGCCACCGGGCTGGCGCAGCCGGTCACGGACCTCTTTCCAGAGGCTCGCGCGGCTCAGGCACTCCTCGACGAGCTGGTCCTTCTCGTCCCGGGTCGCGCGCTTGCCGGTGAGCTTCAGACCCGCCAGCACATTGTCGTAGATGGACATCGCCGGGAACGGGTTGGGCTTCTGGAACACCATGCCGATGTGCCGGCGGGCCTCGGTGAGCCGCCGTCCGACCGCGTAGATGTCGTCGCCGTCGAGGAGGACCTCGCCGCCCATCGCGGCGCCCGGGATCATCTCGTGCATCCGGTTGAGCGTGCGCAGGAAGGTCGACTTGCCGCAGCCGGAAGGGCCGATGAGGGCGGTGACCTGCCCGGCGGGCATGGTCAGCGAGACCCGGTCCAGCACCTTGTGGGTGCCGAACCACGCGGAGACGGAGCGGGCGTCCAGCGTGGCCGGCCCCTCTCCTTCCGCGTACGGCGGGGTGACGGGCAGCGTCATGGTCGACTCGACTGCGGTGGCGGGGGCATTCACGGCGGGCACCTCGGGTGTCGCGGAGGGACGGTACGGGGGAGGGGAACGGTCCGGCGGTACAGGGCCCGACAGGGCCTGGGCGTCAGAGCAGGTTGGGCAGCAGCCGGGTGACCTGGTCGGCGACCTGAAGGCCGACGGCAGCGGTCACCGGCAGGAAGACGATCCACGTCTGCTGGCGGCCCCAGCGGTGCCAGGCCCAGACGGCGGCGACGGCGACCGCGAGCAGCAGCTGGAGCCAGAGCACCAGCTCCCACATGGCGCCTCCGGCGGAGGCCATCGGCTGTTCGTCCTCGGCGAGGGAGCCGGGGCGGATGACCGCGTCGGGGGTGTCCGCGGTCCTGGACACCAGATCGGCGTCGACGCGCAGCACCCCGCCGGGCAGGTAGGAGGTGCCGGCCGCGGTGACCAGCACCAGCCGGCCGCCGGCCGGGGCGGGCGGCGGAGGCGACGGGTCGCCGGCCCGGCGCGAGCCCAGCACCTTGTACGTGTGCCGGCCCTGCCCGGTGGTCACGGAGAACGTGGTGCCCGGCTTGAGGTCCGCGAGGCCGCCGAACGGCCCGCCGTAGGCGGCGGCGCGGCCCATCAGCACGCTGGTGCCGGTCTGGCCGGGGAGCGGGGTGTCCCTGCGGTGGCCGGGACCGCCGGAGAGGACGTCGGAGGAGGTTCCCTCACGGACGACCTCGCGCAGGTGCAGTGCCGGGATCCGCAGCAGCGCGACAGGCGTGCCGGGCGCGAGGAGCCTGCCCTGCTGGTCCGTCTGGCCGACCGGGGCGGTGCCCTCCGCGAGGGAGGCGCGCAGCGCGTCGAACGCCGTCTGCTGCGCGGCGCGGTGCTGGAGACCGCTGATCAGCACGAGGTTGGCGACGAGTCCGAGCAGCAGGACCGCGAGGGCGAGCAGCGCCCCGCGTCCGATCTGGCGGCCGGCGGGCAGCCGCGGTTCCGCGGCGGACGGCCGGGCGGCGGGGCTGCCGGGCGTCCCACCGGACGCGGGCGACGGGTCGGGCTGGGCGGCGGTCTCCGGCGTCACGGCGCCGGCCGCTGCCGGCGGCGGGGTCTGGACGGTAACCGTCACGGCGGCCGGCCTCCTCGGGGGTACGGGGGTGGTCTGGAAGTCTGGATGGTGGTGGGGCTGGATGGCGGTGAGGCTCCCGGCCGCGGCGGACGGATGCCCGCCGCGGCCGGGACCGGTACTACTTGGACGTGATGGTGAACGCCTTGCCCGTGAGGGCGTTGGTGGTGCTGGTGCCGACGTAGCGCACCTTCAGCGAGTGCTTGCCCTTGGCCAGCTTCGGCAGGGTCACGGTCACCTTGCCGTTCTTGAGGGTGGCGGTCGCGAGGACCTTCTTGCCCTCGAGAATCTGCACCTTGCCGGTGGGGACGTAGCCGGTCGCGGTGACCGTGGCCGTCACCTTGGCCTTGGCGGTCGGCTTGACCGTGGACGGGGCGCTCTGCTTGAGCTTCGGGGTCGCCTTGGTGACGGTGATCTTGACCGTGGCCGAGGACGCCGTCAGCTTGCTGTCGCCGGCGTACGACACGGTCAGGGTGTGCGTGCCGACGCTGAGGCCCTTGGACAGGGCGACGGAGACCTTGCCGGACTTGTCGAGCGTGCCCGTACCGCGGGAGGTCTTGCCCTCCTTGATGGTGACCTTGCCGGTCGGGACGGACTTTCCGGTCGTCACGACGTTGATCTTGCGGGAGACACCGTAGGCCACCTTGGACGGGGAGGCCGTGGCGGTCGTCTTCGAGGCGGTCTTGACGACCGGGGCCTCGGTGACGGTGGCGGAGAGGGACTTGACGGCGCCGGCGCCGACCAGGTTCGCCGCGAAGATCTGGGCGGTGTACTTGCCGGCCGGCAGGCTGACGGTCAGCGAGGTGGCCGGGGCCTTGACGTCCTTGCTGTACGCGACGGCGCCGGAGGCGTTCTTGACGAGGACGCGGTAGTCGGTCACCGGCAGGGCGGTGGCGGACGGCGCGGTCCACGTCAGCTTGAGCTGACGCGGGGTGGCGACGGAACCGGTGAACGTGCGCACGGCGCCGGGCTTGTCCTGCGCGGCGGTGGAGCCCTCCAGGCCGCCGTACTTGGCGTGGTTGCCCGGGTCGATCGAGCCGTTGTACGACTCGTTCAGGAAGCCGAACTGGGCGATGGTGTTCTTGGCCGCGTCGGAGGCGATGGCCGGCTTGTGCGTGCCGGAGGAGACGAACAGGTCGAACAGGCCCTTGTCGAAGAAGGCGCTGCTCTCGTCGATCGCGCGGCTCGGCACGACGTTGTACACGTCGCGGCCGAACGTGGCGTCGTTGTAGTACGACTCGACGGGGCTGAGCTTGCCGGCCTTGTCGGCCGTGACCGGGGAGACCGCCGGGGCGGAGGACTTCAGCTGGAGGGCGCCGACGAAGGCACCGGCCTTGGCCGCCTTCGAACTGCGGTCCGGGGCGACGTTGTTGATCTGCGCGACCCAGCTCGCCACCGAGAACGGGATGAGGTCGCCGTCCTGGAGGATGACGTCGTTGGCCTTGTTCTCCTCGACCACGTGGTCGGAGGCGATCGGCAGGGACGCGTTGTCGGCCACCCCGATGGCGCCGAGGAAGAACTTCCGCGTGCCGGAGCCGGCCTGCGGGATGAACGGGTGGACCGGCTTGCCGCCGACCTTCGGGTCGGAGCTGGAGTAGATGTCCTTCAGCTGCTCCGGGGTCAGGTTCTTGAGGTGGTCGCCCTTGGCGACGTAACCCACGGCGTCACGGCCGAAGGGAATGTAGACGAGGGTGTCACCGGAGGTGCTCGGGCCGCCGGAGGAGCGGGCGAAGTCGACCTGGCCGGTCATGACGGCGCCGTCGGCGGGCTTGCTCGGGTCCTTGTCGCCGGTCAGGGCGGCGCTCAGGGCCTTCGTGCCGGCACCCGATCCGTTCGGCCGGGTGAACTCCGGTCCCTTCGCACGGGTCTTGATCGTGCCGGAGCCCGTCGCGTTGTAGGACGCCACCTTCGCGAGGGAGGTGCCGGCGAGGGCGTTCACGACATCCTGGGTGGTGTCGGAACCGACACCGACGTAGGTGCCGAAGGTGCCGGTCGCCGGGTCGGCCATGGCCGGGCCCGCGACGGCGATGGTGCCTGCGGCGATCGCGGCGGTGAGGACCGCGGCGAGTGCGGCGGTGGGACGCTTGGTACCCATGAGTCTGTCTCCAACCAAGGGACGGATGTGACGTGTGAGAACTGCTTGGCGTGGTACACGGTTCTTGCCTGCCGGTCCGGCCGGCCGGCCGTTCTGGCAGGGTTGTGCTCACCGTCCGCCCCGACTTGCACTCGGGGCGGACGGCCGTTTCTGGGGGAGCCCGCCGCCTGGCGGCCCGGTGTGCGTACGCGGGCGGCCGGCTCCGGTCAGCGCCCGGGCAGCCGGAGCGCGCGCAGCCTGGCCGGGAGTGTCAGCCGCGGCAGGACGGTGACGGTACGTCCGCCGGGCAGCTTCACCCGCAGCGGCAGCCTCTGGCCCCCGACGAAGGGCGCGGCCACGGCGGCGAGCAGGCCGAGGCCCGCTCCGATCGGCACCGCGTACCGCAGGGCGGCCGCCGGGTCGCCCGGTGTGATGCCGCCGGCGAGCGTCTGGACGCCGGTGCCGATGACCGGTCCGGCGCCGGAGGCGGGAACGGCGGAACCGCTCGGCGCCGCGCCGGGCGTGGACTCGGCTCCGGGGGCGCTGCCGCCGGTGGCGCCTGTGGCGCCGGTACTTCCGGTGCCGGTGCTGCCCGCGGATCCGGTCGCGCCGGCGCCGCTCTCGGCCGCGCCGCCGTCGTTACCGGCGCCGTCACCGTCCGTGCCCTCACCTGTTCCGCCGGAGGAACCGGCAGATTCCTCCGGGCCGCTCTCGCCCTTGGCGGGCTTCCAGGAGACCAGCTCCTGGACGGCCTTCCGCGCCTCCGTGCGGAACGCGGCCGGCAGCGGTGCGTAGCCGGCGGGCAGGTTGCCCGGGGCGGTGCCGGTGCTCTGGCCCTCGGCCGCCGCGTACGTCAGGAGGGCGGCGTACTGCTTACGGGCCTCGGCCGTGAGCTTGGCCGGACGGGCCGCGCCGTACACCACCATGGCCAGCGGGTAGGCACCCTTCACCTTCGCCGCGGGGTCGATCCGGCGGACCCCGTCCTTGACGGGAGCCTTGGCGGCCGCCGCGGCCAGCGCACCGGCGGACGGGGCGGTGAACTCACCGGCCGCGTTGCGCAGACGCGCGGTCTGGAGACCGTAGCGCGCCGCGGAGGCGGCGTCGGTGACGGTCAGCATGAAGCGCTGTCCGGCAATCTGCGGACCGGGGCTCTTCCACGCCGGCGGGGTGGCCAGCGCGTCCCAGTTCGACTTCCACAGCTGGTCGGCGCGGCGGGTGCGCAGCGCGCCCGAGTGCAGGTCGTCGACGTACGGGTGGAAGTCGGTCATCGTCTGCGGGATCTCGGCCTCGCTGCCCGGCGGAATGACACTCCACTTGTCGCTCTTCGGGAAGTCGTCACGCTCCGGGGTGAAGGCGACGCCGTTCGGGTTGAGGTCCGCGTTGGTGCTGAAGTACGGGTTGACCCGCATGCCCCAGTCGTCCGGCACGCCCGCGAGGAACTGCCGTGCCTCGTGGTCGGAGAGCACCCAGTCCCAGACCTGCGCGGCGGCGTCGGTGTGTCCCAGCGCGGTGATCAGGTCGGTGTCGGTGCTGGGGTTCGAGGCGACGGTGAGATCGGCGAACTCCGGGTTGCGCTTGACGAATTCCGGGTCGGTGACCAGCCCGGTCGGGTTGTTCAGCGCCCAGCCGTAGCCCTTGGCCGCGACCAGTTTGGAAGTGCCGTTGACGTACTCGCTGCGGACCGCGCTCCAGGGGGAGTTGCGGTACGACTCGGTGAGCAGCTTGGCGACCATGCGCGGGGTGAGGTCCAGCGACTCGACCCGGGTACCCGCGCGTTTTTTGACGTCGGCCGGCGCGTTCGAGCGCGGCTGGCGCTCGATGCTGAAGCCGATCACGGCGCCGGAGAGCGCGGTGGGCGCGTAGGTCAGCGGATCCTCCGGCTTGGTGGGGCCGGTGACGGGGCGTGTGCTGAAGACGAGGGTCGTGCCGTTGTCCGCGAGGCGGTCGCGGGCCTCGGGGTCGCCGACCGTCGTGTAGCCGTAGACCGTTCCGGTGGAGCAGAGGGCGGCCTGCCAGCTGTTCATGGCGTCCGAGACCAGCTCGCTGCCGGTGGTGTCACGCTCCTCGGCGCCCATCGCGCAGCCGACGCCGACCGGGTTGAAGTCGAGCTTGACGGCGATGCGGTTGCGCCAGTTCGTGGACGAGACCGGGGAACCGGCGTTGACCTGGGTGGTGTCCTGGTAGGGCTCACCGTCGAGGTTGAGGTGGCCCTGCGGGACGATGACCAGCCAGCAGGAGCGGCCGGAGACGGTGCCGTCGGGGTGCTTGACGGGGGCTCCGCAGCCCAGGTGCGGGGCCTCGTTCTTGGTCTGGGCCTCGAAGAACTCGGTACCGGTGCCGTCGGAGCCGGTGCGGCCGAAGCCGATCTCGTTCGTCGTGTTGTAGCTGAACAGCGGGTTGTTCTGGGTGTCGCTGGTGATCAGTTCGCCGTCGACGGACTTGAAGGGCACCTCGCCCCGGCCGAACGGCATTCCCGCGCCGTACTCCCTGTCCTGGCCGTACCGGCTCGGAGCGGCGCTGTAGAAGACCTGGCGGGTGTCGTCGTACTGGTTGCCGGGCCAGCTGCCCCGTCCGGTGGTCGGCGAGGCGCCGAACTGGCACTGGGTACGCGGCGGTCCCGGGTTCTCCGGTACGGACTTGTCGTCGTCGCCCCAGCACTGCATGAGCTGGACGAAGTCGGTGTTGAACTGCGAACCGGCCACCGTGGTCGGTGTGCCGCCCGTCCAGGACACCTTGAGCGCCTGGCTGGCCAGGTTGCGGGTCTGGCTGACGGTGAACCGCATGTCCTTGAACTCGCCGCGGCCGGAGACCGTGACGGCCGAGGACGCGGCCGCCGCCGGCTCGGAGGCCGGCATCGCCACGGACACGGTCTGCGCGAGGACGGCGCCGGCGAGCGCGCCGACGGCCGTACCGGCCAGCACGCGCCGGACCAGCCGCCGCAGCAGCGGCGGACGGGACGCCTCGGACGTGGAGCGCGGGCTTCTCAACGGGACCCCTCCTTCAGGCGGGTGAGCGCGCGGGACGCGGCGGCGGGGGCGAAGATCAGCCCGAGGACGGTGACGGCCGCGAGCAGCATCAGCGTCTGGGGGCCGCCCCAGCCGTCCTGGCCGCCGACCGCGACGGGCTGACCGAGGACGGTCTGGCTGGGCACGCCTCCCGAACCGTCGGCGCCGCCGTCCGCCTGGCCGCCGTCCGCGCCGCCGCCGACCGGCAGACCGGTGTCGGGGTCGACCGCGGCGGGACCGCCCGCGGCCGTGCCGCCGGTCGCGCCCACGCCGTTGGGGGCAGCCGCGCCGCCCGTACCGGAGCCCGTCGCACCGCCCGTACCGGCGCCGGTCGTGCCGCCTGTGGCGCCGCCCGTCGCACCGCCTGTGGTGCCGCCCGTGCCGCCGCCGGTGGTGCCGCCGCTCGCGCCGCCGCTGGTGCCACCGCCGTTGCCGCTGCCACCCGTGCCGCCGTTGCCGCTCGCCGGCTTCGCGCCACCGCTGCCGGTGTTGCAGGCGGGCGCGCCCTTCTTGTCGCAGGGCTGCGGGTACGGCGCGTTCTTGGCGAGGGTGTTGGTGCCGTTCTCGCTGAACGTCGGGTTGTGGCAGCCCTTGATGTTGACGCTCTGCGTCTCCACGCCGGGGATGCGGCGGATCTGGTCGAAGCCCGCCTGCACCAGGTTGATCGGCAGCGGCGAGTAGCCCAACTCCGGGGCGTACTGCTGGCCCTGGCACATGAAGTAGTACGAGAAGGCTCCGAGCGTCTTGCCCTTGGCCTTGGTGAACTGCCCCTGCACCTTCAGCGGCAGGATCATGTACGAGTAGCTGGACAGCGGGTAGTTGCGCTGGTCCGAGTCCGCGTAGACGCCGCTCAGGTCCTGGTTGAGGTAGTCGGGCGAGCTCTTGTTGGTGTTGATCTTCGCCTTGATGAGCGACACGGCGACGTTCTGCGGGGTCGGCTCGGTGTAGTACCCGGCGTGGTTGAGGATCTTGGCCACCGGGAACTTCGCGTTCTTGGCGTACGAGTAGTTGACGTAGCCGATCGCGCCCTCGGCGTAGTCCTGAGCGACGTACCCGGCCACACCGAGGTCACCGGACTGGGCGATCATGCCCGGCCGGGTGGGGTAGTACGAGGTCGAGCCGCAGGAGCCGGACCGGCCGACCTTGCCGCAGTAGGTGTTCCACAACGCGGTGTGCTGCTTGGACATCCACAGCGTGAACTGGGCGCTGGAGCCCGAGCCGTCGGAGCGCACCACCGGCACGATCTTCTTCGCGGGGAGCTTCAGACCGGGGTTGTCGGCGGCGATCGCCGGGTCGGCCCAGGTGGTGATGGCGCCGGTGAAGATCTTGGTGACGTTCTCACCGGACAGCCGCAGGTTGGTCACCCGCTGGCCGTTGACCTTCAGGTTGTACATGAAGACCGTGCCGCCCGCCACGATCGGCATGTAGGCGTAGGAGCCGGGGGCCGGCCGCTCGGGAGCGGAACCGTCGGTGGGGTTGGTCTGGAACGGGATGTCGGAGACCGCGAAGTCGACGGTTCCGTTGAGGAACTGACGGCGTCCGTCGGACGAGCCGTTCTGCGCGTACTGGATCGACATGCCGTACTGCTTGACGTTCTTGCGCCACTGGTCGACGGCGTTGAACGCCCACGTCGAACCGGCCCCGGAGAGCGGGACGTAACCGCTGTCCGCGGAGGCGCGCTGGACACCGGGACCGAACACCCCGGTTACCAGGACAGCGAGGAGCGTCGCGAGGAGCGCGACGGGGAAGGGTATGCGGCGGGGCATCAGGAGTTCTCTCCAGGCAGCGGTGTGGCGTCGGGAACGGACGGCGGGGTGACCGGGGAGCGCGTCGCTTCGAACCGGGCGAGGTCCTCGCGGGAGGCACGGGCGGCGCGGCGCGCCTGGCGCTTGTTCAGCTGTCCCGGCCCCCGTCCGCCGATCACCCGGGCGATGGTGAAGAGCACGAGCACGAGCGCCATCAGGACGGCGGCGGCTCCGAACCCACGCGCGATCATGGCGGGTTCGGGGGACTTGACGAAGGTGAAGACGGCCAGCGGCAGCGAGATCATCGGCCCGTTCGCCGGGTCGGCGTTGAGCCCCGCCGTGTATCCCGCGGTGAGCAGCACCGGGGAGGTCTCGCCGATACCGCGGGCGGTACCGAGGATGACGGCGGTGGCCAGACCCGAGCGGGCGGTCGGCAGGATCACGTGCCAGACGGTCCGCCAGCGCGGCGCGCCGAGTGCCTCGGCCGCCTCGGTGAGGTTGCCGGGGACCAGGCGCAGCACGACGTCGGAGGCCCGGATGATGATCGGCAGCATCATCACACTGATCGCGAGGCCCGCCGCGAGGCCGGACTTCGGGAAGTGCAGGATGAGGATCCAGGTGGCGTAGACGAAGAGCCCGGCCACGATGGACGGCAGGGCCGTCATCGCCTCGACCACGGTCCGTACGAAGCGTACGAAGCGTCCGCTCATCTGGTTGAGGTAGACCGCGCAGGCCACGCCGAGCGGGATGGTGATGGCCAGTGAGATGGCGATCATGATCAGGCTGCCGAGCACGGCGTGCGCGATGCCGCCGACCGTGATCGGGTCGAGGGGCCCCGCCTGCGTCATGTCCTGGGTGAAGAAGTTGCCGTGTGGCAGGGCGTCCTTGCCTCGCCACAGGGTGAAGGTGACGACCATGACGAGGCCGGTGAAGAGCAGCAGGGCCGCGGACCACAGGACCACGGTCATCAGCCTGTCGCGCACCGCGGGTCCGTCGTCCTCCAGCCAGGCCAGCAGCGCGTACGCGACGAGGAAGACCAGGTAGGTCACGACGGCGAAGCCGAGGGCGCCGGAGAGCGGGGCCAGCCGGCCGAAGAGCAGGACGGCGGTGCACAGACCGGTCGCGGCGGCGCCGGCCAGGTTGAGGACCTCGCCCCGGCCGATTCCGCCGAGGGCGCGCCGGCGCTCCGGGACGTCCTGCCCGCCGCCCGGCCGCCGCGGCAGTGTGGTGGTGAGGGTCCTGGGCTTGTCCAGCAGGACAGTCATCTCGTCATCCCTCACTCTGGGCGCCGGACCGCGAGCGGGCCACGATGGAAGAGGCGGTGAAGTTGACCACCAGGGTCAGCAGGAAGAGCGCCAGGCCGGCCGCCATCAGTGCCGACATGCCGAACTCCGAGGCGTCGCCGTAGTGCAGGGCGATCAGCGAGGAGACCGAGTTGGCGCCGGTCTGGAGGATGTGCGGCTGGATCGTGAAGACCGGCGAGATGATCAGGTAGACGGCGATGGTCTCGCCCAGCGCGCGGCCGAGTCCGAGCATCGTGCCGCCGATCATGCCGCCCAGGCCGTACGGCAGTACCACCGAGCGGATCATGCCCCACCGGGTCGAGCCGAGCGCGAAGGCGCCTTCGCGCTCTCCGGCCGGCGCCTGGGTGAACACCTCGCGCATCACCGAGCACATGATCGGCGCCACCATCATCGCGACGACGATCCCGGCGATGAAGGTGGAGGCGGTGTAGACGCTGGCGGAGGCGAGCGGGTCGCCCGGCTCGGCGCCGTCCACCTTGAGGAAGGGCACCCAGTGGAACCAGGTGGACAGCCAGCGGGACAGCCCGATGACGTGGCCCTGGAAGAAGAAGAGCCCCCAGAGGCCGTAGACCACGGACGGTACGGCCGCCATCAGGTCGACCATCGCGACCAGCGTGCGGCGGATCCGGCGCGGTGCCACCTCGGAGATGAACAGCGCCGTCCCCACGGCCAGCGGCAGGGAGACGACGACCGCCACACCCGCGATCAGCACCGTGCCGGTGAGCACCGCGGCGATGCCGAAGTTCTGGGCGTCGGGCTGCCACTCCTCGGTGGTCAGGAATCCCCAGCCCTGGACTCTCAGTGCCTGCCCGGCCCGCAGGAGCAGGAACAGCCCCACGGCGGCCATGACGGCGAGTACCGCGATACCGGCAGCCGTGAGCTGCCCCCGGAAGACCCGGTCTCCCATCCCCTTGGCGACTTTCAGCCGACGGGGCGCGTCGCCACCGTCCGCCTCAGGTATCCGGGACACCACTTGTGTGGATGCCACGTCTTGTTTCTCCCCACCCTCTACTCGCGTGCCGACGGGCTACGCGACATGGAGAGCCAACAAGGCGTCAATGTCCGAATCTCCGTACCAAAGCGGGCAGAAGATGAACAACAGGCGAGCGAATGCAGTAGGAGGCGTGGTGAAACATGGTAGATACAGCGAAGTGGGTGGACTTTTCCAGGGTGTTGTGCGTCCTCTCGCCCTCCGGGCGGAGTTGCCGGGCGGTCCTGTCCGCCGGCGGGACGGTGTGTCCTGAACGCCGCGAACCGCGGTGTAGCGAGGCCGGATTGACGGCCTGTCGCTCTCGGCCCGCCGCGTTCGAGAGGCTCGGAGCGGCATGGGCGGAGCTTCCCCCGGTGGCGGGGCAGGGGGTGCGGCGTTCTCCCGGGCGGCGGGAACCGTGTGAGCGAGGCGCCCGGTGCCGCGCTCAGGGCCGGGGCGCGGTCGGTGTGAACGGCCCGCGTGCGGAGGCGCGTGCGGAGATATGACGCGCGGAGGCGGGTAAGGGTTGTACGGAACCGGTGCGGATTTTTCGGCCGACCGGCGAGAGAGTGCGCAGTGCCCTCTAACCCCGGCTCCCGTACCGCTCGTACTGGATCGCGAGGCCGTCGATCAGTGCCCGCAACCCGGTCTCGAATGCGCCGTCGTCCACCTGCCGCTGCCGGTCGGCGAGCAGATGCGCCTGGCCGAGGTGCGGGTAGTCGGCCGGGTCGTACGCCGCCGCGTCGTCGACGAAACCCCGTGCGAACGAGCCGAGCGCGGAGCCCATCACGAAGTAGCGCGTCAGTGCGCCGATGTGCGTGGCCCGCGCGGGCGGCCAGCCTGCTCTGACCATCGCGCCGAACACCGCGTCCGCCACCCGCAGGCCCGCCGGGCGGCGGCCCGGACCCCGGGCCAGGACCGGCACGAGGTGCGGGTGGTCGGTGAGGGCCGCGCGGTACGAGAGGGCCCAGTCGTACAGCGCGGTACGCCAGTCGCGTCCGTCGCACTCCTCGAACATCGACAGATCGACCTGGGAACTGACGGCGTCCGCGACGGCTTCCAGGATCTCGTCCTTGGTGCGGAAGTGGTTGTAGAGGGACGGCCCGCTCACCCCCAGCTCCGCCGCGAGCCGGCGCGTGGAGAGCGCGTCGAGCCCTTCGGCGTCCACCAGGGCGCCCGCCGTGGCGACGATGCGTTCTCTGCTGAGCAGGGGCTTGCGCGGTCTGGCCATGCGGCACATAGTAGGGCCCGCCAGCCATAAACTAGCAGTGGTAATTAAGGTGGGGTGCCCGCGTGAACCTGGAGTTGAGCGAGGAGCAGGAGGCCGTACGGAGCCTCGCCAAGGACTTCGTCGACCGCGAGATCACCCCTCATGTGATCGAGTGGGACCGCGCGGAGAGCGTCGACAGGGCCATCGTCGGCAAGCTCGGCAAGCTCGGCTTCCTCGGGCTCACCGTGCCCGAGGAGTACGGCGGTTCGGGCGGCGACCACCTCTCGTACTGCCTGGTCACCGAGGAGTTGGGGCGCGGCGACTCGTCCGTGCGCGGCATCGTCTCGGTCTCGCTGGGGCTGGTCGCCAAGACGATCGCCGCCTGGGGCGACGAGGAACAGAAGCGGGCCTGGCTGCCCGGACTGACCTCGGGTGCGACCATCGGCTGCTTCGGCCTGACCGAACCCGGCACGGGTTCCGACGCGGGCAACCTCACGACGAAGGCCGTACGCGACGGGGACGGCTGGGTCGTCAACGGCACGAAGATGTTCATCACCAACGGCACCTCGGCCGACGTCGTCCTGCTCTTCGCGCGCACCAACGACACCCCGGGACACAGAGGCATCTCCGCCTTCCTCGTGCCGGCCGACACCCCGGGGCTGACCCGCCGCACCCTGCACGGAAAGCTCGGCCTGCGCGGCCAGGCGACGGCGGAGCTGGTCTTCGAGGACGTGCGGATCCCGGCGGGCTCACTGATCGGCCCCGAGGGCAAGGGCTTCTCCCTCGCCATGTCCGCGCTGGCCAAGGGCCGGATGTCGGTCGCCGCCGGATGCGTCGGAATCGCCCAGGCGGCGCTTGACGCGGCGGTGGGCTACGCGGGCGAGCGTGAGCAGTTCGGCAAGCCCATCGCGCGGTACCAGCTGGTCCAGGAGCTGATCAGTGACATCGCGGTGGACGTGGACGCGGCGCGGCTGCTGACCTGGCGGGTCGCCGATCTCATCGACCGGGGCGAGGAGTTCGCCACCGCCGCGTCGCAGGCCAAGCTCTTCGCGTCGGAGGCCGCCGTCCGTGCCGCGAACAACGCCCTTCAGGTCTTCGGCGGTTACGGCTACATCGACGAGTACCCGGTCGGCAAACTTCTGCGCGACGCCCGCGTGATGACGCTTTACGAAGGCACCAGCCAGATCCAGAAACTGATCATCGGCCGTGCGCTGACGGGGGTTTCGGCCTTCTGACCCCGGTGGCCGGTGCGGGCTGAGTACCGTCTGAGTACGGGTACGGATGTGCCGCGGCCCGCGGCGGCCGATGCTGTGGCCATGACCGACACTCCCGTGAAGCAGCAGAACACCGCGGCGTTCTACGTACAGGCCGTCGCCTCCTTCGCCCTCGCTCTCGTCGCCGTCACCGTCGGCGTCGTGCGCCTGGACGCCGACGTGTGGGTACGGAGCTTCCTCGCCATAGCGGTCCTCTATCTGACGACCTCGGCGTTCACACTCGCCAAGGTCGTCAGGGACCGGCAGGAGGCGGGACAGCTCGTCAGCCGCGTCGACCAGGCAAGAATCGAGAAGATCCTCGCCGAACACGACCCGTTCCAGAAGCTGTGAGCGCGCTGCCCTAAGCGCTTGCTCAGGTTCGGGGTATGGTGGCTGTCCTGTCCAGTCAAGGGGTGAGCGATGCGTCCGGTGGAGCAGACGGCCGACGGCGAGAACCAGCCGTGGGACGAGGTCACCCCCGAGGCCGCCAGGCGGCTGCTCGTCGCCGCCGTCGAGGCGTTCGCCGAACGCGGCTACCACGCGACCACCACCCGCGACATCGCCGGCCGCGCGGGTATGAGTCCGGCTGCGCTCTACATCCACTACAAGACCAAGGAAGAACTCCTCCACCGGATCAGCCGGATCGGCCACGACAAGGCGCTGGAGCTGCTGACCAGGGCGGCCGAAAGCCCGGGCACGGCGTCCGAGCGCCTTGCCGAGGCCGTACGCGCCTTCGTCCGCTGGCACGCGGAGCGGCACACCACGGCGCGTGTCGTGCAGTACGAGCTGGACGCGCTCGGCGACGAGCACCGCGCGGAGATCGTCCAGCTGCGCCGGCAGAGCGGCGCCGCGGTGCGGCGGATCCTCACGGACGGGGTGCGGGACGGCGAGTTCGACGTCCAGGACGTGCCGGGCACCACGCTCGCGGTGCTCTCGCTCTGCATCGACGTGGCGCGCTGGTTCAACGCGGCGGGACGCAGGACGCCCGACGAGGTCGGCGCGCTCTACGCCGACCTCGTGCTGCGGATGGTCGCGGTCAAGCCCGGGGCCCCGACCGTGGCCTAGAAGTGGTAGCGGGACACCGACTCGGCTACACAGACCGGCTTTCCGGCGCCCTCGCGCTCGACGGTGACGAGAACGGTCACCTGCACGCCGCCGCCGCTCACGTCCGTGACCTCCGTCAGCGCGGCCGAGGCGCGCAGCCGTGAGCCCACCGGCACGGGGGAGGGGAAACGGACCTTGTTGGTGCCGTAGTTGATGCCCATCTTCAGGTTCTCGACCGAGATGATCTGCGGCACGAGCGCCGGCAGCAGCGACAGGGTCAGATAGCCGTGCGCGATCGTCGTGCCGAAGGGACCGGACGCGGCGCGCTCCGGATCGACATGGATCCACTGGTGGTCACCGGTGGCCTCCGCGAAGAGGTCGATCCGCTTCTGGTCGATCTCCAGCCAGTCGCTGTACCCCAGTTGCTCACCGACCCCGGCGCGCAGCTCGTCGGCGGACGTGAAGATCCTCGGCTCAGCCATGTCCCTGGTTCCTGCCTTTCCAGCCCGTCATCCCTGCGGAAACGCCTTCCTAAGCGCTTGCTCAGAATGGGCGGCCGGACATACTCCTGTCAACGCACGGACACCTCTGAGCTTTTGGGGGTCCAGTGCGTCCGTCAGTACGCATCTCCTCGTCTCGACGGTCTCCCGTTCCAGGGCAGGTGGCCCCTTTCGGAGGTCCGCCCCGGCCGGCACGCGGGCACGCGTGGCCTCACCATGCGTGTCGATCAGGGCGAGACCGGCGGCATGCATGCTCTGAAGCACGGCACGGCGTGCGGCCACGTCCGCTGCCAAGAGTTCTGCCAGACCGGCACGGGTGTGAACGAAGAGCTCCACGGCACGTCCCTCGAACCGGATGGTCTCCCGGCAGGTCTCGCCACCGTCCCCGATGAGGACGGCCAGATCCACGTCACTGCGGGCGGTGGCCCGCCCGGCAGCCGTCGCCCCGGCCAGGACCACGCCGAGCGCGTCGGGGAATCGGTCACAGGCGATACGTCGCGCTCGGTCGACGGGGGCCGCGTTCATACCGCGATGATTCCAGGACCCCTTGGCCGACGGCGACTGAGTGTCCCTCGGCTGCCGGCCTGCAGACCAGCACGCCCGCACGTCACACGGCAGCCGCACCGCGACGAAGGTGGCCTCATCTTCGGTACGCGGCTCCCTGGTCCGACCGGCCACAGCACGGCATGAATCGAACGTACATCCCGGCGCCCGACACTGGGTTCTCGCACACCGGCTCCGCGAACTCCCCGGCTGTTCAGACCCGTCCGGTCAGGCCGCGGGGCGGCCGTCAGGCCGCCGCCGCGTGCGTCTCATGCCCCCGGAGTCAGCGGCTGTGTCAGGCCACCGAAGCCAGCGGCTCGCGTGCCGTCCCCTTTGCCTCGGCCAGTGCCTCCGTGGTCAGTACGGGCTGGGGCACGACGATCCCGCAGCCCGTGCAGACCGGGCCCGACCACGGTTCGTGGGACAGGTCGGGGCGCCACACGATGCCGCGCTCCGCGCACACCGGACAGGTCGTTCCCGGGCCGGACTCAAGACCGGAGATCAGCCGTCGCAGCACCTCGGCGAGTGATTCCGACGGATGTACGGCCGGGTTGTCGCACCGGGCCACGCCGTTGCCGCCCCAGGTGAGCCGGTGCCAGTCGTCGAAGCTCCCGGGCCGCCTCAGCCCGTCGTGCTTCTCACGCTTGCGCCGCTCGGCGAAGTTCACCTCGTACGCGAGCCATACGACCCGCGCCTCTTCCAGTTCGTCCAGCGCGGCAATCAGCCGTGCCGGGTCGGGCGCCCTGTCCTCGGGTTCGATGTCGTGCCTCGCGCACAGATGATCCCAGGTCGCCCGGTGCCCATAGGGGGCAAACCGTTCCAAGCACTTGCGCAGTGAATACCGTCGCAAGGCCAGATCGCATCGCGGATCGCGCACCTGTCTCGCAAGACTCCGGAATCCGGCCATCGTATGCCACCTCCGTCGCTCATAATTCGGCGTTGTGGAATGGACGTACGTCTGCCCCATTCGGCTCCATCAAAAAATAGATGGCCATTTCAGGATCGGACATCTCGGCCGATTTCAGGCGGGATTCCGGTGAGAATCACGTGAGAATCGCGTGTGCTTTCCCCGCGTTCCCCGTGACGCTCGCGCTCAGCGGTACAGGAGGTATGCGTGACGCAAGAACCGGAACGCGGCCAGTTCACCCTGCCAGGCGCCCGTGATTTCGTCCGTACCGGCCCCCGCGTCGATCATCGTGCGGACGCGGTCCGACCCCGTCAGCTTGTCGATCCAGTTGTCGGAACGCCAGGCGAAACCGCTCCACGCGTTCTTCGCGGTCACCAGCAGTGCGATGCCGGTACGCACCGGGTCGAATCGCTCCCGGTCGTGGACGTGCAGCTGCACCCCGCCGATCGTCTCGCCCGTGAACTTGGAGAACACCGGCGCGAAGTACGCCTCGCGGAAGCGCACCCCGGGCAGTCCCAGCGCGTTGGCCGCTTCCGCCCACCCGCGGTCGACGCCCGGCGCGCCGAGCAGTTCGAACGGCCGGGTCGTGCCGCGTCCCTCGGACAGATTCGTCCCCTCGAAGAGGCAGGTGCCGGGATACACCAGCGCCGTGTCGGCCGTCGGCATGTTCGGGCTCGGCGGCACCCAGGGCAGCCCTGTCGCGTCGAAGAAATCGGCGCGCCGCCACCCGGACATCCGTACGATCTCGAGATCCGCCGGTGTGGTGAGGAATTCGCCGTTGAACAGCAGTGCCAGCTCGCCGACGGTCATGCCGTGCGCCTGTGAGATCGGCTCGCGCCCCACGAACGTGGCGAATTCCGGGTGCAGAACGGGACCGGAGGCGGTCCGCCCGGTGAGCGGGTTCGGCCGGTCCAGCACGACGAAACGTTTGCCCGCGAGGGCCGCCGCCTCCATGCAGTCGTACAGCGTCCAGACGTACGTGTAGAAACGCGCGCCGGTGTCCTGGATGTCGAAGACGACCGTGTCGACGCCGGACGCGGTGAAGATGTCCGCGAGCGCCTGTCCGGTCTTCAGGTACGTGTCGTAGACGGGCAGCCCGGTCGCCGGATCGTCGGCCCGTCCCTCGGAACCGCCCGCCTGGGCCGTCCCCCGGAAACCGTGCTCGGGGCCGAAGACGGCGAGGAGGTTCACCCGGGGGTCCGCGTGCATCACGTCCACGATGTGGCGCACGTCCCGGGTGACGCCCGTCGGATTGGTGACCAGGCCGACCCGCTGCCCGGCAAGCGGCCGGTAGCCGTCGGCGGCCAGCCGCTCGAAGCCCGTACGCGTGCCCGCGCCGCGTCTCTCACGCGCGGTCGCCGGCGGAGCCGCCGCCAGCGCGCCCACCGCGCCACCCGCGGCCAGCAGACCTCTTCGGGACAGGCTCATCGCGCCACCTCCGGGCTGCCGCGTCGGGCATACCGAGACGGTAACCCTCCGCGCCTCCTTACGGAACGGGACACCCTGTGCGAAGCCCCTTCCCCGCCCCTTCCCCCGCAACATACCGACTGGTTAGTCTGCTGACGTCGGCGGAGCGGTCGGCGAAGAACCGGAAAGGCAGGTCCGATGAGTACGGTGCAGGGCGCAGGCGTTGTGGTGACAGGGGCCGGCGGTGGTATCGGCGCCGCGCTCGCGCGCAGATTCGCCGCGGAAGGCGCCCGTGTGGTGGTCAACGACCTCGGCGCGGACAAGATCAGCGCACTCGCGGCCGAGATCGGCGCCGTCGCCGTCCCCGGTGACGCCTCGGAGATCGTGGAGAGCGCACGTGACGCCCTCGGCGGAACCGTCGACATCTACTGCGCCAACGCGGGCCTCGGCTCCGAAGGCGGCCCCGAGGCCCCGGAGGACGTCTGGGCGCAGGCCTGGGACGTCAACGTGATGGCGCACGTACGGGCCAGCCGCGTCCTGCTGCCGGACTGGCTGGAGCGCGGCAGCGGCCGGTTCGTCTCCACCGTCTCCGCGGCCGGTCTGCTCACCATGATCGGTGCGGCTCCGTACAGCGTCACCAAGCACGGCGTGCTCGCCTACGCGGAATGGCTCTCGCTCACCTACCGCCACCGCGGCCTCAAGGTCCACGCGATTTGTCCGCAGGGCGTACGGACCGACATGCTGACGGCCTCCGGCTCGGCGGGCGAACTGGTGCTCGTCCCCACCGCCATCGAGCCGGAGGCCGTCGCCGACGCGCTCTTCGCCGCCATGGCGGAGGACCGTTTCCTCGTGCTTCCGCACCCGGAGGTGGCCGGCTTCTACCAGGGACGCGCCACGGACACCGACCGATGGCTCGGCACCATGAACCGGATCCAGCAGAAGTGGGAAGGGGGCTCGGAATGAGCACACCGGGTTACGCGGACAAACCCTGGCTCGGCCTGCTCAGCGAGGCCCAGCGGGCCCCCATCGACCCGCCCGCCTCCGTGGTGCACGCGTTCCGCGCGTCAGCCGGGCGCGTGCCCGACCACCCCGCGCTCGCCTACTCCGACGCCAGGCTCAGCTACCGCGAGACCGACGAACTGTCCGACTCCGTGGCGGGGCATCTCGCCGCCCGGGGCCTGGAGCGGGGTGACCGGGTCGCGATCATGCTCCAGAACAGCCCGCACTTCGTCCTCGCGGCGCTCGGTGCCTGGAAGGCGGGCGCCATCGTCGTACCGCTCAACCCGATGTACAAGTCCCGCGAAGTCGCGCACGTCCTGGCCGACGCCGGGGTGAAGGCCCTGATCTGCTCGGACCGCGCCTGGGAGGCGTATCTGCGGGACACCGCCGCGGACTCGCCCGTACGGATCGCTCTCACGGCCTGCGAACTCGACTTCCAGACCCGCGACGATCCCCGGGTCCTCGCCTTCGCACGCCTCCCGCAGGCACCGGACGCCGACGACCTGCTGTCCGTAGCCCGCAGCGGCCTGTCCGCGCCCGCCGAGCGCGATCCCGGAACCGGTGACACCGCCCTGATCAGCTACACATCGGGCACCACCGGCACCCCCAAGGGCGCCATGAACACCCACAGCAACATGATGGTCAACGCCGAACGCCAGCGGACCGGCCACACCATCGCGGAAGGCGCCACCTACTTCGCGCTCGCGCCGCTCTTCCACATCACCGGCATGGTCTGCGAACTGGCCGCCTGCTTCGCCAACGCGGGTACCCTCGCGCTCGCCTACCGCTTCGAGGCCGGCGTCGTCCTCGACGCCTTCGCCGAGCACCGCCCCGCGTACACCGTCGGCCCCTCCACCGCCTTCATGGCGCTGGCCGCCCATCCGGACGTCACCCGCGACCACTTCAGCTCCTTCACGGTGCTGTCCTCGGGCGGCGCGCCGCTGCCGCCCGCCCTGGTCGAGAAGTTCCGCGCGGACGTCGGCCCGTACATACGCAACGGCTACGGCCTCACCGAATGCACCGCGCCCTGCGCCGCCGTACCCCCGCAGCGCGAGGCACCGGTCGACCCCGTCTCCGGCACACTCGCCGTCGGCGTACCCGGCGCCGACACCGTCGTACGGATCATCGACGAACACGGCGCGGACGTCCCGTTCGGCGAGCAGGGCGAGATCGCGGTACGCGGCCCCCAGGTGGTCTCCGGCTACTGGAACCTGCCCAAGGCGACCGCGGAGACCTTCCCGGACGGCGAACTGCGCACCGGCGACATCGGGTTCATGGACAGCGCGGGCTGGCTGTACGTGGTCGACCGCAAGAAGGACATGATCAACGCCTCCGGCTTCAAGGTCTGGCCGCGCGAGGTCGAGGACACCCTCTACACCCACCCCTCGGTGCGCGAGGCAGCCGTGGTCGGCATCCCCGACGCCTACCGGGGCGAGAGCGTGAAGGCCTACGTCAGCCTGCTCCCCGGTGCCTCGGTGGAGCCGGGCGAACTGTCCGCGTACTGCGAGGAACGGCTGGCCGCGTACAAGTACCCGCGCGAGGTGGAGATCCTGCCCGAACTGCCCAAGAGCACGAGTGGGAAGATCCTCAGGCGAGAATTGCGTTCTCCGCAGTAGGGAACGCGCAGAGCGGAAGGCGGGTGGCGGCACATGGCCAGGACGACGGACGGGGACGGCACGCCCGTCCCCCAGCGGCTGCTGGCCGCCGCCACCCGGCTCTTCGCCGAACGGGGCTACGACCGCACCTCGGTCCAGGAGATCGTCGAGGCGGCAGGCGTCACGAAGGGCGCGCTGTACCACTACTTCGGTTCCAAGGAAGACCTCCTCCAGGAGGTCTACGCCCGCGTCCTGCGTCTCCAGCAGGAAAGACTCGACGCGTTCGCCGACGCCGACGAACCGGTGGAACAGCGGCTGCGGGCCGCGGCGGCGGACGTCGTCGTGACGACCATCGACAACCTGGACGACGCCGCCATCTTCTTCCGCTCGATGCACCACCTGAGCCCGGAGAAGAACAAAGAGGTACGCCAGGAACGCCGCCGCTACCACGAACGCTTCCGGGCGCTGGTGGAAGAGGGCCAGCGCAGCGGTGTCTTCTCCACGGCCACACCGTCGGACCTGGTGGTGGACTACCACTTCGGCTCCGTGCACCACCTGTCCACGTGGTACCGCCCGGAGGGCCCCCTCACCCCCCAGCAGGTAGCAGACCACCTGGCAGACCTCCTGCTGAGGGCGCTCAGGCCGTAACGCTGCCGTCCTTGCGACCTGAGGGCCGGACAGTCCGGGGCGTGGAGGGGTGATGTCCGGTCGGGGTCCATCCAGAGACCATCGACCGGTGGATGGAAGGGGGCCGTGGAGGGGTGACGTCCAGAACGTAAGACGTTACTCTGCGGCGCAGAACACCACCGGTCCGGTGCCCACCACGCGTCCACGCGCCGTAAATAATGCAGTGGCGGACATGGCCCCTCCGCGGAACCCGGCGACAACGCCGGCCACAACACCCCGGCCACAACACCCCGGCCACAACACCCCGGCCACGACGACGGGACGGACCCAGCGAGACGGCGACGGGGCGCGACGCCCCGCCCCCGCCCCCGCCCGGAGGGCTACACGTACCGCTTCAGCTCCCGCCGCGCCAGCGACCGCTGATGCACCTCGTCCGGCCCGTCCGCGAGCTGCAACGTCCGTGCTCCCGCCCACAGTTCCGCCAGCGGAAAGTCTTGGCTCACCCCACCCGCGCCGTGCAACTGCACCGCGCGGTCCAGGATGGAAACCACCGCACGAGGTGTGGCGATCTTGATCGACTGGATCTCCGTGTGCGCGCCCCGGTTGCCCACCGTGTCCATCAGCCAGGCCGTCTTCAGCACCAGCAGCCGCAGCTGCTCGACCGTCACCCGCGCGTCCGCGATCCAGTTCTGCACCACACCCTGGTCGGCGATGGGCCGCCCGAACGCCGTCCGGGACACCGCGCGCCGGCACATCAGCTCGATCGCGCGCTCGGCCATCCCGATCAGCCGCATGCAGTGGTGGATGCGGCCCGGGCCGAGACGCGCCTGGGCGATCGCGAAGCCGCCGCCCTCCTCGCCCACCAGATTCGCCGCGGGGACGCGTACGTTGTCGAAGGTCACCTCGGCATGGCCGCCGTGCAGGTGGTCCTCGTAGCCGTACACCTGCATGGCGCGCCGGACTTCGAGCCCCGGGGTGTCGCGCGGGACCAGGATCATCGACTGCTGGCGGCGGATGTCGGCGCCGTCCGGGTCGGTCTTGCCCATCACGATGAAGACCGCGCAGTCCGGGTTCATCGCCCCGGAGATGTACCACTTGCGGCCGTTGATGACGTAGCCGCCGCCGTCGCGCTCGATGCGGGTCTGGATGTTCGTCGCGTCGGAGGAGGCCACTTCGGGTTCCGTCATCGCGAAAGCCGAGCGGATCTCGCCCGCGAGCAGTGGTTCCAGCCACTGCTTCTTCTGCTCCTCGGAGCCGAACTGGGCGAGTACTTCCATGTTTCCGGTGTCCGGCGCCGCGCAGTTGAGTGCGGTGGGGGCCAGGTGGGGCGAGCGCCCGGTGATCTCGGCGAGGGGCGCGTACTGGAGGTTGGTCAGGCCGGCGCCGTACTCCTCGTCGGGGAGGAAGAGGTTCCACAGGCCCTGCGCGCGGGCTTCCGCCTTCAGTTCCGCCACGACCGCCGGAGTGTCCCAGGGGCTGTCCAGCAGGGCGTGCTGTTCGTGCGCGACGGCCTCGGCCGGGTACACGTGCTCGTCCATGAAGGTGAGGAGCTTGGTGCGCAGCTCCTGCGTCCTGGCGTCAAATGCGAAGTCCATGGCGGGTGTTCAGCCTTCCTGGAGGGTGGTGAGGCCGTGCTGGATGAAGACGGGGACGAGGTCGCCGATCCGGTCGAAGCCGGCGCCCACGGTCTGCCCGAGGGTGTAGCGGTAGTGGATGCCCTCCAGGATCACGGCGAGCTTGAACCAGGCGAACGCGGTGTACCAGGCGATGGCGGTGGTGTCGCGGCCGGAGGCGGCCGCGTACCGCTCGATCAGCTCGGCGGGCGCGGGATGGCCCGGGGCGCCGGCCGTGGTGCTGATGGGGGAGCCGGGCAGTTCGAGGCGCGCGCTGTACATCACCAGCAGGCCGAGGTCGGTCAGCGGGTCGCCGAGTGTGGACATCTCCCAGTCGAGCACGGCCTTGATCCGGTCGTCCCCGCCGATGAGTACGTTGTCGAGCCGGTAGTCGCCGTGGATCACGGTGGGCTCGGGGGAGCCCGGCAGCGCACGGCCGAGGGCCGCGTGCAGTTCGTCGATGCCGGCCAGCTCGCGGCTGCGGGAGCCGTCCAGCTGCTTTCCCCAGCGGCGCAGTTGACGGTCGAGGAAGCCCTCGGGCCGGCCGAAGTCGGCGAGCCCGACCGCTACGGGGTCGACGGCGTGCAGTTCGACGAGTGTGTCGACCAGGCCGAGGACGGCGGCGCGGGTGCGCTCGGGGCCGAGCGGGGCGAGCTGTTCGGCCGTACGGAACGGTGTGCCCGCCACGTACTCCATCACGTAGAACGGGGAGCCGAGCACGGACTCGTCGTCGCAGAAGAGCAGCGGCTGCGGCACCGGCACAGCGGTCGGGTGCAGCGCGCTGATCACGCGGTACTCGCGCTTCATGTCGTGGGCGGTGGCCTGCACATGGCCGAGCGGCGGCCTGCGGACCACCCACTGGCCCGTGCCGTCCGTGACGACGTACGTCAGGTTGGACCGGCCGCCCTCGATCAGGCGCGCGCTGAGCGGTCCGTTCACCAGACCCGGACGCGTGCGGTCGAGATGGCCGCGCAGCTGCTGGGGATCGAGGCCTGGCGGGGGGACTTCGCTCATCGTTCGTACCTCCGTGGGTGGTCGTACGGTCGGATCTCATGATGCCGACCAGTCGGTATGTAGTCCAGTGCCCGACCCGCACAGGTGGCGGCGGAGACGGAAACCAGGCGCGAGGGGAGACCGAAACCAGGCAGCGACGGGAGGCCGAAACCACGGGGCGCCCTCTAGCTCACCGGTCGTCACCCTGAATACAGTTCACGTATGAATACCGCGCTGCTCATCGACGAGGTCAGGCTCACTCCGATCCTCATAGCGGATCCGCCGCTGCTCAACACGCAGGGCGTCCACCAGCCGTATACCCCACGGCTCGTCGTGGAGATCGTCACCCGGGGCGGTGTCACCGGTGTCGGCGAGACCTACGGCGACGGGAAGTATCTGGCTCTCGCCCGCCCGCTGGCCGACGCCCTGCCCGGCCGGCCGATCACCGATGTGAACGGTCTGTTCGCGCTGGCCGACGAGGTCTGCGGCGATTCGGGCAGCGCGGACGAACGGGTCGACGCGGGCGGCCTGCGCGGGGTGCAGACCGCCGACAAGCTGCGGCTGTCCGTGGTCTCCGGGTTCGAGGTCGCCTGCCTGGACGCGCTCGGCAAGACCCTCGGCCTGCCGGTGCACGCGCTGCTCGGCGGCAAGGTCCGGGACAGCGTGGAGTACAGCGCGTATCTCTTCTACCGCTGGGCCGCGCACCCGGAGGGCGGCGAGAAGGACGACTGGGGCGCGGCGCTCGACCCTTCGGGAGTCGTCGCCCAGGCGCGGCGGTTCGCCCGGGACCACGGGTTCTCGTCCTTCAAGCTGAAGGGCGGTGTGTTCGAGCCCGATCAGGAGATCGCCGCGATCCGCGCGCTGGCCGAGGAGTTCCCGGGACAGCCGCTGCGGCTCGACCCGAACGGCGCCTGGTCCGTGCCGACTTCGCTGTACGTCGCCGAGCAGCTGGCCGGGGTCCTGGAGTACCTGGAGGATCCGGCGACCGGTACGGACCTGATGGCGGAGGTGTCGGCGGGCACCTCCGTACCGCTGGCCACCAACATGTGCGTGACCACCGTCCCGGAGATCGCCGACGCCTTCGCCCGCGACGCCGTCCAGGTCGTACTCTCGGACCACCACTACTGGGGCGGACTGCACAGGACCCGTGAACTCGCGGCGGTGTGCCGCACGTTCGGGGTCGGTCTCTCCATGCACTCCAACACACACCTGGGCATCAGCCTCGCCGCCATGACGCACGTCGCCGCCACCGTCCCGAACCTCGACTACGCCTGCGACAGCCACTACCCGTGGCAGACGGAGGACATCATCACCGCGCGGCACACCTTCAGCGACGGCAGGCTCGACGTCTCCGACGCGCCGGGCCTCGGGGTCGAACTCGACCGCGAGAAGCTGGCCGTGCTGCACCGGCGCTGGCTGGACGACGACGGGGCGATGCGCGAGCGCGACGACGCGGCCGCGATGCGCAAGGCCGACCCCGCGTGGGTGACGCCGTCCATCCCGCGCTGGTGAGCCGTCAGGCGTGACAGGCCACGGGGACGCCGCCGTTCATCTTCGTCATCTCGGTGAAGACGACGACGGCGTCCAGCGGCGAGCCCTCGGGCAGCCCGTCCAGCTCCGCGTACGCCCGGTGCAGATTGGCCACCAGACGCTCGCTCTCGCGCAGCGCCGCGAACTCCCCGAGGTCGGCCTCCGCGGCCACTTCCAGCGGCGAGAGGCCCTTGGCACGGCCGGCCTCCGCCAAGTCGGCCACGTACCGCAGATAGCGCTCCGTCGCGTCGTACGCGGACGGGTCGGTGAGCGGGCCGTGTCCGGGCACCACGACGGACGCGTCCAGCGAGCGCAGCAGGTCGAGTGCCCGCAGCGACCCGTTCAGTGAGCCCATCGGGACGAAGGGCGTGCCGCCCTGGAAGATCAGGTCGCCGGTGAAGACGATCCCCTGCTCCGGAAGGTGCACGATGGTGTCACCGGTGGTGTGACCGACGCCCGGGTGGATCAGCCGCACCTCGATGCCGCCCACATGAAGGGTCAGCCGGTCGCTGTACGTCACACTCGGCGGCGTGATGTGAATGTCCCCGAAGTCGGTCTGCGGCCACAGCAGATGGAGCTGGCGGCCGGCGGCCAGCTGTTCGGCGCGGCACGCGTCGTGACCGATCACCGTGGCCTCCGGGGTGAACACGGCGTTGCCGTAGGTGTGATCGCCGTGGTGGTGCGTGTTCACCACAGTCCGGGGAAGGGGCACACCGGCCGCCACGATCGCGTCCCGCAGCAGCACGGCCCGCCGCTCGGTGGCGGTGGTGTCCACGAGGAGTGTCGACTCCCCGTCACTGATGAACCCGGCGTTGTTCAGGCACCAGCCGCCGTCCGGCTGAACGTAGGCGTGCACCGCCGGTGCGAGTCGGACGAGGTAGGGATCCGTGGCAGGCATCGGAGCATCCTTCGGTTCAACGGAGGGGGAAGACTGAAGCAGTCGGAAGGAGACTGCCAGGTGAGCCCGCCCGGAGGGAAGCCGGGCCGCCCCCGTTCCGCTCTTCGGCCCCCTTTCCGCGCGCCCTCACCCGTCCCGGCCCGCGCCCCTCACCACAGCGCGGTCGCCGCGAACACCGTCAGGCACACCGTGCACACCGCCGTGGCGATCGCCGCTTGAACCGGGAGCGGGCGCGGGGGGAGAGGGTCCGGTGCCGCGGTGCTCAATGTCACCATGCGGCGGTGTGCCACGGCCAGGAAGCCGAGCCAGACGAGGGCGCTCAGCGCGGCCGCCGTCAGGCCGCCCGCGGTGCCGCCGTGCCGGGTCGCCTGGCGGACCGCGAGCACCGCGGTCACCGTGCAGGACAGGGTCGTACGCCGCCAGGCCAGCCGGGTGCGTTCCGGCTGCAGTCCGGGGTCCCTGGGCGGTCGCGGCGGTGGGGTCACCGGCCCGCCCGGCCCAGCACCACGATGACCAGCATCACCACGGCGACCACAGCCACCACCGCGCTCAGTACGGTCGGGAAGCGGGTCACCGGCAGGTCCTCGCCGTGCCGCATCGCCCGCTCGCACCGCATCCAGTGGTTCACCGCGCGCAGCGCGCAGAGCGCGCCCGCCGCGAGCAGCGCGACCGCCAGGCCCACCCGGGCGGCCCCGCCGAGACGCGGCAGGAACTGGTCGACCGCGAACCCACCGCCGACCAGGGCGAGCGCGGTACGGATCCAGGCCAGAAACGTACGTTCGTTGGCGAGCGAGAAACGGTAGTCGGGCGTCTCGCCCTCGTCGCCTATCCGCCCGGGCGAGAACCACAGCCGCAGGCTCCGTGCAAAGTCCCTCATCTGGCGCACCCTACGCGCGGAACGCCTTGAGCCGTTCATACGCCGCGAGGCCGTCGGGCACCCACGTCCACTCACCGAGCCGCCGCTCCACCTCGTCCTCCGTGAGGAAACCGTGCCAGCCGACCTCCTCCGCCTGCGGGTCCACCGGCAGGGTGCAGCGGACCTCGTACACGTACGACCACCAGCTCTGCCGGCCGTCCGGGGACACGTAGAGGAACGGGAACAGCGGCTCGGGGCGCGGGAGTCCGCTGACCCCCAGCTCCTCCTCGGCCTCGCGCAGCGCCGCGTCGTCGTAGCTCTCGCCCGCACCGACGACCCCGCCCACGAACACGTCGTACAGCGACGGGAAGACCATCTTCGTCGCGGTTCTGCGGTGCACGAAAATGCGGTCTTCGGCGTCCCGCGCCAGGACGAAGACGCAGCGGTGCCGCAGCCCCTTCGCGTAGACCTCGCCGCGCGGGGCCTGCCCGGTGACACGGTCGTGCTCGTCCACCACGTCCAGGATCTCGTCTTCAGGTGCCATGCGGACCATCCAACCAGTTGACGGGTTACTCGCGCGTACGCAAGATCGGACCACCCGCCCGGAGCACCCGCCCGTGTGGCCCCGATCCGAACTGCCCGATCCGAGCCGCCCGACCCGAGTCCCCGATCCGAGAAGGATGGAATCCATGGCCCACGACGCTGATGTGATTGTGATCGGGGCCGGCCTCGCGGGCCTGGCCGCCGCCGCCGAACTGGTCGACGCGGGCCGCTCCGTCATCATCCTCGACCAGGAGCCCGAGCAGTCGCTCGGCGGGCAGGCGCACTGGTCCTTCGGCGGCCTGTTCTTCGTCGACTCGCCCGAGCAGCGCCGGATGCGCATCAAGGACAGCCGGGATCTCGCCCTCCAGGACTGGCACGGCGCGGCCGGCTTCGACCGGCAGGAGGACCACTGGCCGCGCCGGTGGGCCGAGGCGTACGTCGACTTCGCGGCCGGCGAGAAGCGCGACTGGCTGCACCGGCAGGGAATGCGGTTCTTCCCCGTCGTGTCCTGGGCGGAGCGCGGCGGCTACGGCGCCACCGGGCACGGCAATTCGGTGCCGCGTTTCCACATCACCTGGGGCACGGGCCCGGGGGTGGTCGCGCCGTTCGAACGGCGGGTGCGCGAGGGCGTCGCGCGGGGCCTCGTCACGTTCCGCTTCCGGCACCGCGTCACCGGCCTCGGGCGCACGGCGGGCGCCGTCGACACCGTCACCGGCGAGGTCCTCGAACCGAGCGCCGCGCCGCGCGGCAGCGCGAGCGGCCGCACGGTGACCGGGGACTTCACGCTCAGGGCGCAGGCCGTGATCATCACCTCGGGCGGTATCGGCGGCAATCACGACCTGGTCCGCGAGCAGTGGCCGGAGCGGCTCGGCACCCCGCCGCGCACGATGCTCTCCGGTGTGCCCGCGCATGTCGACGGGCTGATGCTCGGCGTCGCGGAGTCGGCGGGCGCCCGTCACATCAACGGAGACCGGATGTGGCACTACACGGAAGGCGTCGCGAACTGGGACCCGGTCTGGGCGGCGCACGGCATCCGCATCCTGCCGGGACCCTCGTCGCTCTGGTTCGACGCCCGCGGCCGCCGACTGCCGGTGCCGCTCTTCCCCGGCTTCGACACCCTCGGGACGCTGGAGCACATCACGCGTTCCGGCTACGAGTACACGTGGTTCGTGCTCAACCAGCGCATCATCGGCAAGGAGTTCGCACTCTCCGGCTCCGAGCAGAACCCCGATCTGACGGGCAAGTCGGTCCGCGGTGTGTTCGACCGGACCCGGACCGAAGTGCCGGGCCCGGTCAAGGCGTTCATGGACAAGGGCGCCGACTTCGTGGTGGAGCGGGACCTCGGCGCGCTCGTCCGCGGTATGAACGCGCTGACCGGGGAGACGCTGATCGACGAGGCGGAGCTGCGCCGCGAAATCACCGCGCGCGACCGGGAGATCGCCAACACGTTCACCAAGGACGCCCAGGTGACGGCGATCAGGGGAGCGCGCAGGTTCCTGGGCGACCGGCTGACCCGTACGGTCGCCCCGCACCGCGTCCTGGACCCGCAGGCGGGCCCGCTGATCGCCGTACGGCTGAACATCCTGACGCGCAAGTCACTCGGCGGTCTGGAGACCGACCTCTCCTCGCGCGTCCTCACGGCGGGCGGGGAGCCGCTGCCCGGGATGTACGCGGCGGGCGAGGCGGCCGGGTTCGGCGGCGGGGGCGTACACGGCTACCGGTCCCTGGAGGGCACGTTCCTCGGCGGCTGTATCTTCTCGGGCCGTACGGCGGGCCGTTCCGCGGCGAAGGCGGTCGACTGACGGAGACGTCTCGTACTCCGGACACCCCATGGAGCGGCCGGAGTGAAGCGGGCGCCCCGGGCCGCTGATGTGATCTCTCCCGCCGTGACCCGATCAAGCCCGAACTGGACCCCAAAAGAGAGAAGTTGACCGGTCAGCGGCCGACCATACCGCTCAACCGGGTCCGTCGATGTGCCAGTTGGCCGCCTTACGTAACGATTCGGGCCTTGACGTGGAGCGGTGGCTACGGCTTTGCTGTGCGCGATCATCGCTCGACACGTGCCCTGGAGGATTTCCGCGGATGTCACCGCCTCCGCCACCCCTCGGCCGCCCCCGAAGACGGCGCTCGAGATCGGGCCAGTTCTTCGATCCGGCCCTGGACGACGAAGAACTGGCCCTCACCAGAGATCAGTTGGCTCAGGGCCGCTGGTCGGAGGCGCGCACTCTGCTGGCGGCCACCGGCGACGACTGGGACCGCAGGGGGCACCGCGTCGTCGTACTCGCCCAGGCGCCCGGCGCCGCGGCGTGGGCCGGCGAATGGCTCATCGCCGAGCCGGAGAGCGCGGACGCCACGACCCTGTCCGCCTGTGCCACCGTCTTCGGTGTGCTGCGCGGCAAGGCGAAGGAAGCCCGGGCGCGCGAGATCTGCCGACAGGCCGTCAGACAGGCCCCGGCCGACCCGACTCCCTGGCTCGGTCTGCTGATTCTGGCGCGCACCCTCGGCACCGAGGAGGAGACCGCGCAGCTCTTCGACGAGGTCAGGACCCGTCACCCCGGCCATCACCACGCGCACCACCTGATGGCCGCGCGGCTCGCGGAGCGGCATCCCGGCGCGGGCCAGGACCCGCTGCACGAGGTCTACGACTTCGCCGCCTGGGCCGCCGAGCACGCGCCGCCCGACTCCCCGCTCGCCGTGCTTCCCGTGGTCGCCCACGCCGAGCGCTACCGGGTGCTCGCCACGTCCGGCCACGAGCCCGCCGACCCGGCCGTCTCGCCCCACTGGAAGGGACGCCGCGCACGGCAGGTGCTCACGACGGCCTTCGACTGGTGGCTGGAGTGCGAGACCGAGCGCCAGCCGCGCAACCGCGTCGACCTCAACTTCCTTGCGCACGCCCACCTGTACCAGGGCGGGATCGCCGAGGCCGCCGCGCTGTTCAACCGGATCGGCCCGCATCCCACCCGTGCTCCCTGGTCGTACCCGGACCGGGATCCGCACAAAGCGTTCCTTGCCGCGCGCGACGCCGCGCTCGGTCTCCGCTGAACGGCCGCTCCACACCCGCCCCGCATCCGCCCCGCATCCCGAAAGGACACTTCTGCCATGTCGACGGGCAGTTCGCGTACGAGTTCGCGTACGAGCGAGATCAACACGTACCGGGGGCAGGAGGGAGCACTGCGCGCCAATCGCCTCGGCACGGCCGGACTGCTGCTGTCCGTGCTCGCGGCCAGCGCGCCCCTGATGACCGTCGCCGGCCTCATGCCCACCGTGTACGGCGTGATGGGCGTCGTCGGCCAGCCGCTGCTCTACGTCACGCTCGGCGTCGTGCTGGTCCTCTTCAGCGTGGGATACGCGGAGATGAGCCGGCACGTGCACAACGCCGGCGCGTTCTACGCGTACATCGCCCGCGGTCTCGGCTCCACCGTGGGCACGGGGGCCTCGTTCGTCGCCCTCTTCGCGTACAACTCCATGCAGGTCGGCATCTACGGCCTGCTCGGCTTCGAGGTGTCCGGACTCTTCGACACCTACTTCGGTGTGACCGTCCCCTGGTGGATCCCCTCCCTGGTCGCCGTCGCTGCCGTCGGACTGCTCGGCTGGCTGAAGATCGACCTCAACGCCCGCGTCCTCGGCGTCCTGCTGCTCATCGAGGTCACTCTCGTCGTGATCTTCGACATCTCCTCGGTCGCGGACCCGGGCAAGGAGGGCGTCTCCTTCCATGCCTTCAACCCGGAGAACCTGAGCGGTGCGGGCATCGGCACCGCCCTCTGCTTCTGCATCGCCGCGTTCGTGGGCTTCGAACAGGCCCCCGTGTACGCGGAGGAGACCAGCAGGCCGCACGTCGTCGTCTCCCGTGTGATGTTCCTCGGCGTCGGTCTCTCCGCCCTCTTCCTGGCGCTCAGCGCCTGGGCCCTGTCCGTCGCGACCGGCCCCGCCGCGGTCGTCGGCGCGTCCGCGAAGGAGGGGCCCGGACTGATCTTCACGCTCACCGAGAGCAGGCTCGGGTCCACCTTCACCGACCTCCTGCACATCCTGTACGTCACCGGCATGTTCGCCGCGCTGCTCAGCTTCCACAACGTCGTCGCCCGGTACGCCTTCGCCATGGGCCGCGAGGGCCTGCTGCCCGCCACCTTCGGCCGGACCAACAAGAACAGCGGAGCGCCCGGTTCGGGATCGCTCCTGCAGTCCGCGTTCGCCGTCGTCGTCGTGCTCGCCTTCGCGCTCACCGACGACAAGCCGGCCGGCGACCCGACCGGGCCCGTGCTGCACCTGTTCACCTGGATGGGCAACCTCGGAGCGCTCGGCATCATCCTGCTGATGGCGGCCGCCGCCTTCGCCGTCATCGCCTTCTTCGTACGACGCGGGGCCGGCCGCCCCCAGGCGCCGCGTCTGGTCGCTTCCGGAATCGCGGGGATCGTGCTGCTGATGGTCGCCTTCTACACGGTCAGGGACTTCGGCGTGCTGGTGGGGGCAGGGCCCGGCTCCTCGCTGCGCTGGATCCTGCCGGCCGTCGTCGGGATCGTCCTGGCCGGTGGCCTCGTCTACGGCCTGGTGCTGCGCTCCGTGAAGCCCGAGGTGTACGCCAGGATCGGGCTCGGCAACGAGGCGTTCCAGCTGGAGAAGGCCGCGGGATCGCGGAGCGCCGGGGTCTGAGGCACCCGCGTACCGCGTCTCTGACGGACGACAAACGCGAAGGCCCCCTGCGGCCACCGGTTTCCGGCGGTCGCAGGGGGCCTTCGCGTCAGGTCGCTACAAGACCAGCGAGAGCAGCAGGACGCAGCCGAGGCTGACGACGGAGATGATCGTCTCCATCACCGACCACGTCTTGATCGTCTGTCCGACGTCCATCCCGAAGTACTCCTTCACCAGCCAGAACCCGGCGTCGTTCACATGGCTGAAGAAGAGCGAGCCCGCACCCACCGCGAGGACCAGCAGGGCGACGTGCGTGCTGGACATGTCCGCGGCGAGCGGCGCCACGAGTCCGGCGGCGGAGATGGTGGCCACCGTCGCGGACCCGGTGGCGAGCCGGATCGCGACGGCGATCAGCCAGCCCAGCAGGAGCGCGGGGATCGACCAGTCCTTGGAGATGTCCAGGATCATCTGGCCCACTCCGGAGTCGACCAGCGTCTGCTTGAAACCGCCACCGGCCGCGACGATCAGCAGCACACCGGCGATCGGGGCGAGGGACTTCTCGACGGTGGAGGAGAGCCGGTCCTTGGTGAAACCGGCCGCGCGGCCCAGCGTGAAGAGTCCGACGAGCACAGCCAGGAGCAGTGCGATCAGCGGGGAGCCGACCACGTCGGCGACGCGCTGGACACTGTCCTTCGGGTCGTCGATGACGATGTCGACCAGGGCCTTGCCCAGCATCAGTACGACGGGCAGCAGCACGGTGACGACCGTCGCGCCGAAGCTCGGCCGGGTGTCCAGTTCCTCGGAGGGGCGCTGCGGGATCATCTTCTCCGGGGGCTGGATGTCCACCCAGCGCGCCGCGTACTTCGAGAAGACCGGACCGGCGATGATCACCGTCGGGATCGCGACGACCACACCGAGCGCCAGCGTGACACCGAGGTTGGCGCCGAGGGCGTCGACCGCCACCAGCGGACCGGGGTGCGGGGGTATCAGCCCGTGCATCACGGAGAGCCCGGCCAGGGCCGGAATGCCGATCCGCATCAGGGAGAAGTTGCCGCGCTTGGCGACGAGCAGGACCACCGGGATCAGCAGCACGATGCCGATCTCGAAGAAGAGCGGCAGACCGACGATGGCGGCGATGAGCACCATGGCCCACGGCATGACCCGCCCGCTCGCCTTCGCGAGGATCGTGTCGACTATCTGGTCCGCGCCGCCGGAGTCGGCGAGCAGCCGGCCCAGAATCGCGCCCAGGGCGATGAGTACGCCCACGCTCGCGACCGTCGAGCCGAGGCCGGTGGTGAAGCTGGTGATCACCTTGTCCAGCGGCGCTCCCGCGACGGCGCCGAGCGCCAGGGAACCGATGGTCAGGGAGAGAAAGGCATGCAGTTTGAAGGCCGTTATGAGAACGACGATGACGGCTATGCCGACGAGTACGGCGATGCCCAGCTGTGCGTTGCCCGCCGAGGTGATCGGCTCTGCGGCATCCGCTGCCAGCATCTCGACGTTGAGAGTGCTCACGGAGACTTCCTAGGGTGTGAGGCTGTTGGGGAGGGTCGGCCTGTCCGGGCTCACCGCTCCAGGCGGCGCAGCGCGGCGACGGCCCGTTCGGTGATCTCTTCCGGGGTGCCCGACACATCGACGGACACGCCCGTCTCGTCGTCCTCCAGCGGCTGGAGGGTGGCGAACTGCGAGTCGAGCAGGGCCGTGGGCATGAAGTGGCCCTTGCGCTCCGCCATCCGCCGCTCGATGAGCGGCCGGTCGCCGGTCAGGTGCAGGAAGACGGTGTCGGGCGCCGCGTCCCGCAGCCGGTCGCGGTAGGCGCGCTTGAGCGCGGAGCTGGCGACCACCCCGCCCTGACCGGCCCTGCCGTGCGCCCACGCGCCGATCGCGTCGAGCCAGGGCAGGCGGTCCGCGTCGTCCAGGGGCGTGCCGGCCGACATCTTCGCGACGTTCTCCGGCGGGTGGAAGTCGTCGCCCTCGGCGTACGGAACGTTCAGCGCGGCGGCGACCAGTGGCCCGATCGTGGTCTTGCCCGTGCCTGCTACGCCCATCACCACGACGACGTGGGTGGTGCTCATGATTGCCCTCTCGATCAGATCCGACCCGCAACTGAAACTCATTAGGTACGACGTATTCAAGAGGCTGTGATGAAAACGTCATACTTTTGCATGGTCGATCGGCATCGTAGGCTTACGTCCATGACCACAGAAGGCCGGGGCCTGCATACCCGTGTGCTGGACACCCTCGGCCTCGCCATCACGGCGGGCGAGTACCCGCAGGGCAGTGTCGTACGCACCGACGAGGTGGCCCAGCGCTTCGACGTCTCGCGCACCGTCGTCCGCGAGGTGGTCAGGGTCCTCGAATCGATGCATCTGGTGGAGTCCCGGCGCCGGGTGGGGGTGACCGTACGGCCCACCGAGGAGTGGAACGTCTACGATCCGCAGGTCATCCGCTGGCGGCTGGCCGGCACCGACCGGCCGCGTCAGCTGCGCTCCCTGACCGTGCTGCGTTCCGCGATCGAGCCGGTCGCCGCGGGGCTCGCCGCCAGGCACGCCACGCCCGAGCAGTGTGCCGAACTCGCCGGGCTGGCCCTCGGGATGGTCGCCACCTCGCGGGGCCGCAGGCTCGAGGAGTACCTCGTGCACGACATGGCCTTCCACCGGGTCGTGCTCAACGCGTCGGGCAACGAGATGTTCGCGCGCCTCGGCGACGTCGTCGCCGAAGTCCTCACCGGACGCACGCGCCATCAGGTGATGTTCGACGACCCCGACCCGGCGGCCGTCACCCTGCACGTCCAGGTGGCCGAGGCGGTCCGGGACGGCGACGGCCGCCGCGCCGAGGAGCTGACCAGGCAGATCGCCGTCGGCGCCCTGCACGAATTGGACGTGCTCGCGCCCTGACAGTCCCTCGCCACGCGTCCCGGCACGGGATAGTGGTGGTGAGCGGGAACAACAGTGCCGGAAGCGCGTGAAGCGCTCATGGCTGTGAGGAAAGGCAGGTCCCTGGGATGTCGCAGCAGGTGCAAGGAGTCGTCGCGCCCGGCAAGAACCAGCCGGTGCGGATCGAGACGATCGTCGTGCCGGATCCGGGTCCGGGCGAGGCTGTGGTGAAAGTACAGGCGTGCGGCGTCTGCCACACCGATCTGCACTACAAGCAGGGCGGGATCAACGACGACTTCCCCTTCCTCCTCGGCCATGAGGCCGCGGGCGTGGTGGAGTCGGTGGGCGAAGGTGTCACGGAGGTCGCGCCCGGCGACTTCGTCGTCCTCAACTGGCGTGCGGTGTGCGGCAACTGCCGTGCCTGTCTGCGTGGCAGGCCGTGGTACTGCTTCAACACCCACAACGCCACGCAGAAGATGACGCTGACCGACGGTACGGAACTCTCCCCGGCCCTCGGCATCGGCGCCTTCGCGGAGAAGACCCTGGTCGCGGCCGGCCAGTGCACCAAGGTCGACCCGGGCGTATCGCCGTCCGTCGCGGGCCTGTTGGGCTGCGGTGTGATGGCCGGTATCGGCGCGGCGATCAACACGGGACAGGTCGGCCGCGGCGACTCCGTCGCGGTCTTCGGCTGCGGCGGTGTCGGTGACGCCGCCATCGTCGGCGCGCGCCTCGCGGGCGCGGCCAGGATCATCGCCGTCGACATCGACGACCGCAAGCTGACGACGGCGAAGTCGATGGGCGCCACCCACACCGTCAACTCCCGTTCCACGGACCCCGTCGAGGCGATCCGCGAACTGACCGGGGGATTCGGCGCCGATGTCGTCATCGAGGCGGTCGGCCGCCCCGAGACCTACGAACAGGCCTTCTACGCGCGTGACTTGGCGGGCACGGTCGTCCTGGTCGGCGTCCCCACACCGGAGATGAAGCTCGAACTGCCGCTCCTCGACATCTTCGGCCGCGGCGGCTCCCTCAAGTCCTCCTGGTACGGCGACTGTCTGCCGTCCCGTGACTTCCCAATGCTCATCGACCTGCACCAGCAGGGCCGCATCGACCTGGCCGCCTTCGTCACCGAGACCATCGGTCTCGGCGACGTCGAAAAGGCCTTCGCCCGCATGAGCGAGGGCGATGTGCTGCGTTCGGTGGTGACGTTCTGATGACCGCGCGCATCGACCACCTGGTCACCTCAGGCACCTTCTCACTCGACGGCGGCACCTGGGACGTCGACAACAACGTCTGGATCGTCGGTGACGACTCCGAGGCGATCGTCATCGACGCCGCGCACGACGCCGCGGCCATCGAGACCGCCCTCGGCGGCCGCACCCTGCGCGCCATCGTCTGCACCCACGCGCACAACGACCACATCGACGCCGCGCCGGCCCTCGCCGCGTCCACCGGCGCGCCCGTGCTGCTCCACCCGGACGATCTTCCGCTGTGGAAGCAGACGTACCCGGAGCAGATCCCGGACGAGCACCTCGCCGACGGCGCCACGCTCACCGTCGCGGGCATCACCCTGACCGTGCTCCACACCCCCGGCCACGCGCCGGGCGCGGTCTGCCTCTACGCGCCCGAGCTGTCGACCGTCTTCACCGGCGACACCCTCTTCCAGGGCGGCCCCGGCGCCACCGGGCGCTCGTACTCCGACTTCCCGACGATCGTGTCCTCGATCCGCGACCGGCTGCTCACCCTGCCGCCGGATACGGTGGTACGCACCGGACACGGCGACCCGACCACCATCGGCGCGGAAGCACCCCACCTGGCGGAGTGGCTTCAGCGGGGTCACTGACCCGGGACAGGGCCGAGGGACAACCGGCTCTCGAAGCGGCGCGGCTCACCCGTCAGCGGATCCGTGAACTCCAACACCTTCGCGAGGAGCCGCAGCGGCCGGGAGTAGTCGTCGGGCCCCGGCTCCTGGACGACCGGATAGACCGGGTCGTCCAGGAGCGGGAGCCCCAGCGCGTTCATATGCACCCGCAGCTGATGGGTACGGCCGGTCGCGGGCAGCAGCCGGTAGCGGCCGTACCCGCCGTGGTGTCCGAGCAGTTCGACACGGCTCTCGCTGTTCGGCTCCCCGCCCGGCACCTCCCGGGCCGCCATGACCCCGCGCTCCTTCTCGATCCGGCTGCGCACGGTCACCGGCAGCGCCACCGCCGGGTCGTACGGCGCGATGGCCTCGTACTCCTTGCGCACCCGCCGGTCACGGAAGAGCGTCTGGTACGCGCCCCGGTCCTCCGGCCGTACGACGAAGAGCACCAGCCCCGCCGTCAGCCGGTCGAGCCGGTGCGCGGGCTGGAGCGCGGGCAGGCCGAGGTCCCGCCGCAGCCGGGCCGACGCGGTCTCGGTGATGTGGCCGCCCCGGGGCATGGTGGCCAGGAAGTGCGGCTTGTCGGCGATCACGATCCGCTCGTCGCGGTGGACGACGCCGATGCCGAAGGGCACCCGCTCCTCGGGCGCGAAGTCCCGGTGGAACCACACGTACCGCCCGGCGGTGTACGGCTCCGCCGGCCCGACCGGCCGCCCGTCGGCCCCGACGAACCGCCCCTCCCCGAACATCGCGTCGATCCGCTCCCCGCCGACGGCGCGTCCGAACCGCGCGATCAGGTGGTCCCGTACGGTCGGCCAGTCGTGCCCCGGATCAGGCGGCAGCCGCAGCCGGACCGGGTCGACGCCGTCCCGCTGGGGGAGCGGCGCGGGCGGGGCGCTGTTCCTGCGTACCACGGCTCTGCTCCCTCCACCTCAGCCTCTGCCGGTTCCGGTCTCTCGGCTCTGAGCTGGGGAAACGTACCTCATTCGGCCCCCTCCCGCAGCCCGTCCCACCCCGCGGGGCGGGATGAGACGGGATCACGTGGCCGCCAGCCCCATGATGGTTCGGTGATCAGTGTCCTGTTCGCCGTACTGACCGCGATCAGCAACGGCTCAGCCTCCGTGCTCCAGCGCCGTGCCGCGTCCATCGTGCCCGACAAGGAGGCGATGCACTTCTCGCTGATCCGGCATCTGGTCCGGCAGAAGGTGTGGCTGGCCGGGATCTGCATGGTGGTCGTGGCGGCGGTCTGCCAGGCGGTTGCCCTCGCCACAGGACCGATCGCGGTGGTCCAGCCGATCTTCGTGATCGAGCTGCCCACGACGCTGCTGATGGCCTCGTACGTCTTCGGACACCCGCTGCCGCGCGGCGCGTGGTTCGGCGTGGCGGCGGTGACTTCCGGCCTCGCCCTGGGCATGGCGTCGGCCGCGCCGGGAGGTGGCACCGAGACCGTGAACGGGACCGCCTGGATTCCGGCGCTGATCATCACCGTGCTCTTCGAGGCGGGGATCATCAGCTGGGCGCAGCGGGCCTGCGGAAACCTGCGGGCCGCGCTGTTCGCACTGGCCGCGGCGTGCGGATACGCCCTGACCGCGGCCCTGATGAAGGACGCCGTGGCCCGTCTGGAGGACGGCGACGGGGTGGTCGCGCTGTTCTCCTCCTGGCAGCTGTACGGCACCGCCGTCGCGGGCGTCGGCGCGCTGTTCCTCCTCCAGAACGCCCTCCAGGCCGGTGCGCTGGTGGCGTCCCAGCCGATGCTCACCCTCGGCGACGCGCTGATCAGCATCACGTACGGCGTGACGCTGTTCAGCGAGCACCTGCGCACCGGCTGGTGGCTGTTGCCCGAACTCCTCGCGGTCGCCCTGATCACCGCCGGCTGCATCGAACTGGCCCGCTCCCCCCTGGCCACCGGGACCCGGCCGAAGCCGAAACCGAAGCGCAGACGGCTTCGCTGACCCGGGAATGGGGAAGCCGGACCGTCAGACCCGTTCGAGCAGTCCGGCCGCGGCGTCCTCGGCCGCCTGCTCCCGCAGCCGGTAGTGGATCTTCTTGCCGGTCGCGGTGACCGGCAGCGCGTCGACGAACCGGTAGGCGCGCGGCCGCTTGTACGGAGCCAGCATCGGGTGCGCCCGGCAGTGCTTCTCGCACTGGGCCGCCGTCAGCGCCGGGTCCTTGCGCACCACGTACGCGGTGACCAGCTGCCCCCACACCGGGTCGGGCGCGCCCACGACCACCGAGTCGGCGACCCCGGGGTGCTCGCCCAGCACCTCTTCCACCTGCACCGGATGGACGTTCTCGCCGCCCGACAGGATCATGTCGTCGCGGCGGCCGACGATCGTGACGTACTCGTCCTCGTCCCAGGTCGCGAGGTCGCCGATGTACAGCCAGCCGTCGCGGAAATTCTCCGCCTCCTCGTCGGGCCTGCCGATGTAGCCGTACCCCGACTTCGGGGACCGGACGATCACCTCGCCGATCTCCCGGCCGTCCTTCGCCGCCAGCTCGCCGGGCGCCGCCCGCCGGCCCTCGTGGACCCGCACCACGGCCACGTCGTCGTCCGTACTGGCCCGCCCCGCGCTGCCCGCGTGCTCCGGCAGGTCGGCGGGGCGCAGGAAGGTGTTCCAGAACGCCTCGGTCGTGCCGTACCCGTTGAAGATCCGCGGTGTCAGTACCTCCTGGTACCGCAAGGCCGCCGCCCGGTCCAGCGGCGCGCCCATCGTGACGATGCCGCGCAGCGCCGACAGGTCGCGGTGCTCCCGCACCTGCGCGTCGGCCAGCCGCTCCAGATTGGTCGGCGCACCGATCAGGAACGTGATCCCGCGCTCCTGCACCAGATCGAGGACGGTGTCCGCGTCGAAGTGACGCAGCGGCACCACCTCCGCGCCCGCGTAGAAGACGGGGTTGGGGCCGCCCGCGTACAGACCGCCGCGATGGAACCACGGCGTCATGTTCAGGGTGCGGTCCTCGGGCGACAGCGGGAAGTGCATGATCACGTCGTGCGCGGACAGCACCTCCGTGGCGTTGTTGAGCGGTACGCCCTTGGGCAGTCCCGTGGTGCCCGAGGTGTAGAGGCGGGTGGTCTCCGCGTAGATCCCGCCGTCCGGCGCCGGCGGCGGGGCCGTGCCCGCGCCCCGGGCCGCCAGGTCCCCGAACGGGACGGAGTCCGGCAGCGGGCCGTCCCCGTCCCGGCCCGAGCCGACGTGCGCGATCAGCGCGGGACGGTGGCCGGCGAGCGCGAGCGCCCGGCCCGCGTTCTGAGTGACGGCCGTGTCGTACACGAAGACGCGTGGCCGGCCGGTGTCCAGCACATGTGCGCTCTCGCCGGGCGCCAGACGGAAGTTGACGGGCGAGCCGATCGCGCCGAGCCGCTGAGCGGCCAGATACAGCAGCGCGAACTCGGGCCCGTTGAACAGCTGGTACGCCACCAGATCGCCGGGGCGCACCCCGGACGCGGCGAGCCCGGCGGCCAGCCGCTCGACCTCCCGGCCCAGCTCCGCGTACGTCCAGGACCGCCCGGTCGCCGGGTCCGACATGGCGGTGGCGCGGGCGTACCGGTGGGTGTTGCGCTCGAAACCGGACCAATAGGTGAACCGCTGCTCGAAGACGGAACGGAAGGCGTCGGGATCGTAGGCAGGAGTGTTCATATCAGGCAGCTCCACGGAGACATACGGTGTGACACGGGCACGGCCTCAGACGGCCCGCAGGACGGCGACACAGTTCTGACCGCCGAAGCCGAACGCGTTCACCGCGGCCGCGCGTACGTCGGCCTTGCGCGCGACATGGGGCACGTAGTCGAGATCGCATTCCTCGCCCGGCGTGTCCAGGTTGATGGTGGGAGGAACGACACCGTCCCGCACGGCCAGCGCGCACACCATCGCGGAGAGCGCGCCCGCCGCTCCGATGAGATGACCGACCATCGACTTCGGAGAACTGACCGCCAGGTCGTAGGCGTGCGCCCCGTAGACGTCCCGGATCGCCCGGCTCTCGGTGAGGTCGTTGATCCGGGTGCTGGTGCCGTGGGCGCAGATGTAGTCCACGTCGCTCGCGTCCGTACCCGAGGCGCGCAGCGCCTGCCGCATCGCGGAGACGGCGCCGGCGCCGCTGGGGTCGGGGGCGCTGACGTGGAAGGCGTCCGAGGTGAGCGCGCCGCCGGCCACCTCCGCGTACGGGCGCGCACCCCGCGCGCGGGCGTGTTCCGCCGACTCCAGGACACAGACGACCGCGCCCTCGCCGAAGACGAATCCGTCCCGGTCCGCGTCGAAGGGGCGGCTGGCGCGCGTGGGGTCGTCGTTGTTCCGGGAGAGCGCGCCCATGGTGGAGAGGCCGGTGAACATCACCGGGGTGATCGCCGAGTCCGTACCGCCCGCGACGACGACGTCCGCCTCGCCCGACAGGATCAGCCTGCGGGCCTCCAGCAGGGCGTAGATCCCACTGGCGCAGGCGAGCGCGCCCGCCGTCACGGGACCGTGCACACCGAGGTCGATGGCGACCTCGCAGGCCGGCATGTTCGGGATGACGGAGGAGACGAAGTACGGGCTGACCGTACGCGGATCGGCGTGCATCGCGTCGACGGCCGCCTCCACCCCGTCCATCCCGGCGACCGCGTTGTTGAGCACCACGCCGACCCGCTCCGCGTCGACGCCGCCCGCCTCGGCGCCGACCGTCAGACCGGCGTCGGCGACGGCCTCACGGGCCGCCGCGACGGCGAGCTGGGAGAAGCGGGCCGAGCGCCGCTCCCGTTTCCGGTCCAGCAGCTGGGCCGGGTCGAAGCCGGTGACCTCGCCCGCGATCCTGGTGGGCAGCCGCGACGCGTCGAAGCGGGTGATCGGGCCGATCCCCGACGTGCCCGCGAGCAGCGCCTGCCAGGTGGACTCGCGGTCGTTGCCGACGGGCGTGAGGGCGCCGAAGCCCGTCACCACGACTTGTTGATTGCTCTGCACGGCATTCCTCCTGCTCGGCCGTTGGCCATAACTCGGCCGTAGTGGGACAGAGTCACCGGAGCTGAGCGATTCCCGTATGCGGTGTGGCGTGTCCGATGTGCGTGCTCAGTGTGTTCCGTGTGTTCGGTGTGTTCTGAACGTGACGCGCGGCCCGGGTGATCCGGTGAGCGGCCCGCAGCCCCTCGGCGGTGGCGCGCACCGCGTTGAGCCCGTCGGTCCCGGCGGCCCCGCCCGCCGTCTCGAACGGCACGCCCGCCCGGCGCAGGGTCGCGACGACGTCCCGCTCGCGCTCCTGCCCGGCGGCGAGTACGACGTGGTCGGCCGCGATCAGTCGCCGGCCGCCCTCGGCGTCCAGCACGTACACGCCCTCACGGGTGATCTCCTCGTATGTCACTCCGGTGGCCAGCCGTACGCCGTTGGCGCGCAGTTCCGCCATCACCACCCACCGGGTGCTCGGCCCGATTCCGGTGCCGATCCGGGCGCCGCGCCGCATGAGCGTCACCTCGCGCGGTGCGCGTACGGGCGCCACGCGCGCGGGCGCCGGAACGGCGGGCGCGGGAACAGCGGGCGTAGCGACGGCGGGCTTCGCGACGGCGGGTGAGCTGGACGCCCCGAGCGCGCCGACCGCGTGCGCGGCCAGGAACTCCTCCGGGGTCGGCGCGGCGTCCGCGTTTCCCGTCAGCAACTGCGCCAGGTCCACCGCGATCCCGCCGCCACCGATGACGGCGACCCGCGGCCCCAGCGCGTCCCGGGCCGCGAACGCCTGCGCGTAGTCCAGCACATGGGGCAGCGCCAGCCCCGGCAGCATCGGCCGGTACGGCACCACACCCGTCGCGAGGACCACCCCGTCCAGCGCGCTCAGCGCGGCCACGTCACGGTGACCGATCCGGTGGCCGAGGTGCAGCGGCACACCCAGCTCACGCAGCTCCCGTACGCGAAGACGCACGGTCTCGCCGAACTCCTCCTTGCCGGGCACCAGCGCGGCCATCCGGAACTGCCCGCCGGGCTCGGCCGCCGCTTCGTACACCTCGACGCGGTGCCCGAGTCCGGCCAGCGTGCGCGCGGCCTCAAGGCCCGCGGGGCCCGCGCCGATCACGGCGTATCTGCCCGGCCGGTCCGGATAGCCGCCGGCCGGGAACTCGCTCTCGTAGCCCGCCCGGGGGTTGACCAGGCAGGACACCCGCTCCGTGCCGAAGGAGCGGTCGACGCACGCCTCGTTGCAGGCCACGCAGACGTCCACGAACGCCCCCCGCCCCGCACGGGACTTGGAAACGATCGCCGCGTCCGCGAGGAAGGGCCTCGCCATGGCCACGAAGTCGACCTCGCCACCGGCCAGCACCTCGTCGGCCTGCGCGATCCGGTTGAAGCGGTTCGAGGCGATGACGGGCACCGCGCCGTGTCCGGCCGCGCGCAGCGCCCGCTTGACGTCCTTGGCGTACCCGGCCCAGGTCCCGGCGGGGACCTGGGCCTGCACGGTCGGGACCGGGGACTCGTGCCAGCCGATGCCCACCGCGAGCGCGTCCGCGCCCGCCCCGGCCAGCGCCACGGCCAGCGCGGCCGTCTCCTCGGCGGACGTACCGTCCGGCACCAGATCGGCGCCCGACATCCGGAACAGCACCGGGAACCCGGGCCCGGCCGCCGCCCGTACGGCACGCAGCACCTCCACCGGGAAGCGCCGGCGCCGCTCGGCGTCGCCGCCCCACGCGTCGCTCCGCCGGTTGGTGAGGGGCGCGGTGAACTGGTTGATCAGATAACCCTCCGATCCCATCACCTCCACCGCGTCGAAGCCGAGTTCACATGCCACCTCCGCGCCCCGCCCGAAGCCGGCGATCGTCGCGGTGATCTCCTCCGCCGTCATCTCGCGCGGAGTGGCGCGCGAGAAACGGCTGTACACGGCGGACGGCGCGAGCGGCGCACCGCCGTCCGTGCCCGGGGCGCCGGGCAGCGCGTACCGCCCGGCGTGGAAGAGCTGGAGCGCGATCAGCCCGCCGGCCTCGTGCACCGCGCGCGCGGCCTCGCGCAGGGCCGCCCGGTGCCGCGGGTCGCCGGTCATGCCGTAACCGGGGCCGCCCGCGCCCGCCGGGGTCACGGCGGTGCCACCGGTGACGATCAGCGCGGCGCCGCCCCTGGCCCGCTCGGCGTAGAAGGCGGCGAGCGCGGCGCCGCCGTCGTCCAGGGCCTCCAGATTGAGGTGCATGGCCCCCATGACCAGGCGGTGCGGCAGCGTCAGCCCGCCGATGGCGCCGGGCCTGAAGACGTGGTCGAACACGGTCGGGTCTCTCCTCTCGGTCAGCAAGCGGTGGCGGCGCGCCTCATGCGTCGCGGGTCGGACGGGGCGGCAGCGCCAGCGCCTCACCGGCGTCGGCGAAGAACGGCGGAGCGACAACGCTCAGCCCGCCGTCGACCACCAGGGTCTGCCCGGTGATGTAGCCGGAGCCCTCGCCGAGCAGGAACATGATCGTGTCGGCCATCTCCCGCACGGTGCCGGGACGGCGCGCCGGAATACGGTCGAGCACCCCTTGCATCGGCGCCATGCCCTCGACGTTGTAGAAGAACTCCAGCGAATCGGAGTCGATCAGACCGCCGTTGACCGCGTTGACGTTGATGCCGTACGGCGCGAACTCCACCGCCATGTACCGCACCCAGCTCTCGATGGCGGCCTTCATCCCGCCGAGCATCGCGTAGGTGGGATACGCGCGGACCGACCCGTACGACGACAGCGCGACGATCCGGCCGCCGTCGTCCATCAGCTTCACCGCCTCCTGCGCGCCGAGCACGAAGGGCCGCAGATTCATCGCGTACGAGCGGTCCAGGTGGTGCGGGCCGAGGTCGACGATGTTCTTGAAGGCGCTGGCCGCCGCGTTGGAGACGAAGTGGTCGAGCCGCCCGCAGCGCCTGGCAACCTCGTCGAAGAGCGCCCTGACGCCCTCGGTCGTCTCGACGTCGGCCCGGACCGCGAAGCCCTGGCCACCGGCCTCCTCGATGTCGGCGACGGTCTTCTCCGCCAGGTCCGTGTTCCGCTTGAAGTTGACGACCACCGTGCCGCCCTGCCGGGCGAGGGTGAGGGCCAGGGCGCGGCCGATGCCGCGCGAGGCGCCGGTGATCAGCGAGACCCGCTCGCGTCCGGACCCGTGCCCGCTCCCGTGCTGCCGCTGTTCGTTGCCGCTCATCGGGTCGTTCCCTCCTCGACCTCGGCCGCCGCGCGCTGGAGCAGCTCGCGGAAGACCACTGCCTTCTGCACCTCGTTGGTGCCTTCCTCGAAGCGCTGGGCACGGGCATCCCGGTACACGCGCTCGATCTTCGACGACTTCCAGTAGCCGAGTCCGCCGTGGATCTGCAACGCCTTGTCGGTGACCGTCGTCAGCATCGACACGGCGTGCATCTTCGCCATGGAGGACTGCATGGACGCGTCGTCCGCGTCCTCCTCGAACCGCCGCGCGGCGTGCAGGACCAGCTGCTTCGCCGCCTCGATGTCCGCCGCGTTCTCGGCGAGCATGAACTGGACGGCCTGCCGCTGTGTGAGCGCCTTGCCGAACGTCACCCGCCCGCGCGCGTAGTCGACGGCCAGTTGCTGGGCGCGCTGCGCGAGACCCACACAGCTCATCGCCACCGAAATCCGCGACGGGGTCAGGAACCCGCCGAGGAAGACCTCAAGACCCTGGCCCTCGGCGCCCAGCCGGTGATCCACCGGCACCGGCGTCCGGTCGAAGGACAGCGAGGCGTGGTCCGTACCCGTCACGCCCATCGTGTTCGAGGTGTCCTCGGCGCGCACGCCCGCCGCGTTCCTCGGCACCAGCAGCGCCACCGTGCCGTCGTGCCCCGAGCTGCCCTCGACGCGGGCGGCCAGCAGGTAGTAGTCACAGCGCATCCCGAAGGTGATCAGGTGCTTGTGGCCCGACAGGTAGTACGTGTCGCCCTCGCGGACCACCGAGGTGGTGATGTCGGCGCCGGTCCCGTTGCCCGGCTCCGTGAGTGTGAAGGCGATCTTGATCTCGCCCGTGACGGACGGGATCACGAAGCGCTTGCGCTGCTCGTCGGTCGCGTGCCCGTCCATCGACCGCCAGATGCCGTTGACGACATGCACGATCATCCGTACGGAGCCGTGGGAGCGGGAGAAGATCTCCATCAGCTCCATCCAGCGCGCGAAGCCGAGGCCCTGGCCGCCGTACTCGGCAGGCGCCGCGATCGAGAGGAAGCCGAGCCCGTTCAGCTCGGCCCACAGCGCCTCGGGGACCTCTCCGGTCTCCTCGATACGCTCCGCCCAGCGCTCGCCGGGTCCCTCCACCCATCCCAGGACCTGGGTGCGGAGCCGGTCGAACCGCTGATCTTCTGTCATGTGCTGCTTCTGCCTTCCGTCTTGCAGGTGTTGTATGCGCTGATACCAGTAAAGGTTCGGACTTCTTGCTACGGACTCGGGTGCGAACGCGGTGGTGGGTTCAGGACTCAGACCGTGTCCGCGTGCGGGCGCAATCCGCGCGCCCGCTCGCGCAGCGCGAACTTCTGGACCTTGCCGACCGGGTTGCGCGGCAGCTCGGCAAGCCGTTCCAGCCGCTCCGGCCAGTACTGCTTGGCCACCTGGTGCTCGTCCAGATAGCGCCGCATGGCCGCGAACTCCAGTGCCGCGCCGTCCTCGAGGACCACGAACGCGCAGGCGCGCTCGCCGAGCCGGTCGTCGGGCATGGCCACCACGGCCACGTCCTCGACCGCCGGATGCGCGAACAGCAACTGCTCGATCTCGGCGACGGGAACCTTCTCACCGCCACGGTTGATCACGTCCTTGACGCGCCCGGTGATCCGCAGGAAACCGGACTGGTCGAGGGTGGCCAGATCGCCCGTGCGGTACCAGCCGTCGTCCGTGAAGACCTCCGCCGTCAGCTCGGGACCGCCGAGGTAGCCGTCGAAGACGGTGGGGGAGCGCAGCTCGAAGTTGCCCTCCTCGCCCGCCGGCAGCACCCGGCCCCGCTCGTCCGTGACGCGCAGCTCGACGCCGTCCAGCGCCCGGCCGTCGGATCCCCAGCGCTGCGCGGGCTCGTCGGCCGGGGCCGACAGCGCGCCCAGGCACGTCTCCGTCGTACCGAACGCGCCGCAGACATCGGCGCCGAGCACCCGGCCGGCGCGCTCCGCGAGACCGCGCGGCACCGTCGCCCCCGTCGCCACGAAGATCCGCAGGTGACGCGGCGTCTCGCCGCCGTCCTCGACCGCCTTGACCAGGTCGGACAGGAACGGTGTGGCGGCCTGGACGAAGGTCGCGCCGTGCTCGTTCAGGGACGTGAGCGCCCGCTTGGCGTCCCACTCGGACTGGAGGATCTGCGGTACGCCGAGCACCGTCGCCAGCACCATCCCGTACAGGAACCCGGTCTGGTGGGCGAGCGGTGAGGGCACCCACACGGCGTCACGCGCACCGAGACCCAGGTGCTTGATCTCCATGGAGACGGCCCTGACCAGATTCCGCGACGGCTGCGTCACGCCCTTGGGCTCGCCGGTGGTGCCCGACGTGAACAGCAACTGCGCCGTCGCGTCCGGGTCCGGAACATACGCGTCCAGCGCGGTGCGATCGGTCACCGTCTCCGCGAGCGCCTGCTCCCAGTCCCGTACGACCGGACCGCCGGCCGGGTCGGTCACCTGGCCTTTCGCGGAGTCCGCCGGCAGGTCGGCGGGGCCGCCGGCCGAGGACAGCACGAGGACGTGCTCCAGTGCCCCCCGGTCCCCGTCGCGGAGCCCGAGCACTTCCGCCGCAGGCCCGCGCGTGCGGTAGTGGTCGGCCACGACCATCACCCGCGCGCCGGAACGGCGCAGGACGAAGGCGACCTCGCGCTCCCGGAAGAACGGGATGACCGGGCAGCACACCGCGCCGATCCGCAGACAGGCCAGCGACAGCACCACGAACTCGGCGCGGTTGGGCAGTTGGTACGCGACGTTCTCGCCGGGCCGCACCCCCAGCGCCAGCAGCAGCGACGCGGCCCGGTCCACCCGGTCGGCCAGCTCCCGCCAGGTGACGGTCTCGTCGCGGTCGGGACGTACGTCGATCAGCGCGGTGTCGCCGGGCCGGGCGGCAGCCCGCCGCCGCAGCCATTCGGGCAGCGTGATCCGCGCGGCCAGTTCCGGCTTCGCCACCTCCCTCTCCAGCCGCCCGGCGCCGTTCTTGCCGGCCGCGGGCGCGCTGTTCTCCACCGACATCGGCAGACCCAGCGTGTTCATGGCGTCCAGGAACGTCGGATACGAGATCCGGTACGCGTTCGGATAGGTGAGCGTGGCGTGCCCGCGCGCCCGGGACGACGCGACCGCCAGCGACATCAGCACCCGGTGGTCGTTGAACGACGACAGTTTCGCGCCGACGAGACCCCCCACACCGCGCACCCGCAGGGCGTCGCCGGACAGCTCCAGATCCCCGCCCATGGCGTTGAGCTGGAGCATCGCGGCCGCCCTGTCCGACTCCTTGAGCCGGGTGTGCGCGATGTTCCGGAACACCGACTCCCCGTACGCGAACGTACCGAGCGTGGCGAGGATCGGCAGCATGTCGGGTACCTCACGGCAGTCGACCGTGACGCCCTTCAGCTCGGGCGTGTTCTGCCTGATCCGTACGCCGCCCGCCGCCTCGTCCAGCTCCATGGGCACCCCCATGGAGCGTGCGATGTCCAGGAAGTGGAACTCGGGATGGTCGGCGGGACCGCCTTCGAGCCGGGTCATACCCCGCAGCAGTACGTCCGAGGGGTGGAGCGCGGCGGCCGCGATGCCGAACGCGGCGGAACCGATGTCCGGAGGCAGCGTCAGCTCGGCGGGCCGCGCCTGCTGGTCAGGCTCCACGTCGAAGCGCCGCCAGTCCTCGGACACGGTCACCCGGAGGCCGAACTGACGCATCATCGCGACGGTCAGCTCCAGATACGAACGCTCGTTCAGCTCCCCGTCCACCTCGATGGTGGTCGGCCCGGTGGCGAACGGCGCCAGCAGGATGAGCCCGGAGATCCACTGGGAGAGCGTCCCGGCGATCCGGACCCGGCCGCCCGCCGGACGCCGCCCCTGGACATGGACCGGAGGACAGTCGTCCGCCGCCTCCAGACGTACGCCCATCTGGCGCAGCGCGGCCAGCAGCGGACCCACGGGACGTCTGCGGAAGTACTTCTGACCGGTCACCGTGACCGGCCGGTCGGACAGCGAGGCGAGACCGATCATGAAATAGAGCGTGGTGCCCGAGCTGCCCGCGGAGACGGCCGCGCGCCGCGGCCGGTACCGGCCGCCGAGGCCCCGCACCACAAAGGTGTCACCGTCCGTGGAGATCTTGACGCCCAGACCGCGCAGCAACTGCACGGTGTACAGGACGTGCCGGGCGTCGGACAGCCCGTGGACGCGGCTGACGCCGTCCGCGAGCGACGCGAGGATCAGTGCGCGGTGCGCGTGGTACTTCGAGTTGGGGACAAGGACCTCACCGGTCAACTGGTGCTGGATCCCTTTGACGAGAAGGTGCATGGGGGTGCGTTACTCCCTGGCCATGGGCGGGCACACCGCGTCACGGACGACCGGCGCCAGAAGGCCTGCGGCTCGACCGGCGCGGGGACGCCGGGGCGGCACGGACAGGACCTCGGGCGCGGACGTGCCTTGGCTCGGTGATGGAACCGTCCGCTGGACGGCAGTTGTTACGTTATGGAAGTGGAGCCGGGCAGACGTGTGACGTCGCCGGTCGAACCGCACAGTGGCCCATACGGGGGATGCGCGGTCGGCTGGCTGACCACGAAAACCGGCAGACCCCGCCGTGGCCGCCGCGCCCGCTGCCGCATGGTGCCGCCGACTCCGACTCGTACTCTCCTACGGTTGAGGCGTTTCCGTGCGGAGAATGTCCTCCGGAGGCGTTCTACGGCGAAGGAGTCGCGGGATGACAACAGAGCAAGCGGCCCTGGGTGACGCGGCCTCAGTCCCGGCCGGCGGATCCGGTGAGGCCGTCAGCCGCCAGCAGTGGCGCTGGTCGGTGCTCGCGGGCATGGCCTCGTACCTCGACGCCGGTTCGATCGTCGCGCTCGGCGCCGGGCTCGCGCTGTTCCAGGAGAAGCTGCACCTCGCCGACGCGGGCGTCACCGGCGTCGGCACCCTCGCGGCGCTCGGGCCCAACGCGGTCGGCGCGGCCGTCGGCGCGTTCATCGGCGGCCGTCTCGGCGACAAGCTCGGCCGCAAACGGATCTACCAGTGGGATCTGCTGATCTACGCGCTGGCCATCATGTGCATCGCACTCGCGGTGAACCCCGCCATGCTGTTCATCGGCACCTTCGTGGTCGGCGTGGCCGTCGGCGCCGACGTGCCGACCTCGCTCGCGCTGGTCGGAGAGCTGTCACCGGCGAAGTCCCGGGGCAAGCTGCTCGGCCTCACGCAGGTCGCCTGGAACGCCGGACCGATCATCGTCCTGCTGCTCGCCCTCGGGCTCTCCCGGCTCGGTCTGCTGGGGATCCGTATCGTCTTCCTGCACCTCTTCGTCGTCGCGGTCATCACCTGGGCCCTGCGCAAGGGCATGACCGAGTCCGAGGTGTGGAAGACGGCGGCGAGCAAGGGCGCCGCCGCCACGGCCGGGGTACGGCAGCTGTTCAGCGGGCCCAACCTGCGGGCACTGCTGTGGACCGGCACCATCTACATCTTCTCCAGCCTCGCGGCGGGCACGGCCGGCATCTTCACCCCGTACATGGTCAAGAGCCTCGGCGCGGGCGGCCAGACCACCAGCGTCGCGCTGTCCTGCACGGGGTTCGTGATCGGCATCCTCACGACGTTCCTGGTGTTCATGCGCTTCAGCGACCGCGACCACACCACGCGCCGCGTGATGTGGGGCATCGGGGCGGTGATGGGGACCCTCTCGTACGCGCTGTTCCTGGTGGTTCCCTTCACCGTGCCGACGATCCTGCTCAACACCTTCCTGTTCGGTGTCGGGGCGGCGCTGGCGGGCGAGGCGTTCTACAAGACGTTCAGCCAGGAACTCTTCCCGACCATGCTGCGCGGCACCGCGCAGGGCTTCACGTTCGGTATGGCGCGTACCTGTCTCGGCATCTGGAGCTACTTCGTGCCGCACCTCGCCTCCACCGGTATCGCACCGGTCGCCGCTCTGCTCTCGGTCTTCCTGGTCATCAGCGGCGCGGTCGGTTTCTTCCTCATGCCGGACACGGCGGGCAAGTCCCTGGAGCAGATCCAGACGGAAAGGACCGCCGCATGACAGGGCGTCCGGTGGGTCCTGCCCTTCGGATGGATTCCGCGTCGTCCGAGCTGCTGTCCCGTTTCACCGACCCCGCGCCCGCGTACGGCCCGCTGCCCCTCTGGTGGTGGAGCGGTGCGAAGGTCACCCGGGAGCGGCTGCGCGCGCAGATGGCCGAGATGGTGTCCCAGGGCATCCGCCAGGCCGTCGTGATGTGCCTGGCGCCGACCGGCCCGATGTTCGGCGCGCTCGCCGACGATCCGCCGTATCTGAGCGCGCCCTGGCTGAGCCTGCTCGACCAGGCGTGCGCCGACGCCGCCGAGTTGGGCTTCAGCCTGTGGATGTACGACCAGATCGGGTTCTCCGGCGCCAACTTCCAAGGGCAACTGATCTCCGCGAAGCCGGACTTCGCCGGCCTCACGCTGCACCGGACGACGGTGACCGTGACCGGGGCCACGGCTTCGGCAGGTATGCGTCCGCCCGCCGGGCACACGGCGCTGAGCGCGTACGTCCACGGGCCCGGCGGCCGTACCGCTGTCCCGCTCACGGACGGCGCGGTCCACTGGAGCGGCGGGCCCGCCGAGATCACCCTCGTGCACTGCGGCGCCGGCGGCTTCGACTACTTCGGCGAGGCAGCGTGCGCCGCGCTCCTCGACCGGGTGCACGGCACGCTGGAACGGCATGCGGGCCGGTGGTTCGGCAGCGTCATCGGCGGTTTCTTCCAGGACGAACTGCCCGCCATGCCCACCTGGGGCCGCGACTTCGCGGCCACTTTCACCGAGACGTACGGCTACGACCCCGTCCCGGAGCTGTGGGCGCTCTGGGAGGACGAGACGGATGGCGCGGGCGCGGATGCGGGTACGGCCGCGCAGGCCGCGCGGGTACGCCGCGACTACCACGAGCACCGCGCCCGGCTCGGCCGCCGTGCCTTCTTCGGCCCGCAGCAGGCGTTCTTCGACCGGCACGGCCTGATCTGCGGTTTCGACCAGCCGTCACCGGCCCGCGAGGGCGACCCGGTCGGCGGGGTACGGGTGTACGGCGACTACCACGCCACCCACGCCGGTTACGGCGCCCCGGGCAGCGACCACTGGGGCGACGCCAAGGTGCACAGCTCCATGGCGCACGCCCACGGACACGGCCGCACCTGGATCGAGGCGTTCCACTCCTCGGGCTGGGGCGGCACGCTGGAGGAGACGTACGACTGGCTCGCGCCGTTCCTGCGCAGGGGCGCCAACCTGTATGACCCGCACGCCATTTACTACAGCACCCCCGGCGGCTGGTGGGAGTGGGCGCCGCCGTCCACCTGCTGGCGCCAGCCGTACTGGCCCGCGTACCACGTGTTCTCGACGGCCGTGGCGCGGCTCTGTTCCGTACTGACCCTGGGCAGCCACGTGTGCGACACGATCCTGCTGTCGCCGACGACGACCGCGCAGAGCTGCCTCACCCTTGAAGGACCGCTCGCTCCCGCGCGGGCCGCGAGCGCCGTCTACCACGAACTCAACGGCGTCAACACGTGGTTCGACGAGCGGCGCGGTGTGCTGGAGCGCGCGGGGCTGGACCACGACGTCTTCGACGAGACGACCCTCGCCCGTGCGGGCATCATGACCGACGCGACGGGCGCGGCGGTATTGGAGATCGGTGGGGAGCGCTACCGGACCGTCGTCCTGCCGGAGCCGTGGGCGCTGCACACCGCCGCCGCCCGCACCCTCGTCCGCTTCGCGGAGGCGGGCGGCCGGGTGGTGTGCGCGGGAAGCGCACCCCGGGTGTTCCTGGGCGCGGCGGCCGACGAGGACGCGGCGGCCGGCAAGCTGTTCGCCGAAGCCGTCGACCGGCGGCTGATCACGGTGGTGGACAGCGCGGCCGACGTCCCGGCAGCGGTCGCGGGGGGCCCCGTACGGATCACCTCGGACGCCCCGTACCTGCTGCGCCGGCACGGTGACGCATACGTACTGACCCTGATCGCCCACGACGAGATCAGCGGCACCAGGGCGCCGGTCGTCACCCTCGACGCGGACGACCGGCTGACCGGAGGAAGCTTCCCCTGGCAGGAGTACTGGCGCCAACTGCGCACCGAAGGCTACGACTTCAGGCCATCGGTGGAGCGTCGTGCCAAGGTGTCCGTCCAGGGCCTGCCCGAACAGCCGCGCGTCCAGCGCTGGGATCCCGGCACCGGGAACCGCGCCGAACTCGCCGTCACCCAGGGGCCGGACGGCAGTTGGCTGCTCGATGTGCCGTTCACGGACGGCCCCGTCGCTCTTCTGGTGATCGCCGGTGAACTTCCGCTGCCGACCCACGAACTGCTGGGTCCGGTAACCAACAGCATTCATGTGAAAGGCCCTTGGCGCGCACTCGCCGTCTCGACCCTCGACAACAGCCGGGGCGACCTCGCGGCGGCCGACCGTCCCGGGATCCTGCCCGTCGAGGTGTGGCGCATGGAGCACCGCGAGGACGAGAATCCGGAGTGGGGCCAAGCGACCGCCGGATTCGGCCCGTTCGCGCACGTGCGGGAAGGAGCGGGCGACTGGCGGCCCGCGCACTGGTCCCTCTCGCGGGGCATCCGCGACGACATCGCACACGACGAGCGCCTCGGCCCCAAGGGATATGTCCCCGAGGAATTCCTCGACTGGCGCAAGGTCCCGGCGGACGGCCTCGTCGCCGTCCGCACCCACCTGACCCTTCCGGGCCCGGAGGACGTCTCAGCCGACTCCGGCCTCTTCCTCGCGGTGGGCGCGAACGCGGCCCGCCGCGTGCTGCTCGACGGCACCGAACTGACCGCCCCCGGCGAGGGATACCAGACCTTCAGCCCACTGCCGCCGGAGGCGTACGGCCGTGACGTCGTCGTGGAGATCGAACTGCGGGCGCTGGAGGACGGACCCGTCCGCGCGTCCTTCGCGGTCGTCTCCGACCCCGGCGCCTTCCGCCGTCCCGAGTGGATGACGGCCGGCGACGGCTCCGTACCCGGCAGAACACACGACCTGACCCTGCGCGCCCACCTGGACGAGATCCCCGCGGAACCGGTCGTGCAGGTCAGCAGCGACGGAGCGTGCGCGGTGCTCGTCAACGGCCAGGAGGTGGGCCGTCAGGGCGACTTCAGCCCGTACCCGGACGACCGCGAGGTCCGCGTCCACCCGTACTCCATCGGCGAGCGGCTCCGCACGGGCGAGAACACCCTCACCCTGCGGGTCACCGACGCGGGTACGGCGCCCACCGCGGCCGCCCTGGACTCAACTCCTGCGGCGCGCGGCGGTCTCGGCTGGCTCAGCGGCGCACACTGGCAGGCCAGTTGCGAGGGCGCGCCCGTACCGCTGCGCCCGCGCCCCTCGCACGGCGGCCGCGACCCGCGGTTCATCTGCGCCTGGGCGCGCCCGCATCCGCTCCCCGGCGCCCACTGGCTGGAGCCCGCGTCCGCCGCAGCCGGTGTCGTACGGCCACTCGTACCCGACACGGCACCGGGGCCCGAACGGGTGGAGTGGCTGCGTTTCACAGCTCCGCTCGGTACGACGGCCCTGCGGATCCCCACCCCGCTGACCTGCTCCGTTCTCCTGGAGGAGGCAGGAGAGGCCGGGGGCCAGGAGTACGGGACAGACGCCGAAGGGTGGGTGCGGTTTCCCGGCCCACTCGCCGCAGGGGCCACGGTGCTGGTCCGGATCGTCGCTGTGGACGGCCGCAGGGGCGGCGCGCTGCTCGACGCCGCGGTACGGGCGGAGGTCGAGGAGACGGACGTAACGCTCACGGAATGGGCCGAGTTGGGCCTGCGCGCCCTCGGCGGATACGTCCGCTATCGGACGACCGCGTTCCTGCCCGACGGCCCCACGGGTCGGACGCTCCTCGATCTCGGCGACGTCCGTGGCACCGCTGAAGTGACGGTGAACGGAAGGCCCGTGGGGCAGCGGGTGTGGGGACCGTGGACCTTCGAAGTGACCGACACACTGCGCAAGGGCGCCAACGACATCGAGGTCGTCGTACGAGGCACCCTCGCCGGCTACCTCGAGGAAGCGTCTCCCACCCGCGCGATCGCGGCGGGACAGGTGCGTACGGGCCTGTTCGGTCCGGTCAGGATCACCGGCCGGTGACATGCGTCCGGGCGGACGCGGTCGTCACGGCGTCCGCCCGGACATGGCGATCGGACCTCAGGTACGGGTCAAGTCCGCTTCGTCGAACGGGGCTTGCGGGAGAAGACGATGAGGGCCGCTCCGCCGGTCAGGGCCAGGGCTCCGGTGCCGGTCACGAACGCGTCGCGCCGGGAGAAGCCGGTTTCGGCGAGGCTCGGCCCGTCGTGGTCACCGGAACGCGGGCCTGCCGCACGCAGGATGAGATCGGTGACGGCCTCGGGGTCGGTGAGATAGACGGCGTGCGGCCCGTTGACCTCGACGGTGCGGGAGCCGGCCCGCTTGGCCATGAAGCGCCCGTTGGCGGTGCCGATCGCCTGGTCCTGGAGGGGAATGAGGGCCCAGGACGGGATGGTCTTCCAGGCCGGAGTACCGGACGGCTGGGCGAACGCGACCGGTGTGATGGGCCGTTGCGCGGCGGCGAGCGCCGCGGAGGTGGTCTTGTCGACCTGGTCGCTCAGGAACACGTCTCTGAATTTGTCGGTCTTGAGGTACAGATCGGTGCCTGGTGTCGTGCTGCTGACGCCGGGGATCGGGACCGCTCTGAGCGCCGTGGGGATCGGGGCGTTCGGGTCGTCGCTCAGGTGGCTGCCGGGGAACTTGGTGGACAGCTGGGTGGCGGTCTCTCCCGTGTCGGGCTCGAAGGCCGCGATGTAGACGAGCGACTTGACGTGGGGATTGCCGGTCGCGGCGTTGGTGATGACGGCGCCGCCGTAGGAGTGCCCGACGAGGACGATCGGCCCCTTGATGGTCTTCAGGAGTGCGGCGAGATACGCCGAGTCCCCGGAGAGGCTGCGCAGTGGGTTGGCGGTGGCCACGACACGGTAACCGTCGCTCTGCAGGCTTTCAATGACCGTTTTCCACCCGGAGCCGTCCGCCCACGCCCCGTGCACCAGGACGATGGTGGGCTTGCCCTCCCCATGACCCGCGCCGCCCCCGTCCGCGACAGCGGCCGACGCGGGACCGGCGGATATGAGCGCGGCGGCCGGCAGAACGGCGGCAAGGAGAAGCAAACGGTGGGACAGGGCGCGCGGGATCGCGGACATGATCGCTCTTTCTTCGGGGCGAGGGGCGAGTGAGGACGACTCTGCCCCAGCGAGAGTGGCGGTGAGCGATCGAGCGAGCCGTATGAGTGACGGCTGTAAAGGTCTTCCGGTGATGGATGCGGCGCCGGCACCGGGAGCGGGGTGCGGCTCCGGGAACGCGTCAGTGCCGGACGGCGGCTCGCCACGGTCCGGCCCCGACGCGTTCCCGGGGGGATCGTCGTCCCGCCCCGGCGGGCTGAGCGGCTGTCAGCCGACCTGGTCGCTGTCCTTCAGGGTGCCCCAACCGTGCCAGGTGTCGATCTCGATCCACGCGTTGACCCGGCGCCGGTCCCGCCGCGGGTAGGGCTTGCCGAGGTAGCGCTGGGCGAGCCGGTCACTGTCGGCCAGTCCCTCGTCCTCGCTGATTTCGGTGACGCGGCCGATGACGCTGAGGTGTGTGTACCAACTGCTCTCGTCGAGCACGGTGAGCGTCACCCGGGGGTCATTGCGCAGATGCTCCAGCCGCTTGCGTCCCTCGTCCAGGTTGACGAGTACCCGGCCGTCCTCCCAGAGGTACCAGGTGGCCGTGGACACGGGCTGGCCGTCCGGGCGCAGGGTCGTGACGACGGCGGGATTGGCCTTCGCCAGCATCGCGATGGCCTCTTCGGGAAGCGGGGGCTTCGACATGGAACACTCTCCGTGACACGTGCTGCGTGAACGCCGGACAATCAACGTGATCGCCCGGCGTGATCGTCTGTGACCGGAGTGTTCCACGCTTCCCGTGGCTTCACGCGTTCGAATCGCACTCTGTCCGCCGCCCGAACCGTCGGCGAGCCGATGGTTTCCCGACCTCACCGCCTGGTGTTCGTGCTCGCGCAGCCGACGCAGGTCGTCGCGGTCGGGCGTGCGGTCAGTCGCGCGGCGGGGATCGGCTCTCCGCAGCGCTCGCAGACCCAGTACTCCCCGGCGGCCACCCGCTGAGCGGCCCGGTCAAGCTCCTCCAGATCGGCGCGCGCCTGCTTCAGCACATCCCGCAACTGCGCCCGCTCGAAGGCGACGGTCGCCCCCTCGGGATCGTGCTCGTCGTCGTTCCCCGTCAGGGCGGAGGCCGCCACGACGTCGTCCCACAGTCGCGCCAGCGAATCAATCAGCCGCACGCTCTCGGCCCGCGCCTCATTGATCAGCGTGGTCGCGGCTCTCTCGCGCGCCGGTGAATGTCCGGAGCTTGTGCCGAAATCCTCCACAACACGCGTAAAGAAATGCGTGATGTTCTTATTCCACCCGAGACATTCGAAGAAGGGTGGCCGCAGACCATGAGGCACTCGGAAGAGCCGGCGATCACGCGCGCCGGGGATGAACCGTCTGCCCTCCGGCTTGAGGATGACGAGTCCGAGAAGGAGACGGCGAGCTTAAGGACCTTCTCGCCCGGACGGACACCGCCCTGCTGGCCGGCGCGGACCGCATCGCGCACCACCAGTGCGTGCGCGACTACCGCCACATGGTCCGCGCCGACTACGACTACCACCTGCAAGCCGAGCGCTCCACCCGCCCCGACCTCACCAGCCCCGCTGAACACAGCCTGCGTTCAGCCCACTTCTCGGCCGTGTCACGCCCTCGGCCCGACATCACCGCACGGGACGGCGACGGTCGCCGCCCGGGCCGACCGACCGTCCCGCGAACGCCGGTGGAATAAACAGACACCGGCCGATTTCCTGGCCGGGGATCGCCTCGGTACCAGATGCAGGAGGTGCCCGGCAGGGTGACGATGGAGAGGGACATAAAACCTCGATCGTCTGGAGCCATCATGATCAAAATGCTGCACGACAAGGGCCTCCGCAGCGAGCACGCGTACACCGCGGGCGTCGTGTCCATCGGCCTCGCCATCGCGTCGTGGGCGGGCTCGATCAAGTACGAGCCCGTAGGAGATATGGCCCGCGCCGACCGGTGGGGGATATTCGTGGGCGAATGGGCACCTACGTTCTTCGGCCTCGGGCTGGCACTGGCACAGTACGAGCAGAAGGAAGCAGTACGGAGTGAGCGGGACAGGGTTCCGTCCGACCTGTCCAGTCTGTGAACTGGACCTGCCTCCCCGCCTATTGACCAAACCCGTCCTCTGCCGACGCCTGCCTTGTTGACCTGACAAGCGTCCGGGGGACGGCTCACCAGCCGCCGGCGGCCGTCGATCAGTTCGCCGGCGTGACGGGAAACGAGCGCTCCGGGACGGCTTCCGCCGACCAAGTCCCAGGGGCGGGGCGCCTTCGCGTGTGTTTGCTGGGTCGGGTCGAGTCACGGCCGCTCATGCGAAAGGTCCGCTTCAGGGATCCAGTTCTCACTTCCTTCAGTGCTGGCTGCGCAGACCTTGACGCCGGCGAGAGCGCGGGCGATGAGAGGCAGCTCTCCATCCGGGTCCGCCAGTGCGGAAATGTCGGTGGTGATCCGGCGGGCGGCGTCGGCCGAGCCGCGCTTGATCCGTTGGGCAGGCAGGGCGTCGATGTGTACGACCCGTTGGAATGCCTCCTCGACTGATGCGCCCTCGTCCTGCACGACACAGCCGACCACCTCCAGTCGGGCTTCGCGCAGGCGGGAATAGATCTCTGTCTCCATGGCACCTCCGTGGTGTTCGGGCTGAGGGCTGTCCACGCTCCGTGGCAGTATCGATTCGGGTGCGGCCGGAAGGTGTGGAGCTGAAAATCTGGCGAACAGTTCGGCGACGTGCACGCGGCCGGCGACGGGGCGGAGAAGAATCTCCATGCCCCGCTTCCGTGAGGGGAGTTCGTCGTCGAACGCACCCGGAGGATTCCATGCACGCGCACGCGAAGCGTCTCGTCGGCCTGTCCCTCGCGCCCCTCCTGAGTGTCTGCCTTCTTGTCGGGTGCGGTGGTGGTCCACGCCCCGACGACGGCCGGGCGAGCAACCAGTCGATGCGGGAGCAGGAGAGACGCGCCCGTCAAGTGGCTGACTCCTGGGAGGGTTCCGCGGCCGCTGTCGCCTGGAGGGAGGGCTACTACCCGATGGCGGACGCGGTGCGGATTCCGGAGTCAGGGTGGCGCGGTGCGGCGGACGAACAGGCCTACGAGAACAAGAACTTCGTCCTGCGTGGCGACCTGCCGACCGCTGCTTCCGCAACCGGACTGGGAACGGTGGACTGGGGAAACGGAGTCACGCTCACCCGCCCGCTGTGGGACGCGAGGAGGGCGTACCAGTCGCTCGCCCTCAACCACGGCGACGGTCCCCGGCTGACGGTGACGGGGGCCGGGCTCGGCAACATGAGGATCAGGACCAGCCGGGGCACGGCGACCGTCCCCGCTTGGCTGTTCACGCTGGAGGGCTACGACACTCCGCTCAAACGCGTCGCCGTCACCCCGTCAACGCTTCCCGACTCGCCCATCAAGGGGGCCGAGGAGGGAGCGGCCGGCGGTCTCTGGCGCGTCGCCCGCCTGGCCGGGACGGCGAAGGACGGGCGTTCGCTCACGGTGCGGGCCACCAGCGGATCGTGCGACAAGGGCCCCGTCGTCAACGTACTGGAGACCGACGAGAACGTAGTGCTGTACGCCTCCGTCGCCGGGGCGCGGAAAGGCCCTTGCACCGCCGGCATGACGGAACAGAACGTGAAGGTCCAGCTGCGGAAACCACTCGGCGACCGCATCCTCCTGGACACACTCACCAGCCGACCGGTGCCGTACGGAGAGCCCGCCGGGCCGTCGCCGAGCTGGACGTAGCGCCCGGAATCCCCCTCCGGAAAGCCGCCCGGGGTCCCCTCGTTCGGCGCCCGTTGTGCTTGCCCTCCGGATACGCCCGTCATGCCGAGAGTCGACGGACAGGGGCGATCCCCCGGGCTGCGTCCCTGTGGCGGCTCCTGCCGGCCAAGCCCTGGGTTGACGGAGGCCGTCATTCCTTGTGTTCCCGCGCCAAGGAAGCCGACGGCACTTCTTCCCGCCTCCCATGCTCGGCCACTTCTCGGCCGAGTGCTTCAACGGCTCGGGTTCCCTTCCCTGGTCTGACCAGGAAATTCCCTCGGCCGCCGGCCGGGCGGTTGGTCACGCCACGGCCCGGGAAACAGAAAAACCCCAGATCAACTGGGGTTTCTGCTGGTGTCCGAGGGGGGACTTGAACCCCCACGCCCGATAAAGGGCACTAGCACCTCAAGCTAGCGCGTCTGCCATTCCGCCACCCGGACAAGGTGTCTGCCGGGCGGCTCAGGGCCGTTCCGACGTGGAAAACCATAGCAAACATTCAGGGGCCTCCGATCACGCGCTGTTCTGTGTGACGGGCGTATGACGCGTGGGGGGTGCTCTTGGGTGCCGGGGCCCGGCGCGCGAGTATGGGGTGGAACTACAGCGACGACCGTGGGAGTGAGCAGCGTGGGTGAGCCGAACGCGGGCAGGACCGTCTCGGGTGAGGACGAGGTCGTCGATCTCTGCCGCGATCTGATCCGGATCGACACCAGCAACTACGGAGACCACTCGGGGCCCGGGGAGCGGGCCGCCGCCGAGTACGTCGCCGAAAAGCTGGCCGAGGTGGGCCTCGAACCGCAGATCTTCGAGTCGCACAAGGGCCGCGCCTCCACCGTGGCCAGGATCGAGGGCGAGGACCCCTCCAAGCCCGCGCTGCTCATCCACGGCCACACCGATGTCGTCCCGGCCAACGCCGACGACTGGACGCACGACCCGTTCTCCGGGGAGATCGCGGACGGCTGTGTCTGGGGCCGCGGCGCGGTCGACATGAAGGACATGGACGCCATGACCCTCGCGGTCGTACGGGACAGGCTGCGCACCGGCCGCAAGCCCCCGCGCGACATCGTGCTGGCCTTCCTCGCGGACGAGGAGGCCGGCGGGACGTACGGGGCGCGGTACCTCGTCGACAAGCACCCGGGTCTCTTCGAGGGCGTCACGGAGGCGATCAGCGAGGTGGGCGGTTTCTCGTACACCGTGAACGAGAACCTGCGGCTCTACCTCGTGGAGACGGCGGAGAAGGGCATCAACTGGATGCGGCTGACCGTGGACGGCACCGCCGGACACGGTTCCATGATCAGCAAGGACAACGCGGTCACGGAGCTGTGCGAGGCCGTGGGCCGGCTGGGCAGGCACAAGTGGCCGGTGCGGGTGACCAAGTCCGTGCGGTCCTTCCTGGACGAGCTGTCCGACGCGTTCGGCGTCCCGGTCGATCCGGAGGACATGGAGTCCACGCTCGTACGGCTGGGCGGCATCGCGAAGATGATCGGCGCCACTCTGAACAACTCCACCGCCCCCACGATGCTCGGCGCCGGGTACAAGGTGAACGTGATCCCGGGACAGGCGGTCGCGCATGTCGACGGCCGGTTCCTGCCCGGGTACGAGGACGAGTTCCTGGCCGACGTCGACCGGATCCTCGGGCCCCGGGTGAAGCGCGAGACCGTGAAGCGCGACAAGGCGCTGGAGACCACCTTCGACGGCAAGCTCGTGGACGCCATGCAGACCGCGCTCTCGGCGGAGGACCCGATCGCGCGGGCCGTCCCGTACATGCTGTCCGGCGGCACGGACGCGAAGTCCTTCGACGACCTGGGGATCCGCGGATTCGGCTTCGCGCCGCTCAAGCTGCCGCCCGAGCTGGACTTCGCGGGGATGTTCCACGGTGTGGACGAGCGGGTGCCGGTCGACGGTCTGAAGTTCGGCGTACGGGTCCTTGACCGGTTCATCGACAACTGCTGACCCCCGCCGACCGTCGCTGACTCGAATCGTCCGACTCGAATCATCAACAATCGGCAGCGCGTGCCTATTTGACTGAAAAGAGTGAATCCGACGATACGCTCGTAGCCTCATTACTCCTTCCTCGTTACAGGTAGTGCGGTCCGCGGTTGGGACCGCATTGCCAACTAGGAGGAATAATGATCAAGAAGATCGTTGCTGCCGCGGCCGTCACCGGTGGTCTGGTGCTCGCGGGCGCGGGCATGGCCGTCGCCGACTCGGGCGCGCAGGGCGCTGCCGTGGGTTCCCCGGGCGTCGCGTCCGGCAACGTCATCCAGGTGCCCGTTCACGTCCCGGTGAACGTGTGCGGCAACACGGTCTCTGTGATCGGGCTGCTGAACCCCGCCTTCGGCAACACCTGCATCAACAAGTGACGTTGTACCTCAACCCGTGAGGGTGTGAGCCCGAGCGGCCCCGGAGCGCGTGCCACGCACTCCGGGGCCGCCCGGGCGTCCTGCCCCGGCACGTGAGCCGAGGGGCAATTTCCGCAAGGCAGAAGGCAGGGATCGAAGCTATGAGACAGGTCACGCGCAAGGGCCTGATCACCGTGGCGGCCGCGGGCGGCGTACTCGCCCTCAGCGGCGGCTACGCGCACGCGGACTCGGGAGCACAGGGGGACGCGACGCGTTCGCCGGGCGTACTGGCCGGGAACAGCGTCCAGGTACCCGTCCACATCCCGGTCAACGTGTGCGGCAACACCGTGAATGTCGTCGGGCTGCTCAACCCGGCCATCGGCAACAGCTGCGTCAACGCGTCGAGCACCGGCGGCCCGCACGAGGGGCCGCACGACGGACCGGGCGACGGAGGGCACGGCGGCGGTGGTGCGCACGGCGGCGGAGCGCACCACGGCGGCCAGCACTCCGGCGGCTCGCACGACTCGGGCACGCCTCACGCTCCGCAGCACGGCGGCGGGTCGCATGCCGGAGGGGGTGCGGACCACTCTCCGGGCGTCGGATCCGGCAACACGATCGAGGTCCCGATCGACGTTCCCGTGAACGTCTGCGGGCTGGGCGTCAACGTCGTCGGCCTCGGCAACCCGGTCACGGGCGAGGGCTGTGAGAACGACGCGCCGGCCGTCACCCCGCCCACCGAGGAGCCCCAGCACCCCGGTCCGGCGAAGCCCGTACAGCCGGGCACTCCGGCTGTGCCGGGCACGCCGAGCACGCCGGCCACCCCCGGCAAGCCGGCCGCGCCGGGCGGCCACGGCACGCCGTCCGCCCCGAACACCCCCGGCGCGCAGACCGTCGTGGAGCCCGTGGGACGCGGCGAACTCGCCCAGACCGGTGCCGGTTCGCTCGGAACCGTGATCCCGGTGGGCGCGGGCCTGCTGCTGGCGGGCAGCGTCATCTACCGCCGCACCCGCGCCACCGCGTAACCGGATGCGTACGGATGGGGGCGGGCCTCGCAACAGCGGGGCCCGCTCCGTCGTTCTCACCAGGTGGCGCGCACCTGACGAATGATGCGCCGGCGGAGCCGTACCCTCCGGCTGCCGTCCCGGTGCAGGCTCAGACGGTCCAATTCCCAGTGCCCGTACTCGGCATGGTCGGTCAGCAGACGCGTCGCTTCCTTGCGTGAGACCCCGCGCGGCACGTACACATCGACAAATTCGTATTCCGTCATCGCATCTATTGTGCGTCCAGAGCCCAGGTACGGATAGCGTCTGCACTATGTCTGATGCTGCGCAGCCCACCGCTGCCGAGGTACGCGTCGCCGCCGAGGCGGTGAAGGTCGCTCTGGACCGCCACCTTGCGGCGGTCGAAAACCGCACGGGTGAGGACGACCCGGCCGTCTCCGAAGCGTTCAACGCCCTCGCTGCCGCGGCCGAGGTCTACGACGAGCGGCTCTACAACCGGTACGACGAGGTCACCCCCTTCGAGATCCCGGATCCGGACGACTCGCTTCCGCCATACGCGGGACCCGAGGAGCCGAACGCCCTCAGCGTGCTGATCCGGCGCGACTACGCCGTGACGGAGCCGCAGCGGCTGCTCGCACAGGCACAGCGCATCGCCGACGCCGATGGTGGTGCCGATTCCGGGGCCGTGGTCGGCAACAGCGTCCACGCCGCGCTCGGAGTGCTCTTCGGCGAGTACGAACCGGACGAGATCGCCTCCCGGCACAAGGAGTTCGGCCTGGAGGAGGGCGACTCCACGCTGTGGGTGTCGGCCGCGGACGAACTCCCGGAACCGGGGGAATGGCTGAGCGCACCCTTCGACCAGGCCGACCCCCAGCAGGTCGTCTGCCGTTTCGACGTCAGTGCGGTCTTCGACGAGGACGACCTCGACACGGACCTGGACGACCTGGAGGAGCAGGACGCCTGAGCGGGTGCCTGTGCGGGAGCCGGTGGTCTGAACGGACCCCGCACAGGCGCCCCCCCGGACGGGATCTAGTCGCCAGTCGGTCCGCCGGGCGCCGCCGGTGCCAGCAGGCCCTCGATCAGGGGGCGCAGCCTGGTCGTGCGCTCCTGGGAGGGGACCTCGGCCACCGCGTGCGGCAGCGCCTGGTCGACGCCGTGCACGATCGACAGATGCCGTTCACCCCGGCTGAAGGCCGTATAGACCCATGGGCGGCTCAGCGCCTGCGCCGCGTCGCCGGGCAGTACGACGACCGCGGCGGGCCACCGCATCCCGGCGGCCTGGTGTGCGGTCAGCGCCCAGCCGTGCCGTACGGCCGACTCGACCTGGTCCCTGGGCACGACGACCCGCGTTCCCTCGCAGTCCAGACGCAGCCCCTCCGCGTCGGCGGAGACCACGGAACCCCGCAGCGTCCTGCCGGGGGACGGTACGTACGCGACGCTGTCCTGGGGATCGAAGCCGCCGAACCGGCCCGGGCCCGGATTGAGCCGCTGTTTGAGCGCCGCGTTGAGCGCGCGGGTGCCCGCCGAGCCGCCGTGGCCCACCGTGATCACCTGCGTCTGCGCGGAGGACACCCCGAGCGCACGCGGTACGGAGTCCGCGACGAGCTGCACCGTGCGGTGCACCGCCTCGCCCGCGTCACGCACCGGAACGATCACGACCTCCTTGCCGGGGGCCTCCACCCGGTTCAGCTCCCCGATGCCGATACCGGAGACCAGCTCACCGATCGGTCCGGGATCCGGCGTACGCGAGGCGATCTGCGGGCACACCCGGGCTGCCAGCAGGTCGGCGAACACCCGGCCCGCGCCCGCCGACCAGAGCACTCCGGAGTCACCGCTGAGCACCAGGCGGCTGCCGTCCGGCAGCGACTCGACCAGCATCGCCGCCGTCTCCACGTCCAGCTGTGGTGCGTCGAGCACCACCAGGACATCGAGCGAGAAGGTGCCGTCGCTCTCCCGGCCGGGGCCCTCGGCGCCGGAGAGCAGTCCGGCCACGGTGACCGCGCCGGCGCCCAGCCTGTTCCGGCCGTTCTCGCTGTGCGTGGCGACGGCCGTCCGCAGACCGAGGGAACGGGCGGCCTCCGCCAGCGCGACCGGCTCACCGCGCGCGGTCTCACCGCCGGTGTGCAGGACCAGGCCGTTTCCGGCGGCCGCGCGGATCAGCTCGGCCGCGGAGGGTGAGGGCGCTGCCGCGGCGATCTCCTCCCAGGAGCCGTCGGGACCGGTTTTGACCAGCCGGGCCAGCCCGTCGGCCAGGCTTTCCTCGGCGAGGGCATACCGGTCGAGCCCCAGGAGCACCGGCACCGGCGCGGCGGCCGGGCCGGACGCCGCGCCGCTCTCTCCGTCCGCCTCCGTCTCCTCGTCCGGTTCCCCGGCGCCGTCCTCTTCGAGGCCGTCCTGGAAGACGAGTACGACGCCGTCCGCGATGGCATGCTCCACCGCCTCGTCGGGCTCGGGCACGGCATGTCCGGCGAGCGCGGCACGGACCGCGGACGCCTCCAGCGCGGTGTGGCCCTGGAGCGCGGCCCGTTCGAGCAGCCAGCCGACGAGTGCCGCGGCCCGCCGCTCGTCACCCGGACCGCACGCGGCGCCGAGGAGCGCCCGCGCGAATCCGTCGGCCTGTTCGGGCCGTACGCCGGGCACGGCGAGCAGCTGCCACGGATCCTCCCGCAGAACGTCGGCGGCCGGCTCGCCGAGGACGGCGCAGACCGCCCCCGCGAGCGCTTCCGGCGCCCCACCCTCCACGAGCACCGCCCGTACGGCAGACACATCACCAGGCGCCGTGACGGGCGCCTGAGCCGGTACGTGGACCGGTCCGCGCGGCGGCCCGGACACGGGGGAGGGGCCCGCAGCGGCGGCAGGCGCGGGCACGGACGCGGGTTCCGGCGGACGCAGGTGCGAGAGGTCGACCTTCTCGCCGCTCTCCATGGCGCGTACGGCGGCGAGCAGATCGGCGGCCTGCCCGCTCAGCTTCGCCCCCGCCGGGACGGGTCCGTCCTTCTCCGCCTTCCGCCGCGCGATGCGCTCCCGCAGCTCGCGCTGCGCGGCCAGCTCGGCCTGCGCCTCGGACAGCACGGCGGCCTCCCCGGCCGCGTCCCCGGCGGCTTCCGCGGTCTCGGTGCCGTCCGTGCCCGCGTCGTCCGCGTCCGCGCTCGTGGGCCCCGCGCTTTCCGTGCCCGCGTCGTCCGCGTCCGCGCTCGTGGGCCCCGCGTGCTCCGCGTCCGCGTCGTTCGGCGCCGCGCCGGATGCCTCCGGCGCGGCGTCCGTGCCCGACGCGTCCGGCTCCCCGTCGTTCGCGGCGGCCGGGGCCACCCCGGTGTCGGCCATGGACGCGGCCTCCTCCACGGCAGTGGTCTCGCGGTCCGTACTCACAGCGTGCTCCAGTCCTGGTCGGGATAGCGGTGCACGGGCGCCGACACATCGTCGAGCGCCTGGCAGATCTCGTCAGGAAGACTAAGGCTCTCCACTGACAACGCGGCCGTGAGCTGACGCGCGTTGCGCGCTCCGACGATCGGGGCCGTCACTCCAGGGCGGTCCCTGATCCAGGCCAGCGCCACCGCCAGCGGCGTCGTGGCCAGTCCGTCGGCCGCCGTCGTGACCGCGTCCACGATCCGGCTCGCCGCCTCGTCGAGATAGGGCTCGACGAACGGCGACATCTGGTCCGACGCGCCCCGCGAATCGGACGGGGTGGAGTGCCGGTACTTGCCGGTGAGCACCCCGCGGCCCAGCGGCGACGAGGGCAGCAGACCCACCCCCAGGTCCATCGCGGCGGGCAGTACCTCGCGTTCGATGCCGCGCTGAAGCAGTGAGTACTCCATCTGTGTGCTGGCCAGCCTGGTCCGTATGCCGGGCGCGGCCAGCTGCCAGGTCGCCGCCTTGGCCAGCTGCCAGCCGCAGTAGTTCGACACGCCCGCGTACCGGGCGCGGCCGCTGCTGACCGCGAGGTCCAGCGCGTGCAGCGTCTCTTCGAGCGGGGTCCCGGTGTCGAAGGCGTGGATCTGCCACAGATCCACGTAGTCGGTTCCCAGCCGCCCCAGCGACGCGTCGAGCGCCGCGAGCAGATGTCCCCGGGAGGCGTCGAACGGGCGGTCGGGGTCCGCCACGCTGCCCGCCTTGGTCGCGATGACCAGATCGCGGCGCGGCACGAGCCGTTCGACGAGCTGACCGAGCAGATATTCGGATTCACCGCCGCCGTACACATCGGCGGTGTCGACCAGGGTGCCGCCCACCTCCCAGAAGGCCTTCAACTGGTCGGCCGCGTCGTGCTCGCCGGTGTCCCGCCCCCAGGTCAGTGTGCCGAGCCCGATCCGGGACACTCGCAGGCCGGTACGGCCGAGATGCCTCTGCTCCATGGGGGCTGAGATTACTGGCCGGGACCCCGCGGGGAAGAGAGCCTGTGGACAACCCGGCCCTGACGCATGTCCGTACCGCGCGCTAGAGTCCCGGGACACAAGGACGTTACTGGTGAGTAGACGAGCAAGGGAGTATGTATGCGGCTCGGCATCAACCTCGGATATTGGGGCGCGGGGATGGACAGCGACAACCTCGCTGTCGCGCAGGAGGCCGACAGGCTCGGCTATGACGTCTGCTGGGTTGCCGAGGCGTACGGCTCCGACGCTCCCACCGTCCTGACGTGGGTCGCCGCGCAGACGGAGTCCATCGACGTCGGCTCCGCGATCATGCAGATCCCGGCCCGTCAGCCCGCGATGACGGCCATGACCGCGGCCACGCTCGACTCCCTCTCCGGGGGCCGCTTCCGGCTCGGCCTCGGCGTCTCGGGGCCGCAGGTCTCCGAGGGCTGGTACGGAGTGAAGTTCGACAAGCCCCTCGCCCGCACCCGCGAGTACGTCGAGATCATCCGCCGCGCGATGTCCCGCGAGCGGCTGTCGTACGAAGGCGAGCACTGGACGCTGCCCCTGCCCGGCGGCCCGGGCAAGCCGATCAAGCTCACGGTCCACCCCCAGCGCGAGCACATCCCGCTCTACATCGCGGCGATCGGCCCGAAGAACCTGGAGCAGACCGGCGAGATCGCCGACGGCGCGCTGCTGATCTTCCCTTCCGCCGCGCATCTGGAGGAGACGGCGATCGCCCACCTGCGGGCCGGCCGCGAGAAGGCCGGTCTGACCATGGACGGGTTCGACGTCTGCCCGACGGTCCCGATCGCGGTCGGCGACGACATCCACGCGCTGGCCGACACCTTCCGTCCGTACACCGCGCTGTACGTGGGCGGCATGGGCAGCCGCAAGCAGAACTTCTACAACCAGCTCGCCCAGCGCATGGGGTACGAGAAGGCCGCCGCCGAGATCCAGGACAAGTACCTGGCGCGCGACAAGGACGGCGCGGCCGCCGCCGTACCGCACGAGCTGATCGATTCGACGACGCTGCTCGGTCCCGTCGAGCGGATCGCCGACGGGATGCGGGCGTACGCCGACGCAGGCGTCACCACGCTGACCCTCTCGCCGGCCGGGTTCACCCTCGACGAGCGGATCGCCGCGCTGCGCGCCGGTACGGAGGCGCTGGAGCGCTCGGGCCTCGCCTCGTAGGAGCGCTCAGCAAAGCGGCGGCTCGGGAGAAGACGGCGCGAGGGCGAGCGCGTCGCAGGACGGCGGCGACGCGAACGCGGAGGACCCCGGCCGTGGTGGGGGCTCGGGGGCTTCCCCGCCACGGCCGTCGTATACCTCAACGCGCCCGGACACGGTCGGTCACACACCGGGAGCGGCTTCATATTCCTTCTTTCGGCCCAGCGCACGGCCTCACCTGTTGCCTCTTCACCCGCACCCCATTTGACTCGGTTTCTGCGGACGTCTGTATGGAGGTGCAGTGATGCTTTCGGCCCGAAGCCTGTTTCAGGAAATCCTGGACAACGACCGTTCCTTCCAGCTTTTCTGCTCCATCGCGGCCAGTGGCGAGGCTCAGGGCGGCTGGGAGAACGGCCGGATAGCCGCGCTGGTACCCGACAGCATGCGGGACCTCGCGCCCAAGATCACCCGGCACGGCGCCGACGAGGACAAGCACGGCCGCCTCTTCAGCGCCCTGCTGAAGAAGCGGGGGCTCGATCCGGTCGAGGTCCCCCAGGACACCGACTACACCGGGCTGCTGGAGAAGCGGGGCATCGGACTCACCCACGAGAAGCTGCGGCGCGAGGAACCCCTCACCGAAGAGGACATCGTCGTCTACCTCTCGCACAGCCGGGTCACCGAACAGCGCGCCGCCGACCAGATGGTGATGCTGATGAAGTACTTCGGTGCCGATCCCGAGGTTGGCAAGGCCGTCAGGATGATCAGCCACGACGAGGACAACCACCTCGCCTACTCCAACGAGGAACTGCTGCGCCTGGCCGCGCGGGGCCACGGCCAGCTGATCCACCGCACCCTGAACGAGTGCGTCAGAGCCGAGATCGGCGTCTACCGGCAGGTCAGCCTGTCCGTGATGGACCACATGGGCCGCATCCTCGGCTGGTCCGCGCCCAAGTCCGCGCTGCTCACCGCCGGGATCAACGCCATGTACCTGTACGAGCGGTCGGGCGGCTGGCGCCGGATGGTGCGGCTCGCGATGCCGGAACGCCTCGACGCCCTCGGCGGCCCCGCGACCCCGGCACCGGCGTTCCCGTAGGAGCGCCCGTACGACCCTTCGAGGCGACCCTCCGGAGCCGGGCGGCGGGGCGGGCTCAGAGCCAGCCCCGCCGCTTGAACTGGCGGTACAGGCCGTACACCACACTCAGCATCAGAACGAGCACGGCGGGGTACGCCCACACCCACTTCAGCTCTGGCATGTGCTTGAAATTCATGCCGTAGATGCCCGCGACCAGCGTGGGGACCGCCGCCATGGCCGCCCACGCCGAGATCTTCCGCATGTCGTCGTTCTGCCGCACCCCCATCTGCGCCAGATGCGCGGACAGGATGTCGGACAGCAGCCGGTCGAGCGACTCCACCTGCTCGTTCGCGTGCAGCAGATGGTCGTTGACGTCCCGGAAGAACGGCTTCGCCCCGTCGTGGACGAAGGGCACCTCGTCACCCGACAGCCGGGACATCGGCATCGCGAGCGGCACGGTGGCGCGGCGGAACTCCAGCACCTGGCGCTTGAAGTTGTAGATCTTGGCGGCGGTGGAGGTGCCGGACGACGCGCCTCCCGAGTCGGAGCCGCTGGGTGCGAAGACCTCCGCCTCCAGCTCCTCCAGGTCGACCTGAAGCTCCGCCGCGACATCGATGTAATGGTCGACGATCGCGTCGCTGATGGCGTACAGGACCGCCGTCGGGCCGTGCCTGAGGACCCGCCGCTCCGCCTCCAGCCGCTCACGCACCACGCCGAGCGGGGCGCCCTCGCCGTGCCGGACCGTCACCACGAACGAATCGCCTATGAACACCATCAGCTCGTCGGTGGTGACGGTGTCCGACTCGGGCTCGTACGACACGGGCTTGAGGACCACGAACAGCGAGTCGTCGTACACCTCCAGCTTGGGCCGCTGGTGGGCGTTGAGCGCGTCCTCCACGGCCAGCGGATGCAGCCCGAACTCGCTGCTGACGAGCGAGAACTCCTTCTCCGTCGGTTCGTGAAGCCCGAGCCAGAGGAACGCGTCCCCCGAGGCACGGGCCTGCGCGAGGGCCTCGGAGAAGTCGGCGGGCCCGTCGGTTCGGCGTCCGTCGCGGTAAATGCCGCAGTCCACGATCACGGCGGGCATTCTTCCCGCTCGCGCGCCCCCTACGCACCCCGGAGGAGCCGTCCGGCTTAGGCTGACGGACATGGCCACGCTGATACTCGTACGTCATGGACGGTCCACCGCCAACACCGCGGGCCTGCTCGCGGGCTGGACGCCCGGCGTCGCCCTCGACGAGCGCGGCGCCGCGCAGGCCGCCGCGCTGCCCGGGCGGCTGGCCGGGGTGCCGCTGGTCACCGCTGTCACCAGCCCGCTCCAGCGGTGCCGGGAGACCCTGCGGCCGCTGCTGGACGCCAGGCCGGAGCTGGAGGTTCACCCCGACGAGCGCATCGGCGAGTGCGACTACGGCGACTGGACGGGCCGCAAGCTCTCCGAGCTGAACGACGAGCCGCTGATGTCCGTCGTCCAGCGCCACCCCTCCGCAGCCGCGTTTCCCGGCGGCGAGTCCATGCGCGCCATGCAGGCCCGCTCCGTCGAGGCCGTACGGGAGTGGAACGCGCGCGTCGAGGAGGAGCACGGCGAGAACGCCGTCTTCGTGATGTGCTCGCACGGAGACATCATCAAGTCGGTCATCGCCGACGCCCTGGGGATGCACCTCGACCTCTTCCAGCGGATCCACGTGGATCCGTGCTCCGTCACGGCCATCCGCTACACCCGGCTCAGCCCGTTCGTGATGCGGATCGGCGACACCGGCGACTTCAGCGGCTTCGCGCCGCGCGAGGAGACAAGTGGCGGTACGGGGGTCGTAGGGGGCGGCGCGGGAGCACCGTGATCGCTCGGCGCAGTAGGGTGGACGCGCCGTCCGCGCGATCTGGGGGATCCTCCCGGGGACCCCGGCCCGCCCCCTTTTCTTTTCCGCCACTTCCCAAGGGAGACAGGACGTGTCCCGTCAGGTGTACCTCTACGATCCGCCGGACCGCTTCGTGGCCGGTACGGTCGGGCTGCCTGGACGCCGTACGTTCTTCCTGCAGGCTTCCGCCGCAGGGCGCGTGACCAGCGTCGCTCTGGAGAAAACGCAGGTGGCAGCCCTCGCTGAGCGGATAGACGAGCTGCTGGACGAAGTGGTCCGCCGTACCGGCGGCAATGCGCCGGTCCCGGCCGTGGCCCCCTCCGACGTCACCGATTCCGCACCGCTGGACGCTCCCGTCGAGGAGGAGTTCCGGGTCGGCACGATGGCGCTGGCGTGGGACGGCGACGAGCAGCGCATGATCGTCGAGGCGCAGGCGCTCGTCGAACTCGACGCCGAGACGGACGAGGCGCTCGCCGATGCCGAGGAGCGGTTGCTGCAGGACGAGGAGAACGGCCCGCCCATGCTCCGCGTGCGGCTGTCGGGCGCGCAGGCGCGCGCCTTCGCCAAGCGCGCTCTGGACGTGGTCAACGCGGGCCGGCCGCCGTGCCCGCTGTGCAGCCTGCCGCTCGATCCGGAAGGACACGTATGCCCGCGCCAGAACGGATACCGCCGCGGAGTGTGACCACGGTGGATCTGCTCGCCAAGGGCGAACTGACCGTGCGCGGACGGGTCGCTGACGCGTCGAACGCGGTGCTCTACTGCTCCCTCTCCTACGAGGGCCGGGAAGCGCACTGCGTCTACAAGCCCGTCGCGGGCGAGCGGCCGCTGTGGGACTTCCCCGACGGCACACTCGCCCAGCGCGAGGTGGCGGCGTACGAGGTCTCCGAGGCGACCGGCTGGGACCTCGTACCGCCCACCGTGCTGCGTGAAGGGCCGTACGGCGAAGGCATGTGCCAGCTGTGGATCGAGCCCGGGGGCGACGAGGACGCGACCTCGCTGCTCGCGCTCGTCGAGGAGGAGGAGCCGGGCGAGGGCTGGAAGGCGGTCGGCTTCGCCGAGGTCGGGGAGGGGCGGACAGCCCTGCTGGTGCACGCCGACGACGAGCGGCTGCGCCGCCTCGCGGTGCTCGACGCGGTGATCAACAACGGTGACCGCAAGGGCGGCCACCTGCTCCCCGGGCCCGAGGGGCGGCTCTACGCGATCGACCACGGCGTCACCTTCAACGTCGAGGACAAGCTGCGCACCCTCCTGTGGGGCTGGGCGGGCGAACCGCTCACCGCGGAGGCCCTGGAGGTACTGGCCCGCCTGGAGGAAGTCCTCGCGCCCGACGCGCCGCTCGCCGTCCGGCTGGCCGGACTGATCACGCCGGCCGAGACGGAAGCCGTCCGCGCCCGGGTCCGTGAACTGCGCGGCACGGGGCGCCATCCGCAGCCCTCGGGGCAGTGGCCCGCCATTCCCTGGCCTCCGATTTAACGTCGCGGCCGCGCCCCCTGAGATGCGGGCGCCCGGGTTATGTGTGAATGCGATGTCGGACGCCCTTCCGGGGCCGCTCGTCAATCCCTGTCCGTGGTGACGGAATTCCATGATCGGGGAAGAGCGGGTGGCGGGGAGGTCGCTAAGGTGGAATCAGGGGCATGACGGAGGAGAAAATCCGTCGGTGCCGTCGTGGAAAGACCGGACGGTTCTCGTTGTCGATCGCGGGGCGAAGCGGAAATGCTCCACGACGCGTACGAGGCTCCGCTCATCGAGGCCGCGTACGCCATGCGGGCATCACTGACGACGCGAGCGCGGCGCCGACTGAGCGGCCCTACCAGGGAGAACGCGCCGTATCGACCATCTCGGCGTTCGTCCGACCCCAAGGTCGCACGGCCGATCGTGAGCGGATACCCCTCCGTCGCGGCGACCTCGCAGGGTTGTGGATTTCCGTACACGGTCCGTCGTGACCCTGCAATCCGAGTGCTTGATCCGACCTTTGGGTGTAACCGCCAAAACAATCAAAGGGGTCAGCCATGAACGTCGTTCATCACCGTTACGCGACCGTCGACGGGCAGCGGATCTTCTACCGGGAGGCGGGACCCGCCGACGCCCCCGCGGTCGTTCTTCTGCACGGCTTCCCGACCAGCTCGTTCATGTTCCGCGGTCTCATCCCGGAACTGGCCGGGAATCACCACGTCATCGCGCCCGACCACCTCGGCTTCGGGCTCTCGGACGCGCCGTCCGTGAATGAGTTCACCTACACCTTCGACGCGTTGACCGGCCTCACGAAGGGCCTGCTCGACCAGCTCGGCATCACCCGCTACGCCATGTACGTGCAGGACTACGGGGCACCCATCGGGTGGCGGCTGGCCCTCGGCGATCCCGACTCGATCACCGCGATCATCAGCCAGAACGGCAACGCCTACGACAGCGGATTCGTCGAGAGCTTCTGGAAGACCGTCTGGGACTACCAGCGCGAGCAGACCCCGGACACCGAGGCCGCCATCCGCTCCGCGCTCTCGCTCACGATGACGAAGTGGCAGTACCTCACCGGTGTGCCCGACGAGACACTGGTCAGCCCCGACACCTGGAATCACGACTACCAGTTGCTGTCGCGCCCCGGCAACGACCTCATCCAGCTCGCGCTGTTCCGTGACTACGCCACCAACTCGCCGCTCTATCCGGCGGTGCACGAGTACTTCCGTACGCACCGGCCGCCGCTGCTCGCCGTCTGGGGCAAGAACGACCCCATCTTCGGTCCGGCCGGGGCGGAGGCCTTCCACGGAGACCTCCCCGAGGCCCAGGTCCACCTGCTCGACGGCGGTCACTTCCTCCTCGAAAGCTCTCTCGACGAGGCCGGCGAACTGATCGGCTCCTTCCTCGACAAGACCGGCGTGTAGCCGCGGCGGACACGGATCCCGCCGCGCTCCGTCCTCCGGGGCGGACGCGGGGGCCGTGCCTTCGCCGGGACCCGACCGTATCCGGACCCGTACCTTCTATCCGGTTCGTATCCGGAGCTTCCAGCCGGTTACGCTCATGGCATGTATGCCTGGCCCGCTTCCGAGGTCCCCGCCCTGCCCGGCAAGGGTCGCGACCTCAGGATTCATGACACCTCGACAGACGGCCGAGTGACCCTCGAGCCCGGTCCTGTCGCCCGCATCTATGTCTGCGGCATCACCCCGTACGACGCCACCCACATCGGTCACGCGGCCACCTACAACGCGTTCGACCTCGTTCAGCGGGTCTGGCTGGACACGAAGCGGCAGGTGCACTACGTCCAGAACGTGACCGACGTGGACGATCCGCTGCTGGAGCGCGCTCAGCGCGACGGCGAGGACTGGGTCGCCCTCGCGGAGCGTGAGACCGCGCTCTTCCGTGAGGACATGACCGCACTGCGCATGCTGCCGCCCCAGCACTACATCGGTGCCGTCGAGGCCATACCGGGCATCGTGCCGCTGGTGGAGCGGCTGCTCGACGCCGGTGCCGCGTACGACCTCGACGGCGACATCTACTTCTCGGTGGCCGCCGACCCGCACTTCGGCGAGGTCTCCGGGCTCGACGCCGAGGCGATGCGGCTGCTGTCCGCCGAGCGCGGCGGCGACCCCGAGCGCCCGGGCAAGAAGAACCCCCTCGACCCGATCCTCTGGCTGGCCGCACGGCCCGGCGAGCCGAGCTGGGACGGCGGCACCCTGCCTCCCGGCAGGCCCGGCTGGCACATCGAGTGTGTGGCCATCGCCCTCGACCACCTCGGCATGAACTTCGACGTCCAGGGCGGCGGCAGCGATCTGGCCTTCCCGCACCACGAAATGGGCGCCTCGCACGCGCAGGTGCTGACCGGCGAGCACCCGTTCGCACAGGCGTACGTACACGCCGGCATGGTCGGCCTGGACGGCGAGAAGATGTCCAAGTCCAAGGGCAACCTCGTCTTCGTGTCCACCCTGCGCAAGGCCGGCGTCGACCCGGCGGCCATCCGGCTCGCCCTGCTCGCCAACCACTACCGGTCGGACTGGGAGTGGACGGACCAGGTGCTCCAGGACGCCGTGGACCGCCTCGGCCGCTGGCGGGCCGCGGTCTCGCGCCCGGACGGGCCCTCCGCCGACGCGCTCGTGGAGGAGATCCGTACCGCGCTCGCGGACGACCTGGACTCCCCGGCGGCGCTGGCCGCCGTCGACCGATGGGCACAGTCGCAGCAGTCCACCGGAGGTACGGAAGAGGGCGCGACCGGCGTGGTCTCACGCGCCGTCGACGCGCTGCTCGGCGTAGCGCTCTGAGGGAGCGCCACGAAGAGGACATACGTGAGGGGGCGGCACCGGTGGGTGCCGCCCCCTCACGTGTCTTCGCCGCGTCCGGGAAAGACGTCAGTCCTCGAAGGCGTCAGTCATCGGATGAATCATCCTCGTCGTCCGGCTCGGACCGGGGCCCCTTGTCGGGTTCCTGACCGGTCTCCGGGCCCCCGCGCGGCGTTCTCGGCGGCCGGCCGCGGCCACCGGACGAGTCGCGCAGAAACGCGCTGTCGCCGGTCTCCGTGGCGTGACCGCCACCGGACTGTCCGGGACTCCCCTCGCGCCTGCGCAGATACCGCTCGAACTCGCGGGCGATGGCCTCGCCCGACGCCTCGGGCAGCTCCGCGGTGTCCCTGGCCTCCTCCAGCGACTGGACGTACTCCGCCACTTCGCTGTCCTCGGCGGCCAGTTGGTCCACGCCCAGCTGCCAGGCGCGGGCGTCCTCGGCCAGTTCACCCAGCGGGATCCGCAGACCGATCAGGTCCTCGAGACGGTTGAGGAGCGCCAGCGTCGCCTTCGGGTTGGGCGGCTGCGACACGTAGTGCGGCACGGCCGCCCACAGACTGATCGCGGGCACGCCCGCGTGCGTGCACGCCTCCTGGAGGATGCCGACGATGCCCGTCGGCCCCTCGTACCGCGTCTCCTCCAGATCCATCGTCCTGGCGAGGTCCGCGTCGGACGTCATTCCGCTGACAGGCACGGGCCTGGTGTGCGGCGTGTCGCCGAGCAGCGCGCCCAGGATGACGACCATCTCCACGCCCAGCTCATGGGCGAAGCCCAGGATCTCGTTGCAGAAGGAGCGCCAGCGCATGGACGGCTCGATCCCGCGGACCAGTACCAGGTCGCGCGGGGTGTCCCCGCCGACCCGGACCACGGAGAGCCTGGTGGTGGGCCAGACGATCTTGCGCGCGCCGTCGTCCAGGTACACCGTCGGCCTGTTGACCTGGAAGTCGTAGTAGTCCTCGGCGTCGAGCGCCGCGAACACCTCGCCCTTCCACTCCCGGTCCAGATGACCGACCGCTGTGGAGGCCGCGTCGCCCGCGTCGTTCCAGCCCTCGAACGCGGCCACCATGACCGGGTCGATCAGCTCGGGTACCCCCTCGAGCTCGATCACACGGTGCCTCCTTCCGAAGTTCTCTTGACTACGGACCAACCTTACGGCTTTCCGGGTCGCGCCCCGCAGCACTGTTCACGGCCGGGTGAACTTCCCCGCGGTGGGGCACAGTCCGGGAAGCCGAGGGGTTTGTTGCCCTATTCATCCGAGCTGTGCGGGCGATTTTCTGTCCAGCTCTGGACGTTTGGGCGTCAGCGACGCTATACATCGGATGACCGAAAGAGGTCCGATGTTCTTCAGGGGAGCGTGCATGAGTCCGACCGTCACGGGGTTCGAGGTTTTCGACATCCGTTTTCCCACCTCGGAACAGCTCGACGGCTCCGACGCGATGAACCCGGACCCCGACTACTCGGCCGCTTACGTGGTCCTGCGTACCACGAACGGCTCGGAGGGTCACGGCTTCTGCTTCACCATCGGGCGCGGCAACGAGGTCACCGCGGCGGCCATCGAGGCGCTGCGCCCCTACGTCGTCGGACGCCCGGCCCCGCACACCGCGGCCGATCTCGCCGCGCTCTACTTCGAGCTGACCCACGACTCGCAACTGCGCTGGCTCGGCCCGGAGAAGGGCGTGATGCACATGGCCGCGGGCGCCGTCGTCAACGCGGCCTGGGACCTGGCGGCCAAGAACGCGGGCAAGCCGGTCTGGGAGTTCCTGGCCGGGATGACGCCGGAAGAGCTGGTCTCACTCGTCGACTTCCGCTATCTGACGGACGCCCTCACCCCCGAAGAGGCGCTGGCCGTCCTCCGCGCGGCGGAGCCGGGCCGCGCGGAGCGCGCCGAACGGCTGCGGGCCGAGGGCTACCCCGCGTACACCACCTCGCCCGGCTGGCTCGGCTACTCCGACACCAAGCTGGTCACCCTCGCGGAGCAGGCGGTCGCCGACGGCTTCCGGCAGATCAAGCTGAAGGTCGGCGGTGACCTCGACGACGACGTCCGGCGGATGAAGCTGGCCCGCTCCGCCGTCGGCCCCGACATCCGGATCGCCGTCGACGCCAACCAGCGCTGGGACGTCGCGCAGGCGCTGCACTGGATGTCGGCGCTCGCGCCGTACGACCCGCACTGGATCGAGGAACCCACCAGCCCCGACGACATCCTCGGCCACGCCGCGATCCGGGCGGGCCAGCCGGTCAAGGTCGCCACCGGCGAGCACGTCGCCAACCGCGTCGTCTTCAAGCAGCTGCTCCAGGCCGGCGCCGTCGACTTCGTCCAGATCGACGCGGCCCGGGTCGCCGGCGTCAACGAGAACCTGGCGATCCTGCTGCTCGCGGCCAAGTACGCGGTGCCCGTCTGCCCGCACGCGGGCGGCGTGGGACTGTGCGAACTGGTCCAGCACCTCTCGATGTTCGACTACGTCGCCGTCTCCGGCAGCTGGGACGACCGGATCATCGAGTACGTCGACCATCTCCACGAGCACTTCGAGGACCCCACGGTCATCGTCAACGGCCGGTACCGGACCCCGAGCGCCCCCGGCTTCTCCGCCAGGATGCTCCCCGCGTCGATCGCCGAACACAGCTATCCCGACGGGCCCGTCTGGCAGGCCCGCCGCACCACCCAGGAGGTCAGTTCGTAATGGCGGTCCAACCCCAGTCACAGCTGAAGGACTTCGACGGGCTCAGCGCCCTGGTGACCGGCGGCGCCTCCGGCATCGGCGCGGCCATCGCGACGCTGCTGCTCGCGCGGGGCGCCCGCGTCGCGGTACTGGACAGGGAGACCGCGGGCGCGCCGGACGGGACGCTGGCGCTCACGGCTGACGTCACCGACGACGCCGCCGTGAAGACGGCCGTGGACGCGGCGGCCGCCGAGTTCGGCGCGCTGCACACGGTCGTCTCCAACGCGGGCATCGGCGCGCAGGGCACCGTCGCCGACAACGCCGACGACGAGTGGCACCGCGTCCTCGACATCAACGTCCTCGGCATGGTCCGCACCGCCCGCCACGCGCTGCCGCACCTGCGGCGCGCGGCCCAGGACCGGCCGGGCTGCGTCTCGATCACCCACACCTGCTCCATCGCCGCCACCGCGGGACTGCCGCAGCGCGCGCTCTACAGCGCGAGCAAGGGCGCGGTCCTCTCCCTCACCCTGGCGATGGCCGCCGACCACATCCGCGAGGGCGTCCGCGTCAACTGCGTCAACCCCGGCACCGCCGACACACCGTGGGTCGGCCGGCTGCTGGACTCCGCGCCCGACCCCGAGGCCGAACGCGCCGCGCTCGCCGCCCGCCAGCCGTCGGGACGGCTGGTCAGCGCGGACGAGGTCGCCGCGGCCGTCGCGTACCTCGCGGGACCCGCCGCCTCCGCCGTCACAGGAACGGCGCTGGCGGTCGACGGCGGGATGCAGGGCCTGCGCCTGCGCCCCACCACCTGAGCCCCCCGCGAAAAAGCCCCAAAGCCCCCACCACCAGAGCCGACACCACTCAAGCCCAAGGACGGGACATCCATGCTGCGAAACTCCGTGGGGCGACCCCCACTCGGCCGGCTGCGCACGACGGGTGCGGCCGCCTGCGCCGTACTGCTCGCCGTGACGGCCCTGGCGGGCTGCAACCGTGAGGAATCGAGTGGTGCGGCGGGCGGTGGCAAGGTCGGGATCGATCTGCCGCGCAGCGACAGCGACTTCTGGAATTCCTACCAGCAGTACGTGACCAAGGGCGTCAAGGACGGTGTGGTCGACGCGCTGCCGCTGACGAACTCGCAGAACGACATCGGCAAGCTGGTCTCCAACGTGCAGGCGCTGACGGACCAGGGCGCCAAGGCCGTCGTCATGGCCCCGCAGGACACCGGTGCGATAGCCGAGACGCTCCAGACGCTGAACAAGAAGAAGATCCCGGTCATCAGCGTGGACACCCGCCCGGACAAGGGGCAGGTCTACATGGTCGTGCGGGCAGACAACCGCGCGTACGGCGAGCAGGCCTGCCAGTACCTCGGCAAGCAGCTCAAGGGCAAGGGGAAGGTCGCGGAGTTCCAGGGCGACCTCTCCTCCATCAACGGCCGTGACCGCTCGGAGGCGTTCAAGGCCTGCATGGACAAGAACTTCCCCGGCATCAAGGTCTTCGAGCTGGTCACCAACTGGGCGGGCGACGTGGCCTCGGCCAAGCTCCAGTCCACGCTGGCCGCCAACCCCGACCTCAACGGCATCTACATGCAGGCGGGCGGGGTCTTCCTCCAGCCGACGCTGGCGCTGCTGGAGCAGAAGAAGCTGCTGAAGGCCCCCGGCACCGAGGGCCACATCACCATCATCTCCAACGACGGCATCCCGCAGGAGTTCGACGCGATCCGGTCCGGGAAGATCGACGCGACCGTCTCCCAGCCGGCCGACCTGTACGCCAAGTACGCGCTGGAGTACGCCAAGGACGCCCTCGCCGGGAAGAAGCCCAAGGCCGGTCCCACCGACCACGACTCCACCATCATCAAGATCCCCAACGGCTTCGAGGACCAGCTCCCGGCGCCCCTGGTGACCAAGGACAACGTGGACGACGCCAAGCTGTGGGCCAACCAGCTGGACAAGAAGAGCTGACATGGAACTGGCAGCACCCGCCGCGGTACACGCGGAAGGCATCGTCAAGCGCTTCGGTCCCACCGTGGCGCTCGACGGTGTCCGGCTCACGGTCAGGCCCGGTGAGTCCCACGCGCTCGTCGGACGCAACGGCGCGGGCAAGTCCACCCTGGTCAGCGTCCTCACCGGGCTGCACAGCCCCGACGAGGGGAAGGTGACCTTCGGCGGCGAGCCCGCGCCCGCCTTCGGCGACACCGCGGCCTGGCAGTCCAAGATCGCCTGCGTCTACCAGAAGTCCATGGTCGTCCCCGATCTGACCGTCGCCGAGAACCTGTTCCTGAACAACTACGGCCTCGGCGAGTCCGGAAGCGGCCGCTTCATCAGCTGGCGCGGCCTGCGCAAACGGGCACAGGAACTGCTCGCCGGGTACGGGGTCGAGGTCGACCCCGGCGTCCGGGCCAAGGACCTCCCCATCGAGCAGCGGCAGTTCGTGGAGATCGCGCGGGCGCTGTCCTTCGGGGCCCGCCTGATCGTCCTGGACGAGCCGACGGCGCAGCTCGACGCGCGCGGCATCCACCGGCTCTTCGAGAAGCTGCGCGAACTCCAGAGCCAGGGAGTGGCGTTCCTCTTCATCTCGCACCACCTGCAAGAGGTGTACGAGCTGTGCGCCACCGTCACCGTCTACCGCGACGCCCGGCACGTGCTGACCGCGCCGGTCGCCGAACTCTCCAAGACGGAGCTGGTGTCGGCGATGACCGGCGAGTCCGCGAGCGCCGCTGCCGCCTGGCACGCGTCGGACGCGGCCGTGCCCGACGAGTCGGCCGAGCCGGTCCTGCGCACCGAAGGGCTCGCCCTGGAAGGCGAGTTCGAGCCGCTCGATCTCGCCGTGCGGCCCGGTGAGGTGCTGGGCGTGGCCGGAGCCGCGGCCAGTGGCAACACCGCGCTCGGCGAGATCCTGGTCGGGATGAAGGCGGCGACCTCGGGACGCGTCTCGATGCACGGCAGGACGGTCAAGCCGGGCAGCGTCCCGCATGCCCTGGACGCCGGGATCGGCTACATCCCCGAGGACAGACACCTCCAGGGGCTGGTCCCGCAGCGCAGTGTCGCCGAGAACGCCACCCTGACGGTCGCCGACCAGCTCGGTCCCTGGGGGACCGTACTGCCCTCCCGCACACGGGAGTTCGCACGGTCCATGATCGACTCGCTGGACATCAAGACCACCGGGCCCGAGCAGCCGGTCACCGGACTGTCCGGAGGCAACCAGCAGAAGGTCGTGGTCGCGCGTGCGCTGGCCCGCAACCCCAGCGCGCTGGTGGCCGTACGCCCCACCGCGGGCGTCGACGTGAAATCGAAGGACTCGCTGCTCGGCGTCGTACGCAGAGTGGCGGACGAAGGCAGCGCGGCCGTGATCATCTCGGACGAGCTGGACGATCTGCGGGTGTGCGACCGGGTGCTCGCCCTGTTCCACGGGCGCGTCGTCGCCACGTTCGGGAGTGGGTGGACCGACCGGGAACTGGTCGCCGCCATGGAAGGTGTGGGGGAGCGGGAATGACCGAGACAATGCGTCCGCCGGCGGTGGACGAGGCCAGGAGCGCGGGGCCGCGCGGCAGGCTGAAGCTCATCAGGTGGAGCGACTTCTCGCTCGTGCCGGTGATCCTCGTCCTGCTGGTGATCGGCTTCATCGTCTCGCCGGTCTTCCTGACCTCCAACAACCTGATCAGCGTCGTCCAGCAGTCCTCCGAGCTGAGCCTGCTGGTGCTCGGCCAGGCGCTGATCCTGATCTGCGGCCGGATGGACCTGTCCCTGGAATCGACGATCGGCATCGCGCCGGTCATCGCCATGTGGCTGGTGCTCCCCACCGAGGGCGGCCGCTTCGCCGGGCTCGGCCTGCTGCCCGAGTGGACGGCCATCCCGCTGTGCCTGCTGGCCGGTGTGGCCATCGGGGCCATCAACGGCTTCCTGATGCTCAAGCTGCGCGTCAACGGCTTCATCGCCACCCTCGGCATGCTCACCATGCTGCGCGGGCTGCAGATCGGCATCACCGAGGGCAAGTCGATCACCGACGTCCCGGAGTCCTTCCGCTACCTCGGCAAGACCGACTGGCTGGGGGCCCCGGCCGCCGTCTGGATCTGTCTGGCGCTGTTCGCCGTCGGCGGCGCGGCGCTGGCCTGGCTGCGCTACGGGCGTGCGCTGTACGCCATCGGCGGCAACCCGGAGGCGGCGCGCGCCGCCGGTATCCGGGTGGACAGGATCACCTGGATCGTGCTGGCGATCGGCGGGCTGCTCGCGGCCTTCGCCGGTGTCCTCTACACCGGTCACTACGGCTCGGTCGCGGCCAACCAGGGCAACGGCTGGATCTTCCAGGTCTTCGCCGCCGCCGTCATCGGCGGCATCAGCCTCAAGGGCGGACGCGGCACGCTGTTCGGCGCGCTGACGGGTGTGCTGACCCTCCAGCTGGTGGTCAACGTGATGACGCTGGGCGGGGTGCCCGCGCTCTGGAACCAGTTCCTCAACGGCGCGATCATCATCGTCGCGCTGGTCATCTCGCGGTTCGCGAGCGGCGAGAAGCAGGACTGAGCCTCGCGCCGCGGCCCCGGGATCCGTCACGGATCCCGGGGCCGCGGCGCGTGCGGCCTTCCGGAGCGTCTTGGCGGGGCCTTCACAGCGTCGATCTGAGCCACATCTCCACGCTCGCGACGTGCACGGTCGCCCAGGACCGCGCCGCGTCGGCGTCCCGGTCGCGCAGCGCGGCGAGGATGGCACGGTGCTCGTGGAGCGTACGGCTGACCGCGTCCTCCTGGGTCAGTCCGCGCCAGATGCGGGCCCTGGTGGTGGGCCCGGACAGCCCGTCGAGCAGTGAGCAGAGCACCGAGTTGCCCGACGCCTGCACGATGCCCCGGTGGAACTCCAGGTCGGAGGCGACCAGTTGCTCCACGGAGGGCTCGTCGCCCAGCGCGTCCAGCTGCCCGCTCAGCTTGTCGAGATCCGCCTCCGTGATCCGGGCGCTCGCCATCGCCGTCGCGGCCGGCTCCAGGATCCTGCGGACCGCCAGGAACTCCAGCACGGTGTCGTCCCGGTGGAAGTCCACGACGAAGCTCAGCGCTTCGAGCAGCAGTTGCGGGTCGAGGCTGGTGACGTACGTGCCGTCGCCCTGCCGTACATCGAGGATGCGGATGAGCGACAGGGCGCGCACCGCCTCGCGCAGCGAGTTGCGGGACAGGCCGAGTTCTGCGGCGAGTTCGCTCTCCTTGGGGAGGCGGTCGCCGGGGCGCAGCGCGCCGGAGACGATCATTCCCTTGATCTTCTCTATGGCCTCGTCGGTGACAGCCATGGGCGACCTCCATACATCCGATGTATCGGCTCCCATTATGCGTCGCCGGACGCGGAAGAGGGACGGCTCCCGGCCAGGGACCCGTCCCTCTTCCGCGCGGCCGTCAGTCCCGCTTGCCCAGCAGGTCCTCGACCCTGGCGCGTATCCCGTCGGTGGCGAGCCCGCGGATCGTCAGCGTCGTACGGCGGCGCAGTACGTCGTCCGCCGTCTCGGCCCATTCGTGGTCGCGGGCGTAGACGGCCTGCGCCCAGATCTCCGGGGCCTCCGGGTGCATCCGTTCGCCCAGCTCCGGGTGCTCGTTCGCCAGCCGTACGACGTCGAAGGCCAGCGAGCCGTAGTGGGTGGCGAGATGGCGGGCGGTGTCCGGCGCCATGGACGGGCCCGTGCCGCCGCCGTCGATCATCAGCCGGTGGGCGACCGCGTGCGGGTTGGAGATTCCGGGCAGCGGCATCTTCTTGGGCAGGTCGGAGATCGGCTCCATGTTGTCGGCGAGCGGGTGGCCCGGCAACTGCGCCAGCTTGGTCATCACCATGCGGCCGATGTGGCGGAACGTTGTCCACTTTCCGCCCGCCACCGACAGCATCCCGCGGGGGCCCTCGGTCACGACCGTCTCGCGCCTGGCCTTGGAGGTGTCGCCGGGACCGCCGGGCAGCACCCGCAGACCGGCGAAGGAGTACGTGATCAGATCGCGCGACAGCTGCTGGTCGCGCACGGACAGCGAGGCCTCGTCCAGGATCTGCTGGATGTCCTTCTCGTTGACCGCGACATCGCCGGGCTCGCCCTCGTACGCCTCGTCCGTCGTACCGAGCAGCAGCATGTCCTCCCAGGGGAGGGCGAAGGTGATGCGGTACTTGTCGATCGGGGTCGCGAGCGCCGCGTTCCACGGCGCGGTGCGCCTGAGGACCAGGTGGGCGCCCTTGGAGAGCCGGATGGAGGGTTCCGCGCCCGCGTTCTCCAGCTTCCGCAGGTGGTCGACCCACGGTCCGGTCGCGTTCAGTACGAGACGGGCGTCGACCCCGAACTCCGAGCCGTCCGTCCTGTCCCGCAGCTCGGCGCCCGTCACCCGGCCGCCGGTGAAGCGCAGCCCGGTGACATGGGCGTGGTTCAGGACGGTGGCGCCGGACTCGACCGCGGCGCGGACCGTCATCAGGGCCATCCTGGCGTCGTTCATCTGGTCGTCGCCGTACACGGCCACGGCCTTCAGGCCGTTCGTACGCAGCTCGGGCACGGCGCGCCGGGCCTTCGCCGGGCTGATGACATGGCCGACGCCGTCACCGAACGCGGAGAGCGCGGAGTAGGCGAAGACGCCTGCGCCGAGTTTGGCCGCGCTGTGCGGTCCGCCCTCGTAGACCGGCAGATAGAAGGTGAGCGGGTTGGCGAGGTGCGGTGCCACCTGGCTGGACACCGCACGCCGCTCGAAGTGGTTCTCGGCGACCAGCTTCACCGCGCCGGTCTGCAGGTAGCGCAGTCCGCCGTGGAGCAGCTTGGAGGACGCGGAGGAGGTGGCGCCCGCGAAGTCGCCACCGTCCACCAGAGCCACCCGCAGCCCGGACTGGGAGGCATGCCAGGCCGTGGAGATGCCCAGGATGCCGCCGCCGACCACCAGGAGGTCGTAGGTCGCCCTGGACAACTGTTCCCGGGTCTCGGCACGGCTCGGCAGAGTACCGCCGGCCGGGTGCGTCCCCAGTGCGGGGGCGCTCTGCAGGGTGCTCATTCTTGACTCCTCGTCACTGTCTTGCGTTCGGCAGCCGCGCTGCTTGTCAGCGGTCAGCTGTCGTCGGACTCGTCCAGCCAGCCCTTGGTCCGTTCCACGGCCTTGAGCCAGTTCTTGTACTCGCGGTCGCGCACCGTCGCGTCCATGTGCGGCGTCCACTCCGCCGCCCGGCGCCAGTTGGCGCGCAGCGCGTCGGTGTCCGGCCAGAAGCCCACCGCGAGCCCCGCCGCGTAGGCGGCGCCGAGACAGGTGGTCTCCGCGACCATCGGACGCACCACCGGCGCGTCCAGGACGTCGGAGAGCGTCTGCATCAGCAGGTTGTTGGAGGTCATGCCGCCGTCGACCTTGAGCGAGGTCAGCTCGACGCCGGAGTCCTTGGTCATGGCGTCACTGATCTCGCGGGTCTGCCAGGCCGTGGCCTCCAGCACCGCGCGGGCGATGTGCGCCTTGGTCACGTAGCCGGTCAGTCCCGCGATCACCCCGCGGGCGTCCGAGCGCCAGTGCGGGGCGAAGAGGCCCGAGAAGGCCGGTACGAAGTACGCGCCGCCGTTGTCCTCGACCGAGGACGCCAGCGTCTCGATCTCGGCGGCGGAGTTGATCAGGCCCATCTGGTCACGCATCCACTGCACCAGCGACCCGGTGACGGCGATGGAGCCCTCCAGGGCGTACACCGCCTTCTTGTCGCCGATGCGGTAGCCGACCGTGGTCAGCAGGCCGTTGTACGAGTTGACGGGCTTCTCGGCGGTGTTCATCAGCATGAACGTGCCGGTGCCGTACGTGGACTTGGCCTCGCCCTCGGCGAAACAGGTCTGGCCGAACAGGGCCGCCTGCTGGTCCCCGAGCGCGGAGGCGACGGGGATGCCGTCGAGGGCGCCGCCCTTGGCGTTGCCGTACACCTCGGACGAGGACCGGATCTCCGGCAGCATCTCCATCGGCACCCCGATGGAGGCGCAGATCTTCGGGTCCCACTGGAGGTTGTCCAGCCGCATCAGCATCGTGCGGGAGGCGTTGGTGACGTCCGTGACGTGGACGCCGCCGTCGGTGCCGCCGGTCAGATTCCAGATGACCCAGGAGTCCATGGTGCCGAAGAGGATGTCGCCCCGCTCGGCCCGCTCGCGCAGCCCCTCGACGTTGTCCAGCAGCCAGCGCGCCTTGGGTCCCGCGAAGTAGCTCGCGAGCGGCAGACCGGTCTCGCGCCTGAAGCGGTCCTGGCCGACGTTGCGGCCGAGTTCCCGGCAGAGGGCGTCGGTACGGGTGTCCTGCCAGACGATGGCGTTGTGGACGGGCTCACCGGTGTTCTTGTCCCAGAGCATGGTGGTCTCGCGCTGGTTGGTGATGCCGATGGCCAGCACGTCGGCCGAGGTGATGCCGGCCTTCTCGATGGCGTTCGCCACGACTTCCTGGACATTGGTCCAGATTTCCCTGGCGTTGTGTTCGACCCAGCCCGGCTTGGGGAAGATCTGCTCGTGTTCCTTCTGGTCGACGGCCACGATGCGGCCGTCGACGTCGAAGACGATGCAGCGGCTCGATGTGGTCCCTTGGTCGATGGCCGCGATGAACGGTCCCGTCCCGTGGGAGGAAGTCCCGGTGCTCTGTGCGTCGCTCACGGTGTCTGCTCCTGCTCGGTGCGAAGGGAAAAGGGGCTCGCTAGAAGGCGAGGTTGTAGAACCCGCCCGCGGCCGCACCGCCGATCAGCGGTGCGACAACCGGTATCCACGCGTAGCTCCAGTCGGAGCCGCCCTTGTTGGGCAGCGGCAGCAGCGCGTGCACGATACGCGGGCCGAGGTCCCTGGCCGGGTTGATGGCGTACCCGGTGGGACCGCCCAGCGAGAGACCGATGGCCACCACGACGAGTGCCGTGATCAGCACGCCGAGCGTGCCGAGCCCGTTGCCCGCGCCGTTCAGGCCCTGCGTCAGAATCGCGATGACGAGGACGAACGTGGCGACGAATTCGGTCAGTACGTTCTGCACGACGTTCCTGATCTCGGGACCCGTGGAGAAGATGCCGAGGACCGGTCCCGCGGTGGGCGCCGCCTCCTGGTCGACGAGTCCCTCCACCCCGGGCTGTGCCCCGATGATCTCCGGGTCGGTCAGATGAGCCGTGAACTGGCCCATGTAGACCACCCATACCAGGAAAGCACCGATCATCGCGCCCAGCAGCTCGGAGCCCAGATAGAGCGGTACGTCGCTCCACTTGGTGCCGCCCTCGATCGCCAGGGCGAGGGTGACGGCGGGGTTGAGCTGAGCGCCGGAGACACCGGCCGCGAGATAGGCGCCGGTCAGTACGGCGAAGCCCCAGCCGAAAGTGATGGCCAGCCAGCCGGCGTCGAGTGCCTTGGAACGCTTGAGAGTGACGGCGGCGACCACGCCACCACCGAGCAGGATCAGGATGGCGGTACCGGTGGTCTCGCCGATGAAGATATCCAGGCTGGACACCCGAGACTCCTTTGTCCTTCGTCCAGGGGGAGCCGGGCCGCCGGCTCGCACCGCCGGACCGAGCCCTCAGGTGAGGGCGTTCCCGGCCGTTGGCACTGTCACACCCTAACGCGAATGGCCGAAAGGCGTTCGACAATGTCGACCGGTGATCGGCAGTGTTGTCCTGCTGGCAACACGCCGTCAAGGGTCCGGCAGTCGGGAACCTCGCTCCCCGCCGGTCATCCGCCTTCCGGGTCAGAACCGCCCGGCGCCGAGATCTCTGGAAACCGCCCTCGCGCATTCCCGGACCGCCGTGATCAGCTCGGGGCGCGGCTCTCCCGCCGTGCAGATCCGTTCCACCGCACCGGTGACGGCTATGGCTCCGACCGGCATCCGCCGCCGGTCGTGGATGGGCGCGGCCACCGCGGCGACGCCCTCCCAGGTCTCCTCCACGTCGGACGCCCAGCCGCGCGCCCTGGTCAGTCCGAGGATGGACTCGAACGCCTCCAGGCCGGTGACGGTCCGCGCGGTGAAGGCGGTGAGCTCCGTCTCGACGGCCTCGCTGTGCGCCACCGGGTCGTACGCCGACAGCACCTTGCCCAGCGCCGTGGAGTGCAGCGGCTGCATCGCGCCGACCTCGAGCACCTGCCGGCTGTCGTCCGGGCGGAACACGTGGTGAACGACGAGGACGCCCTGCTTGTGCACCACCCCCAGATGGACGCTCTCCCCGCTGGACCTCGCCAGATCGTCCGTCCAGACCAGGGCGCGCGAGCGCAGCTCGTGCACGTCCAGGTAGCTGTTCCCGAGCCGCAGCAGCTCGGCCCCCAGCTGGTAGCGGCCGGACGACGGGTCCTGTTCGACGAAGCCCTCCGCCTGGAGCGTGCGCAGGATGCCGTGCGCCGTGCCCTTGGCCAGGCCCAGCGAGGAAGCGATGTCGGACAGGCCCAGCCGGCGCTCGCCGCCCGCGAGCAGCCGCAGCACCGCCGCGGCTCGCTCCAGCGACTGGATGTTCTTCGCCATCGGTCCGCCCCTCCCTCATGCAGTTCGACAATGCTGAACAGTATCGGCCTATGCCGACCGTCACCTCACCGTCGGAAGAGTCCACCAGTAGACCGCGGAACGGAGTGTCCCCGGCGCCGCGACAGGCGGCTTCCGTTGCTCCAGACGGCTCCGCACGGTGGTGCCGCGCCGCGTCCGCCTCGTGGAACGCGCGACCGTTACGGGACTCTCCCGGCTACGCTGGCCGCGTGCCCCTTCCTCCAGAAGGTGCAAAGCCGACAGCCGTCGCAGCCCCGGGAGTATTTCTATGGCCTCGCAGCCGACCCCTTCCACTGACAGCCGGACCCGCATCGAAGCCTTCCGAGAAGCGCTCGCCACGCGGGTGGTGGTGGCCGATGGCGCGATGGGCACCATGCTTCAGGCGCAGGACCCGACGATGGAGGACTTCCAGGATCTGGAAGGCTGCAACGAGGTCCTGAACGTGACACGCCCGGACATCGTCCGTTCCGTGCACGAGGAGTACTTCGCGGTCGGTGTCGACTGCGTGGAGACGAACACCTTCGGCGCGAACTTCGCGGCGCTCGCGGAGTACGACATCCCCGAACGGGTCTTCGAACTGTCCGAGTCGGGCGCCAGAATCGCCCGCGAGGTCGCCGACGAGTTCACCGCCTCCACCGGACAGCAGCGGTGGGTGCTCGGTTCGATGGGCCCCGGTACCAAGCTGCCCACGCTCGGCCACGCCCCGTACCTGACCCTGCGTGACGCCTACCAGCAGAACGCCGAGGGCATGATCGCGGGCGGCGCCGACGCGCTCCTGGTGGAGACGACCCAGGACCTGCTCCAGACCAAGGCCGCCGTCCTCGGCGCCCGGCGGGCCCTGGAGGTCACGGGGACCAGCCTGCCGATCATCTGCTCGGTGACCGTCGAGACGACCGGCACGATGCTGCTGGGCTCCGAGATCGGCGCCGCGCTGACCGCGCTGGAACCGCTCGGCATCGACATGATCGGCCTCAACTGCGCCACCGGACCCGCCGAGATGAGCGAGCACCTGCGCTATCTCGCCCAGCACTCCCGGATCCCGATCTCCGCCATGCCCAACGCGGGCCTCCCGGTCCTCGGCAAGGACGGCGCGCACTACCCCCTCACGGCCGCCGAGCTGGCGGACGCGCAGGAGAACTTCGTCCACGAGTACGGCCTCTCCCTGGTCGGCGGCTGCTGCGGCACCACCCCGGAGCACCTGCGCCAGGTCGTCGAGCGCGTACGCGGCACGGTCCCGACCCCGCGCCGGCCGCGCCCGGAGCCGGGCGCCGCGTCGCTCTACCAGTCGGTGCCCTTCCGGCAGGACGCGGCGTTCCTGGCCATCGGTGAGCGTACGAACGCCAACGGCTCGAAGAAGTTCCGTGAGGCCATGCTCGAAGGCCGCTGGGACGACTGCGTGGAGATGGCCCGCGACCAGATCCGCGAAGGCGCCCACCTGCTGGACCTGTGCGTCGACTACGTGGGCCGTGACGGCGTCGCCGACATGGCCGAGCTGGCGGGCCGTTTCGCCACCGCCTCCACCCTCCCGCTGGTCCTTGACTCCACGGAACTGCCGGTGCTGCGCGCCGGTCTGGAGAAACTGGGCGGCCGCGCGGTCATCAACTCCGTCAACTACGAGGACGGCGACGGCCCCGAGTCGCGCTTCACGCAGGTCACCCGGCTGGCGGTGGAGCACGGCGCCGCGCTGATCGCGCTGACCATCGACGAGGAGGGCCAGGCCCGTACCGCCGAACACAAGGTCGCGGTCGCCGAGCGGCTGATCAGTGATCTCACCGGCACCTGGGGAGTGCACGAGTCGGACATCCTCATCGACACCCTGACCTTCACCATCTGCACCGGTCAGGAGGAGTCCCGCAAGGACGGCATCGCCACCATCGAGGCGATCCGCGAGCTGAAGAAGCGTCACCCCGACGTCCAGACCACGCTGGGCCTGTCCAACATCTCCTTCGGCCTCAACCCGGCCGCCCGCATCGTCCTCAACTCCGTGTTCCTGGACGAGTGCGTGAAGGCCGGCCTCGACTCGGCGATCGTGCACGCCTCCAAGATCCTGCCGATCGCGCGGCTGGACGAGGAGCAGGTCAAGGTCGCCCACGACCTCATCTACGACCGGCGCGCCGAGGGCTACGACCCCCTGCAGAAGCTCATGGAGCTGTTCGAGGGCGTCAACACCAAGTCGATGAAGGACGGCAGGGCCGAGGAGCTTCTCGCGCTGCCGCTGGACGAGCGCCTTCAGCGCCGCATCATCGACGGCGAGAGGAACGGCCTGGAGGCCGACCTCGACGAGGCGCTTCAGACCCGTCCGGCTCTCGCCATCGTCAACGACACGCTGCTCGCGGGCATGAAGGTCGTCGGCGAGCTGTTCGGCTCGGGCCAGATGCAGCTGCCGTTCGTCCTCCAGTCCGCCGAGGTCATGAAGACCGCGGTCGCGCATCTGGAACCGCACATGGAGAAGAGCGACGACGACGGCAAGGGCACGATCGTGCTCGCCACCGTCCGCGGCGACGTCCATGACATCGGCAAGAACCTCGTCGACATCATTCTCTCCAACAACGGCTACAACGTGGTGAATCTGGGCATCAAGCAGCCCGTCTCCGCGATTCTGGAGGCCGCCGAGGAGCACAGGGCGGACGTCATCGGCATGTCCGGTCTCCTGGTGAAGTCGACCGTGATCATGAAGGAGAACCTCCAGGAGCTGAACCAGCGCAAGATGGCGGCCGACTTCCCCGTCATCCTCGGCGGCGCCGCGCTGACCCGGGCCTACGTCGAACAGGACCTGCACGAGATCTACGAGGGCGAAGTCCGCTACGCCCGCGACGCGTTCGAGGGCCTGCGGCTGATGGACGCCCTGATCGGCATCAAGCGCGGCGTCCCCGGCGCGGTCCTGCCCGAGCTGAAGCAGCGCAGGGTCAAGGCCGCCACGCCCGTGACGGTCGAGGAGCGCCCGGAAGAGGGCCCGGCGCGGTCGGACACCGCCACCGACAACCCGGTCCCGGAGCCGCCGTTCTGGGGCACCCGGGTCGTCAAGGGCATCCAGCTCAAGGAGTACGCGTCCTGGCTGGACGAAGGGGCGCTCTTCAAGGGCCAGTGGGGCCTGAAGGAAGCCCGCAAGGGCGGACCGTCGTACGAGGAGCTGGTGGAGAGCGAGGGCCGCCCGCACCTGCGCGGCTGGCTGGAGCAGCTGCACACCCAGAACCTGCTGGAAGCGGCCGTCGTCTACGGCTACTTCCCCTGCGTCTCCAAGGGCGACGACCTCATCCTGCTCGGCGAGGACGGCGCGGAGCTCACCCGCTTCACCTTCCCGCGCCAGCGCCGCGGCCGCCGGCTGTGCCTGGCGGACTTCTTCCGCCCGGAGGAGTCGGGCGAGACGGACGTCGTCGGCCTCCAGGTCGTCACCGTCGGATCGAGGATCGGAGAACGGACCGCGGAGCTGTTCGAGAAGAACGCCTACCGCGACTATCTCGAACTGCACGGCCTGTCCGTCCAGCTCGCCGAAGCGCTCGCCGAGTACTGGCACGCGCGGGTCCGCTCCGAGCTGGGCTTCGCGGGCGAGGACCCGGACCAGGTCGAGGACATGTTCGCCCTGAAGTACCGGGGAGCCCGCTTCTCGCTCGGGTACGGCGCCTGCCCCGACCTGGAGGACCGCGCGAAGATCGCCAGGCTGCTGGAGCCCGAGCGGATCGGTGTCCACCTCTCGGAGGAGTTCCAGCTCCACCCCGAACAGTCCACCGACGCGATCGTCATCCATCACCCTGAGGCCAAGTACTTCAACGCTCGGTAATCCGACCGGCGCGACGCGCGGTCGAGTCGTACACTTGTCGGCCCAGCGCAGGCCGGTCGCGTGCCCGGGAGGGAAAAGCCTCCCGGGCAGGTGACCGGCCTTCTCGTCCCTCATGGAGGTGTGCCGGATGACCAGTACGGTCCCCGCGTCCCTGACCCGAACGGCCGACGGGTCCGCCCTGCAGGCCGTCTTCCTCGACATGGACGGCACACTCGTGGACTCCGAGGGGTTCTGGTGGGACGCGGAAGCCGAGGTCTTCAAGGACCTCGGCCACCCCCTCGACGAGGCCTGGCGCGAGGTGGTGGTCGGCGGGCCCATGACCCGCAGCGCCGGCTTCCTCATCGAGGCCACCGGCGCCGACATCTCCCTCGACGAGCTGACCGTGCTGCTCAACGACAAGTTCGAGGAGCGCATCGGCCTCGGCGTGCCACTGATGCCCGGCGCGGCGAGACTTCTCGCCGAACTGGCGGCGCACGGCGTACCGACCGCCCTGGTGTCCGCCTCGCACCGCCGCATCATCGACCGGATCCTGGTCTCCCTCGGCCCCGGGAACTTCGCACTGAGCGTCGCGGGCGACGAGGTGGACCGTACGAAACCGCACCCCGACCCGTACCTCGTCGCGGCCCGGGGCCTGGGCGTCGACCCGGCGCGCTGTGTCGTCGTCGAGGACACGGCGACCGGTGTGGCGGCCGCGGAGGCGGCGGGCTGCCGGGTGGTGGCCGTGCCCTCCATCGCCCCCATCGCGCCCGCGGCGGGACGGACCGTCGTCGGGTCGCTCGAAGAAGTCGACCTGGTATTCCTGCGTGGCCTGATGACGCACGGACACTGAAGCGCGCACCGGGCGTGGGCAGGCGAATGCAACAGAAACTCATCGCTATTGCGTGTGTATTTTCCGTGACATGAGCAGTACGTAATCCCGAGATGGGCAAAAGCCTTCCGGCGTGACCTTTGTCACTCCCGTCGTCATCGACAGTGGCGGGCGGGGGTGATCCACGACGGCGCCGGCCGGGGTTTCCTGCTCCCTTGTGTCCCGTTTGATGAACACCTGCACGAAACATGCCGGTGCCTTCCTATCAGCCGGTCCCTATTGCGCATCACTTTGTGATTACGGTTCGCCCGGGGCCCGTTCCCGCATTCCCGGCGCTGCCGTCTAATCTCGTCGCGAGTACTTCGTCGCGTCGGCGCCGCGTCCCCGGCGGCAATCAAGTCACTGTGAACGCAGGGCGGATCGGCACGCATCCCGGCCCGGTCGCGCTGCCCCGCCCGGGCGGTTGCGACGGAGTCTCCTTGTGCACAGCTCTATTCCAGTGCCGGATGAGGAGTACGTCCAGGATGAACCGCAAGACTTTGGTGCTGTCGGCCGTGGTCGGTCTGCTCGCGCCCGTGCTCGCCGGCTGCGGCGGTTCGGACGGTGCCCACGACGGCGATAAGGCCATCGTCGTGGGCACCACGGACCCGTTCGTCGCGACCAAGACGGAGCCCGCGCCCCTCGATCCGGCGTACACCTACGACACCAACATCTGGAACCTGCTGCGCCAGACCGTCCAGTCGCTGCTCTACATACCGCGCGGTGGCGGTGAGCCGCTGCCCGACGCGGCCAGCCAGTGCACCTTCACGGACACCAGCAGTGAAAGCTACCGCTGTGTCCTGCGCGAGGGGCTGAAGTTCTCCAACGGCAACCCGATCACGGCCGCCGATGTGAAGTACTCCATCGAGCGCGTGCGGAACATCAACGACCCCAACAGCGCCGTCGGTCTGCTCACCAACATCGACACCATCGAGACCAAGGGCGACCTTGAGGTGATCTTCCACCTCAAGCGGGCCGACGCGACGTTCCCGTACAAGCTGTCGACCCCTATCGCCGGCATCATCGACCCGAAGGTCTATGAGCCGAAGAAGCTCCTGAACGGCTTCACCGTCGAAGGCTCGGGCCCGTACACGTTCAAGGCCGAGACCGCCAACGGCAAGCTGATGAAGGCGACTTACACCAAGAACCCGAATTACAAGGGCGCCCTCAAGCTGCACAACGACAAGGTCGAGATGCGGTACTTCGAGACCGCGGAGAAGATGGCCGCGGCCCTCGACAAGGGCGACATCGACGTCATGAACCGCTCCATGACGCCGGAGCAGATCCGGGGCATGCAGACCGCGCCCAAGGAAGACATCAACCTCACCGAGATCCCGGGCCAGGAAATCCGTTATCTCGCCTTCAACACCGGTGCCCCGGTCGTGAAGGAGAAAGCGGTACGCCAGGCCATGGCGGCGCTCATCGACCGCGGTGCTCTCGTCAGCAAGGTCTACGGCGGTGTGTCGGACCCGCTCTACTCCGTCATCCCTTCCGGCATCACCGGTCACACCAACTCGTTCTTCAACAAGTACGGCGAGGCGAACAAGGCGAAGGCGGCGCAGCTGCTGCAGGACGCCGGCATCGTCACCCCGGTGCAGCTCACACTGAACTACACCACCGACCACTACGGCGCCGCCACCGCGAAGGAGTTCGAGAACCTCCGCGACCAGCTGAACGCCAGCGGGCTCTTCGACATCACCATCAAGGGCCAGCCGTGGGCGACGTTCCTCCCCACGAAGAACGACGGCAAGTTCCCGGTCTTCGGACTCGGCTGGTACCCCGACTTCCCCGACCCGGACAGCTACATTGCGCCGTTCCTGGACGCGGACAACATCCTCAACACCCCGTACGTGAGCAAGAAGGCACGCGAGCAGCTGATCCCCGCTTCGCGCCGCGAGGCCGACCGCAGCGCCGCCGCGCCCACCTTCGCGGAGCTGCAGGACATCGTGGCCGAGGATGTCCCGCTGCTGCCGCTGTGGCAGGGCAAGCAGTACATCGCGGCACGCTCGGACATCACGGGTGTGGAATGGACGCTCGACTCGGGCTCCAACCTCCACCTCTGGGAGCTGGGACGCGGCACTTCCTGACCCTGTGCCACTCCGCCGGCCGCACGCTTCGGCACGCGGCCGGCGGGACCGCGCGGCGAGCGCCACGTGGTCGGGCGCCGGCGTCGTCCCCCAGGACCTCCCACCGGGCGGCGGGTACCGCGTGCCGGACCCTCCCCGCCGGGCCCCGCGCCTGATCAGCTCACTGGGCCCCGGGGCGGACCAGCCCGCTCTCGTACGCGTACACCGCGGCCTGTACCCGGTCGCGCAGGCTCAGCTTCGTCAGCACATGGCCCACGTGCGTCTTGACCGTCGTCTCGCTCACGAAGAGGTCCGCGGCGATCTCCGCGTTCGACAGGCCGCGCGCGACCAGCTTCAGCACCTCCACCTCACGCTCCGTCAGCGTGTGCAGGGCGTCGGGCACCGTCTCGTCGCCGGACGGCAGATGGTCGGCGTACTTGTCGAGCAGCCGGCGCGTGACGCTCGGCGCGAGCATCGCCTCGCCCGCCGCCACCACCCGGATGGCCTGCACCAGTTCGTTGGCCGGCGCGTCCTTGAGCAGGAAGCCGCTCGCCCCCGCGCGCAGCGCCTCCACCACGTACTCGTCGAGGTCGAAGGTGGTCAGGACGAGCACCTTGGCCGGACCGTCCCGGCCGGGGCCGGTGATCTGGCGCGTCGCCTCGACCCCGTCCATCCGCGGCATCCGGATGTCCATCAGCACGACATCGGGCTGGAGCGCCCTGACCTGATCGATGGCCTGGAGGCCGTCCCCGGCCTCGCCCACGACCGCGATGTCCCCCTCGGCCTCCAGGATCATCCGGAAGCCGGTGCGCAGCAGCGGCTGGTCGTCGACCAGTAGGACGCGGACAGTCACAAGGAGTCTCCTTCAGTCAGGGGGCCGGCCCCATTCTGCCCTGAGCCCTCCGCCCCCGGCTCCGGCGGACAGGACCTACGCGGGCTCCCCGGCACCCTCCCGGACGGATTCCCGGCCCGGTGCGGCCGGTCCGCCAGGCGTGTCCGGTACGTCCGGCGCGGCACTCACCGGCGGGACCGTCAGGGGATAGACCGGGGGAGTACCGCCGAACTCGGGGCACACCGCCTTGTGGTCGCACCAGCCGCACAGCTTCGTGGGCCGCGGCCGCCACTCGCCCGTCTCCGTCGCCGTCCGGATCGCGTCCCACAGCGCCAGGAGCTTGCGCTCCACCCGCTCCAGATCCGCCTCCACCGGGTCGTACGTCAGTACATCCCCGCTGCCCAGATACACCAGCTGGAGACGGCGCGGAACCACTCCCTTCCACCGCCAGATCACCAGGGCGTAGAACTTCATCTGGAACAGCGCGCCCTCCGCGTACTCCGGACGCGGCGCCTTGCCCGTCTTGTAGTCGACGATCCGCACCTCACCCGTCGGCGCCACATCGACCCGGTCGATCACCCCGCGCAGCCGCAGCCCGGAAGAAAGCTCCGTCTCCACGAACAACTCGCGCTCCGCCGGTTCGAGGCGGGTCGGATCCTCCAGCGAGAACCACCGCTCCACCAGCCCCTCCGCCTCGCTCAGCCAGCGCGCGAGCCGCTCTCCCCGTTCGTCCTGCGCGAACAGTTCCGCCAGCTCGGGACGCGACCCCAGCAGCCGGTCCCACTGGCCGGGGACCATCGCTCTGGCCCGCGGCGCCGTACGCTCCACCGCCGGATCGTCGAAAAGCCGCTCGAGCACCGCATGCACCAGCGTGCCGCGCGTGGCCGCCTCGCTCGGCTTCTCCGGCAGCTTGTCGATGACGCGGAACCGGTACAGCAGAGGGCACTGCATGAAGTCGCTCGCACGCGACGGCGACAGCGAAGAGGGCGGCAGGCTGGTACTCATGACGCAGACCCTACGACCCGACACTGACAGCAAGCGGAATACCATCGACTGAAGAGCGTCTCGCACTGCATGATCGAGTGAGCGACACGGTCGCCGAGGAACTGCCGCCGACGAAGGGAACCCGTGAAAGAGGACGACGAGAGCGGCGGGAGCAAGAAGGAGCCGCGGTCCGGCACCGGAACCGAGGCCCCGGGCGGCAAGCCGCCGAGGCCCGCGGATCCCGGCGGCGGCATCCTCATGGGCCGCCCCTTCGGCGTACCCGTCTACGTCGCTCCCAGCTGGTTCCTGGTGGCCGCCCTCATCACCTGGATCTTCGGCGGCCAGCTCGACCGGGTCCTGCCCGGCCTCGGCGCGTCCCGCTACCTGGTGGCGCTGTTCTTCGCGGTTGCGTTCTACGCCTCCGTACTCGTCCACGAACTGGCCCACACGGTCGCGGCCCTCCGCTTCAAGCTGCCCGTACGCCGGATCCAGCTCCAGTTCTTCGGCGGCGTCTCCGAGATCGAGAAGGAGACAGAGACCCCGGGCCGCGAGTTCGTACTCGCCTTCGTGGGCCCCCTGCTCTCGCTGGTGCTCGCCGGCGTCTTCTACCTCTCCCTGCTGGCCGTCGAAGCCGGAACGATCCCCGGTGTCCTGCTCGCCGGCCTGATGATCTCGAACCTCATCGTCGCGGCCTTCAACCTGCTCCCCGGCCTCCCGCTGGACGGCGGCAGGATGCTGCGCGCCGTCGTCTGGAAGATCACCGGAAAGCCGATGAGCGGCACCATCGCCGCCGCGTGGGTGGGCAGGGCGCTCGCCGTCGTCGTCCTCATCGGTCTTCCGCTGCTCACCCAGACCGGCGGCTTCGGCAGCTCCAGCCAGCACGCCGGCGGCGTGGAGACCGTCACCGACGCCCTGCTCGCCGCGATCCTCGCGGCCATCATCTGGACCGGAGCCGGCAACAGTCTCAGGATGGCGCGGCTGCGCGAACACCTCCCGGAGCTCGCCGCCCGCACACTCACCCGCAGGGCCGTGCCCGTCGAGCCGCAGACCCCGCTCTCCGAGGCGCTGCGACGTGCGAACGAGGCGGGAGCCCGCGCCCTGGTGGTCGTGGACCCGCACGGTGATCCCACGGCCCTGGTCCGTGAGACGGCGATCGTCGGCGTCCCGCAGCACCGCCGCCCCTGGGTCGCTGTGAGCGGTCTCTCGCAGGACCTGACCGACGGCATGAAGGTGCCCGCGGACCTCGCCGGAGAAGCGCTCCTGGACCGCCTCAGGGCCAGTCCCGCCACCGAGTACCTGGTCGTCGAGGAGACGGGCGAGATCTACGGCGTCCTGTCCACGACGGACGTCGAACGCGCCTTCGTGGCGGCCATGGCCCGGCCCGACGCCCACTGACCGCGGGGCGAAGGGGCCCGACGGCGAATCGGGCCCCGGAAGAGGCGTTAGTCTGAGGACATGTCCGAACCGACCGGTGCCGCCCGCCGACGCGGGCCCTTCAAGGTCGGGGACCAGGTCCAGCTCACCGATCCCAAGGGACGCCACTACACCTTCACGCTCGAAGCCGGGAAGAATTTCCACACCCACAAAGGGTCCTTCCCGCACGACGAGCTGATCGGTGCTCCCGAGGGCAGTGTTGTCCGTACCACGGGAAACGTCGCCTACCTCGCGCTGCGCCCCCTGCTCCCCGACTATGTCCTGTCCATGCCCCGCGGCGCCGCCGTGGTCTACCCGAAGGACGCCGGCCAGGTCCTGGCCTTCGCCGACATCTTCCCCGGCGCACGTGTCGTCGAGGCCGGTGTGGGCTCCGGCTCGCTCAGCGCCTTCCTGCTGCGCGTCATCGGCGACCAGGGCATGCTGCACTCCTACGAGCGCCGCGAGGACTTCGCCGAGATCGCCAGGCAGAACGTGGAACGCTACTTCGGCGAACCCCACCCCGCGTGGCAGCTGACGGTCGGTGACCTCCAGGACAACCTGTCGGACACCGAGGTCGACCGCGTGATCCTCGACATGCTCGCCCCCTGGGAGTGCGTCGAGGCCGTCTCCAAGGCGCTCGTCCCCGGCGGCATCCTCTGCGCCTACGTCGCCACGACGACGCAGCTCTCCCGGACCGTCGAGACCATCCGCGAGTTCGGCACGTTCAACGAGCCGGCCGCCTGGGAATCGATGATCCGCAACTGGCACGTCGAGGGCCTGGCCGTACGCCCCGACCACCGGATGATCGGCCACACCGGCTTCCTGGTGACAGCCCGCAGGCTCGCCGACGGCGTCGAGCCGCCGCTGCGCCGCCGCCGGCCCGCCAAGGGCTCGTACGGCGACGACTACGACGGTCCCGGCAGCGCCGGCGGCTCGCGCGGCTGATCCGAGGTCCCGAGGACCAGCGGCCGGCGCAGCTGATCCGAGCTTTCAGGGCCCGGCCCCGGGCCGTCAACACGACACCGCCGCCGCCGAGTTCCCGCCCGCACGGGGGAACTCGGCGGCGGCGCCTTTATGTTGGCCCTACGCTGCGACGATCGTTCGGACCCCGCTGTTCCGCCGCGCTGTGACCTGTGGCACGATGCTGTCTCTCCCCCACCCTCCCGGCTCTTTTCGTTGTCCCCCCGGCACCGCCCTCACAGGAGACACTCCGCGTGCAGCTCTCCGACGTCCCGGACCTCGCGCACACCCGGCCCCACGTGATGCACTGGCTCACGACCGCGACCGCCATGGCAGGGGTCGTCGCGCTCGCGGGTCTGCTCCAGCCGGGCGCCGCCACGGCGTCCCAGTCCGCCTCCGGGCCGGCCGGCGCCATCGCCCACGACGACTCCCCGCTCCCTGCGCCCGACACCGGGGGAGTGGCTTTCCCGCTCGAATGCGGGGGGATCGGCACCGTCGTCACGAAGCAGGCCTCGGGCGATCTCGACGGCGACCACAACCCCGAGACGGTCGCGGTGGTCCGCTGTGACACGGCCGCGGGCACCCCGCCGAGCGGCGTTTATGTGCTGACCAGAGCCGGTAAGGACGCGGCGGCCGAGCCGCGCGTCGTGGCCACCCTGCTCGACCCGAAGGAACAGCAGAGCGTCGCGGACGGCTTCGCCGTACGGGACGGCGTGGTCCTCGCGACGCTCCTCGGCTACTCCTCGGACCAGGTGCCCAGCTGCTGCCCCGACGAGCAGGAGCGGGTCTCCTGGCAGTGGCGGAACGGTTCCTTCGTACGCAACGACCTCGCCGACGGCCGGAGCGTCTGACCCGTCACACAGCGTTCACGCCGTGTGACGGGCCGGATCAGGCCACTCCGGATCAGGCCACCGGTGTCGCGGGAAACTCACTCCGCGTCCGGGCCGTACACCTCTACCCGGTCCGAGACACGGCGTACGTGGATGCAGTCGCCCGGGCACTCCTTCGCCGAGTCGACCACGTCGCGCAGCAGTGGCAGCGGGACGCGCGTGGTGGCCCCCGGCGACTGCAGCAGCTCGTCCTCGGTGCTCTTCACGTAGGCGAGCCCGTCGATGTCCAGCTCGAAGACCTCGGGGGCGTACTGCGCGCAGATTCCGTCCCCGGTGCACAGGTCCTGGTCGATCCAGACCTCCAGCGGCTCACGGACCTCGGCGGCGCCTTCGGTGGGGACCTCCTGCTGCACGGTCATTTCTCCTGCCATTTCGTGCGTCGGGTGATGCACTATGAAGTAAGTCGCGCCAACCCTGACGGGTGTTGAACACAACCGACGATACAACCGGCGGCTTTCCGATGTTGAACCGTGGGTATTCCCTGGCGTAGGGGAGAGCGCAAGGGTGAAGATCGGACACGCCCCGACAGTCTTTGTGATCTAGGGGTTTCAACACCCACCCACCCAGGTAGGGTCAGGAAGCGTCCAGCTCCCCTTGGAGGAGGTGAGGACCGTGGCAGCCCACGACGACGACATCAACCGCGGCAACCGGCCCGGGCGGGGGTCAGAAGACCCAGCCGGCCAGGTTGCCTATCTCGAGCAGGAAATCGCCGTCCTGCGACGCAAGCTTGCCGACTCTCCGCGACACACGAGGATTCTCGAAGAGCGGATCGTCGAGTTGCAGACGAACCTGGCAGGCGTGTCCGCGCAGAACGAGCGGCTGGCGAATACGCTCCGCGAGGCCCGCGATCAGATCGTGGCTCTCAAGGAAGAAGTGGACCGGCTCGCGCAGCCGCCGGCCGGCTTCGGTGTATTCCTGCAGGCCAATGAGGACGATACGGCCGACATCTTCACCGGGGGCCGCAAGCTCCGGGTGAACGTCAGCCCCAGCGTCGAGCTCGCCGAGCTCAGGCGCGGCCAGGAAGTCATGCTCAACGAAGCGCTCAACGTGGTCGAGGCCATGGAGTTCGAGCGTGCCGGGGACATCGTCACCCTCAAGGAGATCCTTGAGGACGGCGAGCGCGCCCTGGTGGTCGGGCACACCGACGAGGAACGGGTGGTGCGGCTCGCCGAGCCGCTGCTGGACATCACCATCCGCTCCGGTGATGCCCTGCTGCTCGACTCACGCTCCGGTTACGTCTACGAGGTGGTTCCCAAGAGCGAGGTCGAGGAGCTGGTCCTCGAAGAGGTCCCGGACGTCGACTACGACAAGATCGGCGGTCTGGGCGGCCAGATCGAGATGATCCGCGACGCGGTCGAGCTTCCGTACCTCTACCCGGACCTCTTCAAGGAGCACGAGCTGCGTCCGCCGAAGGGCATCCTGCTCTACGGTCCGCCCGGCTGCGGAAAGACGCTCATCGCCAAGGCCGTGGCCAACTCCCTTGCCAAGAAGGTCGCCGAGGTGACCGGACAGCCCGCGGGGAAGAGCTACTTCCTCAATATCAAGGGCCCCGAACTCCTCAACAAGTACGTCGGTGAGACCGAGCGGCACATCCGCCTGGTCTTCCAGCGTGCCCGGGAGAAGGCCAGCGAGGGCACCCCCGTCATCGTCTTCTTCGACGAGATGGAATCCCTCTTCCGCACCCGTGGATCCGGTGTCAGCTCGGACGTGGAGAACACCATCGTCCCCCAGCTGCTCGCCGAGATCGACGGTGTGGAGGGCCTGGAGAACGTCATCGTCATCGGTGCCTCCAACCGTGAGGACATGATCGACCCCGCGATCCTGCGGCCGGGACGTCTCGATGTGAAGATCAAGATCGAGCGTCCGGACGCGGAGGCCGCGAAGGACATTTTCGCCAAGTACCTGCGTTCTTCGCTGCCGCTCCACACGGACGACCTGTCCGAGCACCAGGAGTCCCGCGAGGACGCGGTCATGGGCATGATCCAGACAGTTGTCGAACGGATGTACACCGAGTCCGAGGAGAACCGCTTCCTCGAGGTCACGTACGCCAATGGCGACAAGGAAGTCCTCTACTTCAAGGACTTCAACTCCGGCGCGATGATCCAGAACATCGTCGACCGGGCCAAGAAAATGGCCATCAAGGACTTCCTCGACCACAACCAGAAGGGCCTCAGGGTCTCCCATCTCCTCCAGGCGTGCGTGGATGAGTTCAAGGAGAACGAGGACCTGCCGAACACCACCAACCCGGACGACTGGGCCCGGATCTCCGGAAAGAAGGGCGAGCGGATCGTGTTCATCCGCACCCTGGTGACCGGAAAGCAGGGCGCGGACTCCGGACGCTCCATCGATACGGTGGCGAATACGGGCCAGTACCTGTAATCAGTGTCTGTAGTGGCGAAGGGCGGCTGCGGAGGTCCGTAGGGGCATCCGCAGCCGGTTCTTTTCCCGGACCCGTCCTGACATCAAGCAATGGCGTAATTGATCTCCCCAGCAGCGCAATGGCGTTCTAGGCTCTCCGGTACCGCCGAGTCACGCAGTGCGGGGACGGGCACCGCACACGCACCGGAGAGACAGCGGTACTTGAGCGGGGCTCCCGAAGGGGAGCGCCGCCGGGCAAGGAGGGCCGCATGACCGTACGGCGAGTAATGGGCATCGAGACGGAGTACGGCATCTCCGTCGCGGGTCACCCCAACGCCAATGCCATGCTCACCTCATCCCAGATCGTCAACGCGTACGCGGCGGCGATGCTCAGGGCGCGGCGCGCCCGCTGGGACTTCGAGGAAGAGAATCCGCTGCGGGACGCGCGCGGCTTCGACCTCGCTCGCGAGACGGCCGACTCCAGTCAGCTCACGGACGAGGACATCGGTCTCGCCAATGTGATCCTCACCAACGGCGCGCGGCTGTACGTCGACCACGCCCACCCGGAGTACAGCTCACCCGAGATCACCAACCCGCGTGACGCCGTCCTCTGGGACAAGGCCGGCGAGCGGATCATGGCAGAGGCCGCCGAGCGGGCCGCCCAGCTTCCGGGCGCCCAGCCGATCCACCTGTACAAGAACAACACCGACAACAAGGGCGCGTCCTACGGCACCCACGAGAACTACCTGATGAAGCGGGAGACCCCGTTCTCGGAGATCGTGCGCCATCTGACGCCGTTCTTCGTCTCGCGGCAGGTCGTCACGGGCGCCGGCCGGGTCGGTATCGGCCAGGACGGCCGCGAACACGGCTTCCAGATCAGCCAGCGGGCGGATTACTTCGAGGTCGAGGTCGGCCTGGAGACCACCCTCAAGCGCCCCATCATCAACACCCGCGACGAACCGCACTCGGACGCCGAGAAATACCGGCGGCTGCATGTGATCATCGGGGACGCGAATCTCTCGGAGATCTCGACCTACCTCAAGCTCGGTACGACCTCGCTCGTCCTCGCCATGATCGAGGACGGTTTCATCAATGTCGACCTGGGCGTCGACCAGCCGGTCCGCACCCTGCACCAGGTCTCCCACGACCCGGCGCTCGGCCACCTCGTCACTCTCCGCAGCGGCCGCACACTCACCGCCGTCCAGCTTCAGATGGAGTACTTCGAGCTGGCCAGGAAGTACGTCGAGGAGCGGTACGGCTCCGACGCCGACGAGCAGACCAGGGATGTCCTGGCCCGCTGGGAGGACACCCTCAACCGGCTCGAGAACGATCCGATGAGTCTGTCCGGTGAACTCGACTGGATCACCAAGCGCGAGATTCTCGAGGGCTACCGCCGCAGGGACAACGTGGACTGGGACGCGGCCCGCCTGCACCTCGTGGACCTCCAGTACGCCGACGTACGCCCGGAGAAGGGCCTCTACAACCGGCTGGTGGCCCGCGGCAGGATGAAGCGGATCCTGGACGAGCAGGACGTCGAGCGGGCCAGGACCAAGCCGCCGGAGGACACCAGGGCGTATTTCCGCGGCCGCTGCCTCGAGCAGTACGCGGACGACGTCGCGGCCGCGTCGTGGGACTCGGTCATCTTCGACCTTCCGGGCCGCGACTCACTGCAACGGGTGCCGACCCTGGAACCGCTGCGCGGCACTCGTGAACACGTCAAGGATCTGCTGGACCGGTGCCGTACCGCGGAAGACCTGGTCCGGGTGCTTTCCGGAGGCTGAAATGGTCCCGGTCAGGGAATCATCGGAGTAGGCCCCGTGCGTTGTGAGAACTACGGGGCCGATGTCGGACCCTGCTTGTAGGGTCGGATCTTGAAGGTCACATCGAGCGGGGCGAACCGAGCGGGGTGAGGGATATGGCGACCAAGGACACCGGCGGCGGACAGCAGAAGGCAACGCATTCCACGGAGGAGGCCGAAGAGCAGGCGCAGGACGCGCAGGGCTCGGAAGACCTGAAGGAACGGCAGGAGAAGCTGTCGGACGACGTGGACTCCGTTCTGGACGAAATCGATGATGTGCTCGAGGAGAATGCCGAGGACTTCGTTCGCTCCTTCGTGCAGAAGGGCGGGCAGTGAGGGCCCGGGCATTGACGCCCTGGCAGTGACGCCCCGGCCGGGCACGTTCGATTCCGTGCCCGGGAAGAGCTGTTCCCGACGGGGACAAACGCTTCCGCCGCAGGCCATCGCGAGCGACATCTCGGCGCGACGGCCTGCGGGTCCGGCTTCCCCGCGTGCCGTTGCGGCTGTCGGCAGCCGCAATCGGCCGTGGCAATTCGCCGTGACAACAGACCGTGGGAATCCGCCCGGACGGGAGAATGTCCGGTACGGAATCTCCGTGCCTGATGACGGCGCCACCGCGGCTGTGCGCGACGGCCGATCCCGCTCCGGACAGGAAGCCGCACGATCTGCCTGTCTGCTCCCGCACTTCATGTGGATCACCGCCGTCAGGCGGGTAGGGTCCGTGGCGTACGGTGCTTCAACTGCAATTCGGCCATCGGCAAGTTGGGGGATGGTCCCGACACCTTGCGGCGGGCCACCGCCTACCTGGAGGGAAACGCGTGGAAGCCAACACTCGTAGCACCGGGCGTCTACCAGCTGCCTTCCTGACGCCCGGCTCGTCCTCGTTCATGGATTTCCTGTCGGACCAGTCGCCGGACATGCTGCCGGGCAAGCGGTCGCTGCCGCCCCTGCAGGGGGCGATCGAGGCGCCGCACGGCACCACGATCGTCGCCGTGACGTTCCCCGGGGGTGTGGTGCTCGCCGGTGACCGCCGCGCGACGATGGGCAACATGATCGCGCAGCGCGACATCGAGAAGGTCTTCCCGGCCGACGAGTACTCGGCCGTGGGCATCGCCGGGACCGCCGGTCTCGCCGTGGAGATGGTGAAGCTCTTCCAGCTGGAGCTCGAGCACTTCGAGAAGGTCGAAGGCGCACAGCTCTCGCTGGAGGGCAAGGCCAACCGGCTCTCCACGATGATCCGTTCCAATCTGGCCATGGCCATGCAGGGCCTGGCCGTCGTCCCGCTCTTCGCGGGCTACGACGTGGACCGCGAGAGGGGCCGCATCTTCTCGTACGACGTGACGGGCGGCCGCTCCGAGGAGAGCGGCTACGCGTCCACCGGATCCGGGTCGATCTTCGCCCGCGGGGCCATGAAGAAGCTCTACCGCGAGGATCTGACGGAGGAGCAGGCCACGACGCTGGTCATCCAGGCGCTGTACGACGCCGCGGACGACGATTCGGCGACGGGCGGTCCCGACGTGGCCCGCCGGATCTATCCGATTGTCACCGTCATCACGGAGGAGGGTTTCCGGCGGCTGTCCGACACGGAGTCCGCCGGCATCGCCCGGTCGATCCTCGAGCGCCGGATGGAACAGCCCGACGGCCCGCGCGCCGCCCTGCTCTGAATGAACCCGCCACTGACAGAAAGGGACGGATAGCCGGTGTCGACGCCGTTCTATGTCTCACCCCAGCAGGCGATGGCCGACCGGGCGGAGTACGCCCGCAAGGGCATCGCCCGCGGCCGCAGTCTGGTCGTGCTGCAGTACGCCGACGGCATTGTCTTCGTCGGCGAGAACCCGTCCCGTGCGCTGCACAAGTTCAGCGAGATCTACGACCGGATCGGCTTCGCCGCCGCCGGCAAGTACAACGAGTACGAGAATCTGCGCATCGGCGGTGTGCGCTACGCGGATCTGCGCGGATACACCTACGACCGCGCGGATGTGACGGCCCGCGGTCTCGCCAACGTCTACGCCCAGACGCTCGGCACGATCTTCTCCAGCGCAGGCGAGAAGCCGTACGAGGTGGAGCTGGTCGTCGCTGAGGTCGGCGCCACCCCGGAAGGCGACCAGATCTACCGCCTGCCGCATGACGGTTCCATCGTGGACGAGCACGGCTCGGTCGCGGTCGGCGGCAGTTCCGAGCAGATCAGCACCTTCCTCGACCAGCGGCACCGCGACGGCATGTCGCTCGCCGAGGCGCTGAAGCTGGCCGTCCAGGCGCTGTCGAGGGACACCAACGGCAGCGAGCGGGAGATTCCCGCGGAGCGGCTGGAGGTGGCGGTCCTGGACCGTGAGCGTCCGCAGCAGCGCAAGTTCAAGCGGATCGTCGGCCGTCAGCTCTCCCGCCTGCTGGAGGCGGACGGCGCCGCGTCGACCCCGACCGACGCCCCGTCGGACACGGACGAGACGACGGACACCGACTCCGACGCGTAGGTTCTGCCCGTGCTGTGCCCCGGTCCGCGCGCGGACCGGGGCACAGCCGTGTGCGCGGAGCCCGCACGGCGGGCGGTGCACGGACGGGCTCATGGCCGGTCCGCGACCGCCACCGGAGCTGTGGATCCCCGGGGCACCAGGGTGACCGGCAGATCGCCGGTCTCGGGGCCGCGGCCGTCGAGGACCGCCAGGAGCGCCGACATGCCGCGCGCGCCGACCTCTTCCGCGGGCAGCCGCACGGTGGTGAGTTCCGGTTCCACGGCCGTGGCGAGCGCGAGGTCGTCGAAACCGGTGACGGAGATGTCCTCGGGCACCCGCAGGCCGAGCCGCCGTACCGCCTTGCAGGCGCCCGCGGCCAGGATGTCGCCGTCGCAGACCAGCGCGGTGGGGCGCGGTCCCGGTGCGGTGAGCGTCCGTTCCACCGCCCTCCTGGCGGCGTCCACCTCCAGCGGCGCGGGCACGGTGCGTACGGTCGCGTCCGGCACGCCTTGTACCGCCCTGGTCACCGCGTCGCGGCGGACGTCGAACGTCCAGGAGGCGACGGCGGAGGAGAGGTGGGCGAAGCGGCGGTGGCCGAGTCCGAGCAGATGGGCCATCACCTGCCGCATGCCGTCCGCGATGTCGAGGTTCACCCGGGCGGCGGCGCCGGGGCCGGCCGGGTCGCTGTCGAGCATGACCAGCGGCAGGTCGGCGTCCCGCAGCGCGCTCAGCGCGTCCGTCGCCATCGAGGAGGCGATCACGCCGTCCAGCGCGGTGCGCGCGGAGCCGAAGGGGTCCTTCGCGGGGCCCACTCCGGCGGGTGAGGGGTAGAGGACCACCCCGAAGTCGTGTTCCGCGGCGACTTCGGCCGCTCCGGTGTAGACGCGGGCGAAGAACTCGTGGGTGAGGGCGGGCACGACGAGCAGAGCTGTTCTGGTGCGGCCGAGCCTGAGGCTGCGGGCGGCGAGGTTGGGCCGGTAGCCCAGATCCCTGGCGCTGTCCCGGACCAGCCCCGCGGTGCGCTCGGAGACACGCCCGCGCCACTTCCCGCCGAGCACCAGCGACACGGTGGCCTGCGAGACGCCCGCGACCCGGGCGACATCCCTGCTGGTGGGCCTGGCGGCCTGCTCGGTCATGGCTGCCGCTCTCCGTCGGATGGTGAGACCGCGGTGGACCCGCGCCTTGCGCACATGGTACGTATAACGCCGGACGTTATACGTACAACCCCGGTCAGCACCGGGGGGACGGAGAGAGACATGGCCGCGGCATCCAGCGGTAACCCCGGCGCCGGCGGATATGCGGACATCCTCAAGGCGCCGCACGCCGCCCGGCTGCTGACCGGCACCCTCGTGGGACGGCTGCCCAACGCCACCGCGCCGATCGCCATCGTGCTGCTCGTCCGCGCGGCGGGCGGCAGCTACACGCTCGCCGGCGCGCTCGCCGCCGTGTACGGCATCGCCAACGCCGTGGGGCAGCCGCTGCTCGGCCGGGCGGTCGACCTGTACGGGCAGCCGCGTGTGCAGCTGCCCGCCGCCCTCGTGTCCGCGCTCGGCGCGGTGCTGCTCGTCGTGGCGGGGACCGGCACACCGCTGCTCGCCTACCTGGCCGTCGCGGTCGCCGGCCTCTTCACACCGCCGCTCGAAGGCGGGCTGCGCGCCCTGTGGCCGAGCGTGCTGGGCCGCGAGGACCGGGTGCACCGCGCGTACGCCATGGACGCCGTGGCGCAGGAAGTGATGTTCACGGTCGGCCCACTGCTCGTCACGCTGCTGGTCGGCCTCTGGTCGCCGGCCGCGGCGCTGCTCGTCCTCAACGCCGTCGGCGTGCTCGGCGCGCTCTCCGTCGTCGTGTCCGAGCCCTCGCGTGCCTGGCGCTCCGAGCCCCGCGAAGCGCACTGGCTCGGCGCCCTGCGCGCGCCAGGACTGCTCGCGCTGCTCGGCGCGTTCCTCTTCGTCGGGGTCGCGCTCGGCTCCATCACGGTCGCGGGCGTCGCCTATGCCGACGACCAGGGGCAGGAGTCGGCGTACGGCTGGCTGATGGCCGCTCTGGGCCTCGGCGCGCTGCTCGGCGGTGTGGCGTACGGCGCCGTCCGCTGGACGGGCACGCCCGAGCGCAGGCTGCGGGTGATCGTCGCGCTGCTCGCCCTCGGCTATCTGCCGCTGATGCTCACGCCGGGCGTGGTCGCGATGACCGGGCTCGGCCTGGTCGCCGGGATCTTCCTGGCGCCCGCGCTCGCCTGCGCCTTCATCGTCGTCGACCGGCATGCCCCGCGGGGCACCGTCACCGAGGCGTTCTCGTGGCTCGTGACGACCTTCGGGGTCGGCGCCGCGCTGGGCACGGCGGTGGCCGGCCCGGCCGTCGAGATCGGCGGTACGTCCGCGAGCTTCGCGGTCGCGGCAGGCGGCGGAATCGCCGCACTGCTCGTGCTGCTGACCACTCAGCGGGTACTCGCGGCTCCCGGCCGTCCTTCCAATGCCACGCCCGGAACGGAAAATGATCCAAGCGGGGCGGTCGAACCCGGTTTCAGCACGGGCCATCAAGCGTAATGTTCAGACATGGACCGCCGCATTTTCGGGCTGGAGAACGAGTACGGCGTCACGTGCACGTTCAGGGGACAGCGCCGACTGTCACCTGACGAAGTGGCGCGCTACCTCTTCCGCCGTGTTGTCTCATGGGGCCGCAGCAGCAATGTCTTCCTGCGGAACGGCGCCCGCCTCTACCTCGACGTGGGTTCGCATCCGGAATACGCAACTCCCGAATGCGACAATCTGACTGAGCTGGTCACCCACGACAAAGCAGGCGAGCGCATTCTTGAAGGCCTGCTCGTCGACGCCGAACGCCGCCTGCACGAGGAGGGAATCGCGGGCGACGTCTATCTCTTCAAGAACAACACCGACTCGGCGGGAAACTCCTACGGCTGTCACGAGAACTATCTCGTCGCCCGCCACGGAGAGTTCTCGCGGCTCGCGGACATTCTCATTCCCTTCCTCGTCACGCGACAGCTGATCTGCGGAGCCGGCAAGGTGCTCCAGACCCCGCGGGGCGCGGTCTACTGCGTCAGCCAGCGCGCCGAGCACATCTGGGAGGGTGTCAGCTCCGCCACCACCCGTTCCCGTCCGATCATCAACACCCGTGACGAGCCGCACGCCGACGCGGAGCGCTACCGGCGTCTCCATGTCATCGTCGGTGACTCGAACATGTCCGAGACGACCATGCTGCTCAAGGTCGGTGCCACCGATCTCGTGCTGCGCATGATCGAGGCGGGCACGGTGATGCGTGATCTCACGCTGGAGAACCCCATCCGGGCCATCCGCGAGGTCAGCCACGACATCACCGGCCGGCGCAAGGTGCGCCTGGCCAGCGGCCGTGAGGCCTCGGCCATCGAGATCCAGCGGGAGTACTACGACAAGGCCGTGGACTTCGTGGACCGCCGGGGCATCCGCACCGGTGTGGTCGAACAGGTCCTGGAGCTGTGGGGCCGCACACTCGACGCCATCGAGGCCGAAGATCTCGACCGCATCGACACCGAGATCGACTGGGTCATGAAGTACAAGCTCCTGGAGCGGTACCGGGCCAAGCACAACATGACCATGTCGCATCCGCGAGTCGCTCAGATAGACCTCGCCTACCACGACATCCACCGCCGGCGCGGGCTGTACTACCTCCTGGAGAAAAAGGGCCAGGCCGCCAGGGTCTGCAACGACCTGAAGATCTTCGAGGGCAAGTCGGTGCCCCCGCAGACCACCAGGGCGCGGCTGCGCGGCGACTTCATCCGCCGGGCCCAGGAGCAGCGCAGGGACTTCACGGTCGACTGGGTGCATCTCAAGCTCAACGACCAGGCGCAGCGCACCGTGTTGTGCAAGGACCCGTTCCGGTCGGTGGACGACCGGGTGGAGAAGCTGATCGCCGGAATGTAGGCCGCGTGGCGCCGGTTTCACCGGTTCGGGCGGTTTGTGGGCGGTCGTGCGCACCGTATGCGCGTGGGCCCCGTGCGAGTTCTGCACGGGGCCCACGCGCATGCCGCACGCCGGGACGGCCGACATGGGGTCGTAGAGTGGCGCCACCGACATCCCTGCTACCCCCACGAGGATCCACTGTGCGACGCCGCCTTGCAGCCTTGCTCATCCTGCCGGCACTGGTGCTGACCGCCTGCGGAGGTGGTGACGACTCCAAGAAGAAGGACGACGCCGCTTCTTCTCCTTCCGCGTCCGCGCCGCCCTCGCAGGCGCCCGTTCCCAAGCCCGTCGACACGGCGAGCCCCCTGCCGAAGGTCACAGGGGCGGACGGCAAGAAGGCGACGATCACCGCCCCGAAGGAGAAGCCGAGCGACAAGTTCGTCGTGAAGACGCTCGACAAGGGTGACGGCGCCACGGTCAAGTCGGGCGAACTGGTGATGGCCAACTTCACCGGCAAGATCTGGCAGGGCAACAAGGAGCTCGGCAGCTCGTACGACAAGGGCGCCTCGCCGCAGCTCATCCCCGCCGGCGCGAAGACCGTCATCCCGGCCTTCGCCGACGCGGTCGTGGGCCAGAAGATCGGCAGCCGCGTGCTCGTCGTCGCGCCGCCCGCCGCGGCCTTCGGATCCGCGGGCAGCCAGCAGCTCGGCGTCACCGGCACCGACACCCTGATCTTCGTGCTGGACATCAAAGAGGTGATCCCGAAGAGGGCGCAGGGCACCCAGTCGTCGATCCCGTCGGACCTGCCGCAGATCAAGGCGGACAAGGACGCGCCGGCCACGATCTCCGTGCCGAAGAACGACCCGCCCAAGGAGCTGGTCGACAAGGTGCTGATCGAGGGCAAGGGCGCCACCGTCAAGAACGGCCAGACCGTCTACATGCAGTACAGCGGTGCCACCTGGAAGCCCAACGAGGGCAAGCCGGAGGCCACGCTGTTCGACTCCTCCTGGAAGACCGGCTCGCCGTTCGCCACCGTCATCGGCCAGGGCCAGGTCATCGAGGGCTGGGACAAGGGCCTCGTGGGCAAGAAGGTCGGCAGCCGCGTGCTGCTCGTCATCCCGCCGGCGCTCGGCTACAAGGACCAGGCGCAGGGTGACACCATCCCGGCCAACTCCACCCTGGTCTTCGTCGTGGACATCGTGGCGACCGCGTAGGGTCCGGCGCCCGCTCAGGACCTGGCGACGGCGTGAGCACCCGGGACGGGTGCAAGACTGTCCCGGTTGTCCGTTCATCTGTGGAGGAGCAGTTCAGTGAGTATCGAAAAGCCCGAGATCGATTTCCCGGAAGGCCCGGCGCCCACCGATCTGCAGATCGTGGACATCTGGGAGGGTGACGGTCCGGTGGCCAAGGCCGGCGACAAGGTCTCCGTCCACTACGTCGGCGTGGCCTTCTCCACCGGTGAGGAGTTCGACGCCTCCTGGAACCGCGGTGCGCCGCTCTCCTTCCCGCTCGGCGCCGGCCGGGTCATCGCGGGCTGGGACCAGGGCGTGCAGGGCATGAAGGTCGGCGGCCGCCGCCGGCTGACCATCCCCGCGCACCTCGCGTACGGTGACCGCGGCGCCGGTGACGCGATCGCCCCGGGCGAGACGCTGATCTTCGTCTGCGATCTGATCTCCGTCTGATCACTTCATGACACCCTGAGGGCCCATGCTGTCCGGCATGGGCCCTCGGCTTTGCCGGGGCACCCCGGGGCGGTACGGTCGACGCGCGGAGGCGGCACGATCAAAAGGGGTGCGGAGCGTCGATGGCCATTGCCAAGGCCGAGCGGCTGATGAATCTGGCGCTGTGCCTGCTCGGTACCCGGCGCCCGCTCAGCAAACGGGAGCTGCGTGGCTCCATCGAGGCCTACCTCGAAGCGGGTTCCGACGACTCCTTCAACCGGATGTTCGAGCGGGACAAGGACGATCTGCGCGAACTCGGTCTGGTGATCGAGACGGTCGAGAACATCGAGGGCGACACCGGATATCTGGCCCGTCGCGACAGCAACAGACTGCCCGCCATCACCCTCGACGGCGAGGAGGCCGCGGCCCTCGGACTCGCGGCCAAGGTCTGGCAGCAGGCACGCCTGGCGGGCGCCGCGAGCGGTGCCCTGCAGAAGCTGCGCGCGGCCGGGATGCCCGAGGCCGAGGACTCGTACGAGGTCCATCACAGCGCCCTCGAACCGCGCATCCCCGTCCACGAGGCCGCCTTCGAGCCGTTGATGCTCGCCTGCCGCGACCGCCGTCCCGTCGTCTTCGACTACCGCAAGGCCAACGCGGCGCTCTCCGAGCAGCGCCAGGTCGAGCCCTGGACGCTGGAATGCTGGCGCGGCCACTGGTACCTGGCCGGCTGGGACCGCGACCGGAGCGCCGAGCGCGTCTTCCGGCTCTCCAGGATCGCCGGACGGGTCCGTTCACGCGCCGGGGAGTTCCAGGCGCCGGTGCCCGACGCCGTGACCGTGCGCGAGACCGTGGAGAGCTGGGCGGGGGAGACGGCGACCCGCTCCGCCCTGATCAGGCTGCGCTCCGGCTGCGGATACCCGCTGCGCGCCAGGGCGCTGTCGTCACGGGACCTGGGAGACGGGTGGGACGAGCTGAATGTGCCGTACGGGCACGGGCTCGACGCCTGGCTGGTGGAGTTCGGCCCCGATGTGGTCGTCCTGGAGCCCGCTGATCTGCGGGCCGACGTCGTGGAGCGGCTGCGCGCCGTGGCCAAGGGCTGAGAGGGCTCGTACACACCATGGCAGCCAACGCCATCGACCAGACCCGGCGGATGCTCTCGCTGGTGACCTATCTGCGGGAGCGCCCCGGCGCCCATGTCAGTGATGTCGCCCGCGCGTTCGGTATCACCGAGGACGAACTCATCGCCGACCTCGACGTGCTGCCCATGTGCGGGACCAGCTTCCGCGGCGGTGACCTGCTCGACATCGACACCGACGGCGACCGCATCTGGTGGCACAACGCGGACGACGTGGCGCAGCCGCTGCGGCTCGCCGCCGACGAGGCGACGGCCCTGCTCGTCGCCGCACGCGCCGTAGCGACCCTGCCCGGGCTGCGCGAGAGCGACCGGCAGGCGCTGCTGCGCGCCACCGCGAAGCTGGAGGCAGCCGCGGGCGAGGCGGCGGGGGCCAGCTCCCGGCTCTCGGTGACCTTCGAGTCGGAGGGCGGCGTGTTCGCCGAGGTGGACCGGGCCATCTCCAAGCGCCGCAGGCTCTGGCTGCGCTACTACTCACCGGCTCGTGACGAGCTGACCGAGCGCGAGGTCGACCCGATCCGGCTGTTCGCGGTGGGGCACACGTACATGGAGGCGTGGTGCCGGCTCTCGGAGGCGCGCCGGACCTTCCGGCTCGACCGCGTCGCCGAGATCAGGCTGCTCGACGCCCCGGCCGCGCCGCCGGAGCTGGAACTGCGTGATCTGTCGGAGGGGCTTGTCCAGCCGTCGGCCGACGATCCCGAAGTGGTGGTCGATGTCGGTCCGGGCGGCCGGTGGGTGGCGGAGTACTACCCGCACGACAGCGCGGTCGAACTTCCCGACGGCGGACTGCGGATCACCCTGCGTACCCCCGCACCGGCTTCGCTCAGGCGGCTCGCGCTGCGGCTCGGCGGGGACGGCAGGATCGTCTCCCCGCAGGATCTGACGGACAGTGCGCGGTCGGCGGCGCTCGAGGCCCTGGCGGCCTACGACGGCCAGGAATAAGGAGATCAGCGAAAGATGCCGGCCGCTTCCGAAAATTCCGGTTTTTCCGAATGTGCAGCCATGTCCGAGGTGCCGCCCGCTCCTCCGGTTCTCTTCCAGGCGGCCTGTCCGGAGTGCCGTGCCCGTTTCGAACTGTCCGCGGGCGCGATCCTGCTGGCGATCGGCGCCAGCAGGAAGACCACGTTCTACTCCTTCACCTGCCCGGAGTGCGAGACCGCTGTCCGCAAGCCGGCGGGTGAGCGCATCGTCGAACTCCTCACGGGCGGCGGGGTGCGGACGCTGCGCCTCCACTCCACCGTCTGAGCCCTCGTCCGCCCGACCGGCGGAACCCGCCGGTCAGGGGCACTAGGCTCGTCCCATGTTCTGGCCTATGCTTGCCATCGCTCTGGGGTTCTGCGGCATCGCCGTACTCGGCCTGCTGGCGATCCGTGTCTTCCTCGAAGCCCAGCGCCTCGGCCGCCAAGTCGCCGCCACGACCGACCGGATCAACCGCGCGGCGGAGGACCTGGAACACGCCGCCACACGGCTCGCCACGACCGGCGAAGCCCTGCGGTAGTGAACGCGAAGCACCGTCATGGCGAACGCCCCCTGCTGCGGCGGGCTTCAGGAGGGTACGCTGCACAGCGCGGCCCCGGCAGTGCGATAACGGGCCGCAACCGGAAGTACGCGCAGGGCTTGCCCCCGGTTTACCCCTGAGCGTTACGATCGCTGCACGTACACACGGCGGATCCCGGTCCGGAGTCGGCCGAATTCGGTGCAGGCCCCGTCCCATGCCGCCTCGGTGAGAAGGAAACGCTTATGTTCGGAAGGCTCGGAGCCCCCGAGATCATTCTCATCCTCGTCGTGATCGTCCTGCTGTTCGGCGCGAAGAAGCTTCCAGACATGGCGCGTTCGCTCGGCAAGTCGGCTCGTATCCTCAAGAGCGAGGCCAAGGCGATGAAGTCGGAAGGCGGCCAGCAGGCCGCCACCCCGGCGGACCCGCCGCACGACACCACCCAGGACCAGGCCGTGCCGCGCACGATCCGGGCCGCTCCCGGCGACGTCACCAGCGCCCGCCCGGTGAACGAGCCGACGGATTCCGCACAGCGCTGACACCAGGGCCGGAGCGGACGGTGCCGGCAGGGACCGTCCGCCGCACGAGATGAGGACGTGGGTTGCTTAAGTCTGCCCGCAAGCAGGAGAAGGACGTCGAGGGACGCATGCCCCTCGTGGAGCACTTGCGTGAGCTGCGCAACCGCGTCGCCAAGGCGTTGCTGGCGATCGTCGTCGTGACGATCGCCTCCGCCTTCGTCTACAAGGACATCATCGAGTTCTTCACCAATCCGGTGCTCCACGCCGTCGGCTGCCACTCGTCGTTCGCGGACCTGTCCAAGCAGGAGGACGGGACGTGCGCCCGTATCGTCCTGAACGGCCTGCTGACACCGTTCACGCTCGCGCTCAAGGTGTCTCTGATGGCCGGCGTCGTCTTCTCGTCGCCGGTCTGGCTCTACCAGCTGTGGGCCTTCGTCGCTCCCGGTCTCCACCGGCACGAGCGCAAGTACTCGCTCAGCTTCGTCGCCGCAGGCTTCCCGCTCTTCCTCGCGGGGGGCTTTTTCGCGTACGAGACCCTGCCCACGATGGCGCAGGTTCTCCTCGACTTCTCGCCCGCCGGGCTGGACAACCAGCTTCCGCTGGACGATCTGCTCGATCTGATCACGCGCATGGTGGTCGTCTTCGGCCTCTCCTTCGAGCTGCCCCTGCTCCTCGTGATGCTCAATTTCGGTGGGATCATCACCGGCAAGCGGATGGCCGGCTGGTGGCGGATCATGATCATGGGCATCACGGTGTTCGCGGCGGTCGCGACGCCCAGTACCGACCCGCTCACCATGCTGGCGCTGGCGGGCCCGATCTGGGTGCTGTACTTCGTCGCCGTGGCGATCGCGCTCTTCAATGACCGGCGCAGGGCGCTGCGCGCGGCTTCGGAACCCGACGACGACGAAGCCTCCGAGCTGGACCTGACACCCGAGAGCGTCGGAGCGATCGAGCCGGTCTCCGCGTCGCCCTCTCTGCCGGAGCAGGCCGACGGCGGCCGGTCGAACCGGGTGAACGGCTACGACGACATCACCTGAGCCCGAGCCGGTGCGGTGCGCGCGGCGGCCGACGCGGTGCCGCGCGTGATCCGGCCCGGGTACGCGCCACCGGGTGCTCGGCCGGTACGGGGCGAGCGCGGTAAAAGATCGCGGTGACTGTCAGACGTGACGGGTAGGCTCGAGAGCAAGATGACTGAGGACCTCTCACCAGCCGAGCGGTACGCCGCTGCCCGGACCCGCGCCGCCGAGCAGGCCACGCAGCTCGGGCCTTTCCGCGAGATGTACGAATTCGGCCTGGACCCTTTCCAGATCGAGGCCTGCCAGGCCCTTGAGGCCGGAAAGGGCGTGCTGGTCGCGGCGCCCACCGGTTCGGGCAAGACCATCGTCGGCGAATTCGCCGTGCACCTGGCCCTGGCCGAGGGCCGCAAGTGTTTCTACACCACGCCCATCAAGGCCCTGTCCAACCAGAAGTACGCGGACCTGGTCAAGCGCTACGGCGCCGACAAGGTCGGCCTGCTGACCGGGGACAACAGCGTCAATTCCGACGCTCCGGTGGTCGTCATGACCACCGAGGTGCTGCGGAACATGCTCTATGCGGGCTCGCAGTCGCTGCGCGGGCTCGGCTATGTCGTGATGGACGAGGTGCACTACCTCTCCGACCGCTTCCGGGGCGCCGTCTGGGAAGAGGTGATCATCCACCTCCCCGACTCCGTCACGCTGGTCTCCCTCTCCGCCACGGTGTCGAACGCGGAAGAGTTCGGTGACTGGCTGGACACGGTCCGTGGCGACACCGAGGTGATCGTCTCCGAGCACCGGCCCGTGCCCCTCTGGCAGCACGTGATGGCGGGCCGCCGGATGTACGACCTCTTCGAGGAGGAGAGCGACCACGGCGGCCGCGGCGCGGGCAGGCGCGAGACCAATCCCGACCTCGTCCGGATGGCCCGGATGGAGAATCAGCGTACGTACAACCCCCGCGACCGCCGCCGGGGGAAGTCGGTCCGCGAGGCCGACCGGGAGCGCGAGCGCAGAAGCCGCAGCCGCGTCTGGACACCGTCGCGGCCCGAGGTCATCGCGCGCCTCGAAGCCGAGGACCTGCTGCCCGCCATCACCTTCATCTTCAGCAGGGCCGCCTGCGAGGCCGCGGTACAGCAGTGCCTGTTCGCGGGCCTGCGGCTGAACGGGGACGACGCGCGGCAGCGGGTGCGCGAGATCGTGGAGGAGCGCACCGCGTCCATTCCGCGCGAGGACCTGCATGTCCTCGGCTACTACGAATGGCTCGAAGGTCTTGAGCGCGGTGTCGCCGCGCACCACGCGGGCATGCTGCCCACCTTCAAGGAGGTCGTCGAGGAGCTGTTCCTGCGCGGCCTCGTCAAGGCGGTCTTCGCCACGGAGACCCTGGCGCTCGGCATCAACATGCCCGCCAGGTCCGTGGTGCTGGAGAAGCTGGTCAAGTGGAACGGTGAGCAGCACGCCGACATCACCCCCGGTGAGTACACCCAGCTGACCGGCCGCGCCGGCCGCCGGGGCATCGACGTCGAGGGCCACGCCGTCGTGCTCTGGCAGCGCGGCATGGATCCGGGCGCGCTCGCCGGGCTCGCCGGGACGCGTACGTATCCGCTGCGCTCCAGTTTCCGGCCGTCGTACAACATGGCGGTCAATCTGGTGCAGCAGTTCGGCAGGCACCGCTCGCGCGAGCTGCTGGAGACCTCCTTCGCCCAGTTCCAGGCCGACAAGTCGGTCGTCGGGATCTCCCGGCAGGTGCAGAAGAACGAAGAAGGGCTCGACGGCTACCGCGAGGGCATGACCTGCCACCTCGGGGACTTCGAGGAGTACGCGCGGCTGCGCCGCGACCTCAAGGACCGGGAGAACGACCTCGCCAAGCAGGGCGCGGTGCAGCGCAGGGCGGCCGCGGCCTCCTCGCTGGAGAAGCTGAAGCCGGGCGACGTCATCCACGTGCCGACGGGGAAGTTCGCCGGCCTCGCGCTGGTGCTCGACCCCGGCGTGCCCGCGGGCCGGGCCAACGGGCACCGGGGCCTCGAGTACCAGGAAGGGCCGCGCCCGCTCGTACTGACCGCGGAGCGGCAGGTCAAGCGGCTCGCGTCGATGGACTTCCCGGTGCCGGTCGAGCCGCTGGAGCGGATGCGCGTCCCCAAGTCGTTCAACGCGCGCTCGCCGCAGTCCCGCCGGGACCTGGCGTCCGCGCTGCGCGCGAAGGCCGGGCACATCGAGCCCGAGCGGCGCCGCAAGAAGCGCGCGGAGGCCGCCGACGACCGCGAGATCGCCCGGCTGCGCACCGAGCTGCGCGCGCACCCCTGCCACGGCTGCGACGAGCGGGAGGACCACGCCAGGTGGGCCGAGCGCTACCACCGGCTCCAGCGTGACACCCGGCAGCTGGAGCGGCGGATCGAGGGGCGGACGAACACAATCGCCCGTACCTTCGACCGGATCGTGGCGCTCCTCACCGAGCTGGACTACCTGCGCGGGAACGAGGTCACCCAGCACGGCAAGCGGCTCGCCCGGCTCTACGGCGAGCTGGATCTGCTCGCCAGTGAGTGCCTGCGCGACGGCGTGTGGGAGGGGCTCGGCCCCGCCGAACTGGCCGCCTGTGCCTCGGCCTTGGTGTACGAGGCGCGGCAGGCCGACGACGCGGTGACGCCCAAGGTCCCCTCGGGCAACGCGAAAGCCGCGCTGGGCGACATGGTACGGATCTGGGGCCGTCTCGACGCGCTGGAGGAAGACCTGAAGATCAGCCAGACGGAAGGGGTCGGCCAGCGCGAGCCGGACCTCGGCTTCGCCTGGCCCGTCTACATGTGGGCCTCGGGCAAGGGACTCGACGAGGTACTGCGCGAGGCGGAGATGCCGGCCGGTGACTTCGTGCGCTGGTGCAAGCAGGTGATCGATGTCCTCGGCCAGATCGCGGCCGCCGCGCCCCGTGAGGACAGCACGGTGGCGAAGAACGCGCGCAAGGCGGTCGACGCGGTGCTGCGCGGAGTGGTGGCGTACAGCTCGGTCGGCTGAGACCGGCGCCTGTGTGCGCGGAGCGAGGTGGATGAGGCCCTCGCCGCATCGATTCAGCGTCCGAATCGATGCGGCGGGGGCCTTTCGCCGTCGTGTCCGGTGTAGCGCGGCCTCACACGGGCGGTCGCGGGTCCGCCGTCACGTTCAGGCCGCCCAGGAGCAGGTCGAGGCCGGTGGTGAACTGGTCGCGGTCGTCGTGGTCGCGCAGGTCCGTGGCGGTGTGCGTCAGGAAGGGATACTCGGCGGGGTCGAGTTCTTTCCAGCGTTCGGCGGTCCGGGTGAGAAAGGCGTCACGGTCGGTGGTCACGTCGGCGGTGGTGAACGGCGCGACGATCTGGGCGCTGACGCCGGTGATGTAGTACGAGATCGCGGTGGCGACCGCGAAACGCCGTTCGGCGGGCAGCCCGGTTCGCGCGACGAGGGTGCCGATGCGGTCGAGCAGGCGCAGCGCGTTCGGCAGCTTGACCGGCGCCTTGACGCGTGACGCCGCCCACGCGTGCCGGTGCAGGGCGTCGAAGACGGACACGGCAAGTGCGCGCAGCCCGGCGCCTTCCCCGCCGCGCGGGGCCTCGGCGAGGGCCTGGCCGAGCACCTGATCGGCGGCCAGGGCGACCAGTTCGTCCTTGTTCGCCACATGCCAGTACAGCGCGCCGGGTCCGGTGTTCAGCCGCTGGGCCAGCAACCGGAAGGTGAGCCCCCGCTCGCCGTGTTCGTCCAGCAGCGCGACGGCCGCGCCGACGATCACCTCTCGCGAAAGGGCGCCGGCGCGACCCCCTGTGGGTGCTCTTCCCCGTGTTCGTGGCATGGCCTCATTTTGACACACAGTGGATCGGCGTTCCATATTACTTTTGGAACGCCGATCCATATGAGTGTCCGGGCCGACGCCTCGCGTTCCGTCCGTACAGAAACGAGGAAGCCCATGAACGCGAGCCACCCCACGATCGTCATCGTCGGCGCCGGTCTCGGCGGCCTGACTCTCGCCCGGGTCCTGCACGTCCACGGCATCCCCGCGACGGTCTACGAGGCCGAAGCGTCGCCCGGGTCCCGCACGCAGGGCGGCCAGCTGGACATCCACGAGGGCGACGGGCAGCGCGCGCTCGCCGACGCCGGCCTCACCGGCGAGTTCCGCGCGATCATCCACGAGGGCGCCGAGGCGATGCGCGTGCTCGACCAGCACGGCACACTGCTGTACGACGAACCCGACGACGGCACGGCGCGGCGTCCCGAAGTGCTCCGCGGAGACCTGCGGCGCATCCTGCTCGACTCCCTGCCCGACCGGACGGTCCAGTGGGGACACAAGGTCACCGGTGTCAGGTCCCTCGGCGACGGCCGGCACGAACTGACCTTCGCCGACGGCTCGACCGTGACCAGCGGTCTCCTCGTCGGCGCCGACGGCGCCTGGTCGAAGATCCGCCCGCTGCTCTCCGGCGCCGAGCCCGCGTACACCGGCACGACGTTCATCGAGACCTACCTCTACGACGCCGACGAGCGGCACGCCGCGACGGCCGGGGCGGTCGGCGCCGGCGCGATGTGTGCGCTGACCCCGGGGAAGGGAATCGCCGCGCACCGCGAGGCGGGGAACATCCTGCACACGTACGTGGAGCTGAACCGCCCCGCCGAGTGGATCGCCGGCATCGACTTCACGGATGCCGCCACCGCGACCGCTCGGGTCGCGGCCGAGTTCGACGGGTGGGCACCGGAACTCACCGCGCTGATCACCGACGGCGAGACCGCGCCGGTCGCCCGCATGATTCACTCACTCCCGGACGGACACCGGTGGGAGCGCGTGCCCGGAGTGACGCTCCTCGGCGATGCCGCTCACCTGATGCCGCCGTCCGGTGACGGCGCGAACCTGGCGATGTTCGACGGAGCCGAACTCGGCAAGGCGATCGCCGCTCACCCCGATGACGCCGAAGCGGCTCTCACCGCCTACGAAGAGGCGCTGTTCCCGCGCACCGAGCCCTTCTACGCCGACGCGCGCGACATGCTGGATCTCCTGCTCGGCGACCGCGCGCCCTTCGGATTCCTTGAGCTCTTCAACGGTGGTCCCCAGGACCAGGACGGGGCGCCGGGACAGGCCTGAGCCGCATCTCCGACAGGAAGCGTGACGGCGGCCTGAGGGATTCGGTCGTGGTGGCGGGTGGCTGTGAGAGCGCGTCCGGGCCGGTGGCCTCAGCCGGCCAGGGCCCGTGCCATCGCCGTCAGTTCGGCCGCGTCCATGACCCGGTCGCCGTACCCGGGCAGCGGTACGTGCAGCGCCCGCGTCCAGCGTCGCGGGATCGCGTCGAGCCCGTAGAGCGCGCCCGCGAGAGCGCCGGTCACGGCGGCGACCGTGTCCGTGTCACCGCCGAGGTCGATCGCGGCAGCCAGCGCCGATTCGTACGAGTCCGTCGTGCGCAGCGCCCAGAGAGCCGAGCCCAGACACGGCCACACCGCTCCGTTGAACTCCGTCGCCAGATCGGGGCGCCAGTCGGCGGAGAGCACGGTGGCCCAGCGCCCGCGGTGATGTTCGTGGACCCTGGTGAGTGCGCCGGGGACCGCGCGCAGCGGGTCGCGTCCCTCGATGGCGACCCGTATCAGCTCGTGCAGCACGGCCGTGCCCTCCCAGGCGGCGCGGTCGCCGTGGGTGAGCGCGGCGATCTTCCGGGCCGCGGACATCGTGGCGTCCTGGCCGGCCGACGCGAAGTACACGGCGGAGGTGGCCGCGCGCATCAACGAGCCGTTGCCCGCTGCCCGTCCGGTGCGCTGATAGTGGATGGCCGCCGCCAGATCCCAGGCGTCGCCGCTCGTCAGGACCGACTCGGTCTGCAGGCCGATGTCCTTGGGGTCCCCGGCGGCCCAGCGCCTGAACCGCTCGAACATGTCCGGTGCGTCCAGCCCCCCGCACGCCAGCAGTGATTCGCCGACGAGGACCGCCATCTGCGTGTCGTCGGTGGCCTCGCCGGGTTCCCAGCCGGCGCCCCCGCACATCTCGCCCACACCGTCCGGGAACTTCACCGAGTAGAAACCGGCGTAACCGAACTCGAAGGGTGCGCCCAGGGCGTCTCCGACGGCGGAGCCGACGACAGCTCCGGCTGCTCTGTTGTCTCTGTCTCCTCTGTCCGCTGTGTCCGCTCGATGCACAGAACACTCCCTGACTGCCTCTGCTGACGTGTGCGGGTTCCGGCCGCCGAGGCTAGCTGCGATCCCCGTTCCGGCGCCGGAAGTTGTTGAAACTGCTTTTAATTTCACGCCACTTGATCGCGCCGCCCGCGCTCACCGTGAGGGCGAGGAACAGGATCGTGAACCACTGGAAATACCAGTGCCCGCCCGCCGGGTCGTACACGGCGGCCCGGGGCCAGGCCAGATTGACCGCCATGAACGTTCCGTACAGCACGGCGAGCACATTGACCGGAAGTCCCCAACGGCCCAGTGAGAAAAGCGGCTTGCCCGTCTCGTCGGTCCCGGTTTCGGCCGCCGCGGCCTCGCCCGGCTTCGCGGTGTACGTGCCGCGCAGCCGGCGGACCAGCATCGGGCCCGTCACCATGACGTACGCCAGGTAGACCATCGCGATGCACGTCGTACCGATGGCCAGAAACGCCTCCGGCGAGGCCAGGTTGAGCAGACAGAGCGCCGCGGCCACCGTCCCCACGACCAGTGCGGTGGCGGCGGGCATGCCGGTGCGCGGCGAGACCTTCGCCAGCCGGTGCGCCCCCGGAAGCGCGCCGTCGCGCGCCATCGAGAAGAGCATGCGGGAGCCCGACGTCTGGATGGCGAGCGTGGCGACGCCGATCGCGATCGCCACGTCGACGAGCAGCGCCCGGCCGACGCCGTCGCCGAGCGTGCTGGTCAGGACGTACGAAAGCCCCTCCGTGCCGAGCCGCCCGTCGGTGAGGCTGGGAGCGGCGAGCAGTCCGCCGAGCAGCAGCAGTCCGCCCAGCACTCCGGCGGACGCGAGGGCGAGGAGGATCGTGCGTGGTGCGGTACGGCGCGGGCTGCGCGTCTCCTCGCTCAACTCGCCCGCGCTGTCGAACCCGATGAGGACGTACGCGGCGGTGAACGACCCCACCAGCAGCGCGCCGACGGCGCCGCCCTGGCCGCCCGTGTGCAGGGTGATGCCGGGCCCGCGCGCGCTGTGGGTGAAGAGGAGCACCACGATCAGCGCGGCGCCGATGATCTCGGCGGTGACCCCGATGCGGTTGACGGCCGACATCACCCGGTTGTCGAGCATGTTCACCGCGGTTGTCAGAGCCAGCAACACCACTGCCAGCAAAGCCGCGTTGGCCGCTCCGCTCACCGAGGCGGGCGCCGGATCGGTGCCGATGAGCTGGAAGCCGGACCAGACGGCGGGCAGGACGACCTGGAGCGCCAGCGCGGCCGCCGCGACCACGACCATCTGACCGATCACCATGGTCCAGCCGGCGAACCAGCCGAAGGACGGGGTGCTGAGCCGGGTCGACCACTGGTAGATCGCGCCCGACAGCGGGTAACGGGCGGCCAGTTCGGCGAAACAAGCCGCCACGAGAAGCTGGCCTGTGAGCACCGCGGGCCAGGTCCAGAAGAAGGCGGCGCCGCCGAACGAGTAGCCGAACGCGAAGAATTGGAAGACGGTGGTGAGGACGGATATGAAGGAGAACCCGGCGGCGAACGAGGCGTAGCGCCCCATGCTCCGGTGCAGTTCCTGCCGATAGCCGAAACCGGCCAGCGCGACTGAGTCGCGCCGGCCGGTCCCGGATGGTTCCTGCCGTACGTCCGTGGACGCGGTGCCGGTCATGGCAGCCCCTGTCGCTGATCCCTGTCGGGTGAGACAGAAATGAGGGAGACGCTGTTTCCCCGGCCTTACGCGTCCGTGTCCGAACGGCGCCCAACTCCTCGCTTACATCTTAGGCATGAGAACGGTGTCGATGATGTTGACCGTGGCGTTGGCGGTGGGAACGTTGCCGCAGACCACGTTCGCGGTGTCGTTGACCTTGTACGCCTCACCCGAACCGGACGTGCTCAGCGTCGACTTCTCCAGCGTCGGGTACGTGCCGCTCGCCAGCTGCTTGGTGGTGAGCTTCTCACCGACGACGTGGTACGTGAGGATCTTGGTCAGCATCGCCTTGTCGGCCAGGACCTTGTCCAGGTCGGCCTTCGGGAGCTTGGCGAAGGCGTCGTTGGTCGGGGCGAACACCGTGATGTTCTCCGCGTTGTTGAGTGTGTCCACGAGGCCGGCCTTCTTCACCGCGGTGACCAGCGTGGACAGGGCGGGGTTGTTGGAGGCGGCGGTGGCGACCGGGTCCTTGGACATGCCGTCGAAGCTGCCCGCGCCTTCCTTGGGAACCGAGGCACACGCCGAGCCGAACGGCTTGTCGCCCATACCGGCGGCCGCGTCGTCCGAGGTGTCGGGCGCCTGCGGGGCGGCCGACGACGCCTTGTCGCCGCTGTCCTTGCTGTCACTGCTGTCGCTGGAGCAGGCGCTCAGCGCGAGCGGCAGAACGGCGAGGCCGACGACGGCGACAGCGGCACGGTGGAAACGAGTGGCGTTCATGAGGTTTCTCCTTGAAAGAGGACGCACGGAATCTGTGCGGTGTTGTTCGGAAGGTGTTGTTCGGAAGGTGCGTTCAGAAGGTGCTGTTCGCACAAGCTGCGGGAGAGTGCCGGGCAACGGCCGCGTCAGGTCACGGCGACCACCACCGAGTGCCAGCCGGTCGCGCCGTCGGGTACGGTCTCGGCCCGTTCGTCCGTCTGTGTGTAGCCGTCCCGGTCGGTGGCGCGGACTTCGAGGGTGTGGCTGCCGGAGGTGGCAGGCCACTCCCACATCCACTGCCGCCAGGTGTCGCGCGAGTCCTCGGCCGCGAGCCTGGCCTCGTGCCAGGGACCGCCGTCGACCCGTACTTCGACCTTGCTGATACCGCGACGCTGCGCCCAGGCCACCCCGGCGACCGGCACCTTTCCGGCCTTGGGGCCGGCGAACGGCCGCGGGGTGTCGATCCGCGACTCGGTCTTGATGGGCGCCCGCCGGGACCAGGTCCGCTTCACCCAGTAGGCGTCGTAGTCGTCGAACGTGGTGAGTTCGAGGTCCTCCAGCCACTTGCAGGCCGAGACATAACCGTACAGTCCCGGCACCAGCATCCTTACCGGGAAGCCGTGTTCGAAGGGCAGCGGCTCGCCGTTCATGCCCAGGACGAGCATGGCGTCGCGGCCGTCCATGACCGTGTCGACGGGTGAGCCGATGGTCATGCCGTCCACCGAGCGGGCCACGAGCTGGTCGGCGGGCCCGCCTTCCGAGGGCGGACGAACGCCCGCCTCGCGCAGCAGATCGGCCAGCCGTACGCCGATCCAGCGCGCGTTGCCCACGTACGGGCCGCCCACCGGGTTCGACACGCACGTCAGGGTGATGTCGCGCTCGATCAGCTCCCGTTGGAGCAGGTCCTGGTAGCTGACGGTCAGCGGCTCCGGAACGCCCCTGCCGTGGATCCGCAGCCGCCAGTTCGCGGCATCGACCCGCGGCACCACCAGCGCGGTGTCCACCCGGTAGAAGTCCTTGTTGGACGTGGTGAAGGAACTCATCCCCGGCACCCGCAGATCCGCGCCCGTGGGTATGGGGCGGGCCGGCGAGGCGGGGTGTGGCAGGACGATGTCCTGCCGTGAGGCGGCGGCCTCGGCCGCCCCTGATGCGTTGAGCCGGCGTCCCACGACGCCCGCTCCGGCAGAGGCCGCCACCGCGGCGGTCGCGGCGATCACAAAGCCGCGCCGGTCGAAAGCCCCGCCGGCTCCGGCCGCTCCGCCCGCCCCGTCCCGCGTACCGTCCGGCCCGCCGGCCGGAGGGGACGCGGGAGACAGCGGGGACGTACCGGGCACCAGCCTGCCGGCCAGCAGATACAGCACCCCGCAGGCGAGCAGAGCGCCGACCGCCGACGGCAGTGCGTCGAGCGGACCGCTGTCCGGCCGCCCGGCCGCCGACACCGCGCCGACCGCGCCGAAGACCAGAACCGCTGCGGAACCGGCGAGCCGGTGACGCAGCGCGACCACGCCGACCGTCATGGCGAAGACCGCCAGGAGGGCCAGGATGCCGAGCTGCAGCACCAGCTTGTCGTTGGTCCCGAAGTTCCGTACGGCGAAGTCCTTCAGCGCCGGGGGAGTGCGGTCGATGACCGCGCCGCCCACCGCCGTGATGGGACTCGCCTCGGGCCTGATCGCCGCCGAGACCAGCTCGGCGACGCCCAGCGCCGCGAAGCCCGTGATCAATCCGCTCGACGCGGCCGCCACGACGCGCGGCAGCCGGGCCGTCCACCGGGGACGTCCGGCCTCCGGCGCCCGTACGGCTGAAGGCGGGGCTTTCAGATCTTCGCTCACACCGGCCATTCGGTGCGGGAAGCATGGCGGATTGGTCGTTCACCCGAAGGAATTAAGTTTTCCGGTCCCGGGAGAAAGATCGCTGACGGGACCAATCCCCGGCCCCCGTGGCTTCGAAGGTTCTGTGAGGGCCCTGCCCGAATGGACGTACGAGGGAGCGGTATGAGTGGCGAACGGCGGCGAACGGCCGTGGTCGGCAGTGGAGTCGCGGGACTGACCGCCGCGTACGTACTGCGGCGCGAGCACGACGTGGAGCTGTACGAGGCGGACGACCGGCTCGGCGGGCACGCGCACACCCACGACGTACCGTCGGCCGACGGCCGGGTGCACCGCGTCGACACCGGCTTCATCGTGCACAACGAGCGTACGTACCCGAGCCTGCTGCGGCTCTTCGGTGAACTGGGAGTAACCACCCAGGAGTCGGAGATGAGCATGTCCGTACGGTGCGCGGGGTGCGGGCTCGAATACGCCGGCGCGCGCGGCCTGACCGGCCTCTTCGCCCAGCCGCGCAACGCGCTGCGCCCGCGTTATCTGCGCATGCTCACCGAAGTCCCCAACTTCCACCGGCAGGCGCGCCGGCTCCTCGCGTCCCGGGACAGCGCGGACGCGGCTCTCACGCTCGGCGAATTCCTCGCACGCGGCCGCTTCTCCCCTTATTTCACCGCCCACTTCATGACGCCGCTCGTCTCGGCGGTCTGGTCGTGCGACGCCACGACGGCGATGCGCTACCCGGCGCGCTATCTGTTCCGCTTCATGGACCACCACGGGATGCTCGCGATCAAGGGCTCGCCCGTGTGGCGCACGGTCGGCGGCGGATCACGCGCGTACGTCGACCTCGTCGCCAAGCGGCTCGCCGCCGTGCACACCTCCACGCCGGTACGGTCCGTCCGCCGCCTGGCGGACGGCGTCGAGATCACCGCCGACGACGGGGTCCCCCGGCGGTACGACTCCGTGGTCGTCGCCGTCCACCCCGACCAGGCGCTGCGGCTGCTCGCGGACGCAACGGACGACGAACGACGGGTGCTCGGCGCGTTCAAGTACTCCCGTAACCCCACCCAACTGCACACCGACACGGCCGTGTTGCCGCGCAGCGGGGGCGCCCGCGCCTCCTGGAACCTGTGGCTGCCCTCCTGCGAGGCGGGCGCCGACGCCGTACGCGTCAGCTACGACATGAACCGGCTCCAGCGGCTCGACGCCCCCGAGACCTATGTGGTCACACTGAACGGCGCCGAACGCGTGGACACCGACAAGGTGCTCGCCCGCATGGTCTACGAACACCCCGTCTACACGCCCGAGTCCGTGGCTGCCCAGGAAGAACTGCCCTCGCTCAGCGGGCCGGTCACCGCCTTCGCGGGGGCATACCACGGCTGGGGGTTCCACGAGGACGGCTGCCGCTCGGGAGTCGAGGCGGCCGCCGCGCTGGGCGTGACATGGTGAGCCGCACCGGCACGGCCGGTGGCACCGGTACGGCCGGCGGGCGCGGCACGGCAGACGAGCCCGGCTCGGACGGAAATGACGAGGCGATCGGCAGCGTCCCCGCCCTCTACACCTGCACCGTCGGCCACGTACGGACCGCCCCGAGCCGCTACTCGCTGAGCCTGCGCACCTATATGTGGTTGATCGACCCCGATCAACCACCGCGCCTGCCCCGCCTGTTGCGTCCGCTCGCCGGATTCGACGCCCGTGACCACTTCGGCGGGACCCATCCCACCATCCGCGCCGGCCTGGACGCCTTCCTCGCCGCCCGCGGGATCGACCTGCGCGGCGGACAGGTGACGATGCTCGCGCACGCCCGGGTGTTCGGGCACGTCTTCAATCCGCTGACGCTGTTCTGGTGCCACGGACCGGACGGCGAGCGGCAATGCGTGGTCGCCGAGGTCCACAACACCTACGGCGAGCGACACTGCTATCTGCTGCGCCCCGATGCGAGCGAACAGGCCACCGTGGCCAAGGAGTTCTACGTCTCCCCGTTCTTCCCGGTCGACGGCGCCTACACCATGCGGCTGCCGGAACCGGGCGCGGAACTTCGCCTGGCGGTGCGGCTCGACCGTGCCGGAGGCAGTCCGTTCGCCGCGACCGTGCGGGGCGAACGCCGCCCCGCCACATCCAGGTCCCTGGTGCGCGCCGCACTGCGCCACCCGTGGTCCACCGCTGTCGTCTCCGCCGGAATCCGGCTGCACGGCATCCGGCTCTGGCTGCGCGGACTTCCCGTGCTGCCCCGTCCCCGTCATCGGCCCCAGGAGGGTGTGAAGTGAGCATTTCAGCCCAGTCTTCCCCATCGACAACCGCCGTCAACGCACCCGCCGTTGACACACACGCACCGGAAACGGACGCCGTTGACACACACGCACCGGAAACGGACGCCGTCGACACACACGTACTGGAAACGGACGCCGTCGACGCGCGCCGCTGGCCCGACGTGGCGCGGCTGCCCCGCGCGTCCTGGATCCGCACCGCCGTCGCGGAACGCGTCGTCCGGTACGCGCTCGGCCGGCTCCCCCTGCGGATCAGGCTCGGCGCGACCGAGACGCTGGGACGCGGCGGTCCGCTGATGGAGGTGCGCGAACCGCGCGCGTTCTTCCGCAGGATCGGCGCCGGCGGCCTGGTCGGCTTCGGTGAGTCGTACATGGCGGGGGAGTGGGAGGCCCCCGACCTCGTCGGCGTGCTGACCGTCCTCGCCGACCATGCCGCGAGCCTGATCCCCGCGCCCCTCCAGAAGCTCCGCTCGGCGTGGGCGCTCAAGCAGCCGGCCGCCCAGCGGAACACCCCCGACGGCTCGCGCGACAACATCAGCCACCACTACGACCTCTCGAACGAGCTGTTCGCGCTCTTCCTCGACGAGTCGCTGTCGTACTCCTCCGCCCTCTTCCGCGGCTTCCCCGCCGACCGGTCCCTGCTCGCCGCCGCACAGCACCGCAAGATCGACCGGCTCCTCGACCAGGCGGGCGTCGGACAGGGCACCCGGCTGCTGGAGATCGGCACCGGCTGGGGCGAACTGGCCATCCGCGCGGCGGCCCGCGGCGCGCGCGTGCTCACCGTGACGCTCTCCCAGGAACAGCGGGAGCTGGCCCGGGAACGCGTGAGAGAGGCGGGTCACGAGGACAGCGTCACCATCCAACTGCGCGACTACCGGAGGGTCGAGGGCACTTTCGACGCCGTGGTCAGCGTCGAGATGATCGAGGCGGTCGGCGCGGAGTTCTGGCCCGACTACTTCCGGACGCTCGACCGGCTGCTCGCGCCCGGCGGCCGGATCGCGCTCCAGGCGATCACCATGCCGCACGACCGCATGCTTGCCACCAAGGACACCTTCACCTGGATCCAGAAGTACATCTTCCCCGGCGGACTCCTGCCCTCCGTCGAGGCGATCGAGCAGGTCACCACCGACCACACCGCGCTGCGCGTACGCGAGCGCGACGGATTCGGACCGCACTACGCGCAGACGCTCAGGCTGTGGCGCGAACGCTTCGAGGAGCAGGCCCCACAGGTCGGCGCCCTCGGCTTCGACCGGACGTTCCGGCGCATGTGGAGCTTCTACCTCGCCTACTCCGAGGCGGGCTTCCGCTCCGGCTATCTCGACGTGCAGCAGATGCTGCTCACCAAGGAGGAGACTTCCCGATGACGGGTCCTCAGCGGCGCACCGGCGCCGCCCAGCAGCTGTTCCCCCTCGCCGAACAGCTCTTCGGCGACCGGCTGCCGCTGCGCCTGCGCGCCTGGGACGGCAGTACGGCGGGCCCGGAAGGCGCGCCCGTCGTCGTGCTCCGTTCGCGCCGCGCGCTGCGCAGGCTGGTCTGGCAGCCGGACGAACTGGGCCTCGCCCAGGCGTACATCACCGGCGAACTCGACATCGAGGGCGACCTCGCCGACGGCCTGCGCACCGTGTGGAGCGCTGTGCGCGAGCGAGGTCTGCGCCCGCCGAAGCTCACCCTGGCCGACCGCGCCCGCGCGGTACGCACCGCGCTGCGCCTCGGCGCCGTGGGGCCGCGTCCGCCCGCGCCGTCCTCCCAGGCGCGGCTGACGGGCACCCGGCACAGCAAGGCACGCGACCGGGCCGCGATCAGTCATCACTACGATCTCTCCAACGACTTCTACGCGTTGCTGCTGGACGAGACGATGGCGTACTCCTGCGGCTACTGGACGAGTGACGAGCCGGACTACACCCCCGCCGACGCGCAGCGCGACAAGCTGGAGTTGATCTGCCGCAAGCTCGGACTGCGGCCCGGCGCACGGCTGTTGGACATCGGCTGCGGCTGGGGATCGCTGACCCTGTACGCGGCCGAGCGGTACAAGACGCGGGTCACCGCCGTCACCCTGGCGCGCGAACAGGCCGAGTACGTACGGGCCCAGGTCAGGGAACGCGGTCTGGAGGAACTGGTCGAGGTGCGGCTCAGCGACTACCGCGACATCGAGCGCGGCGCGTACGACGCGGTGTCGACCGTCGAGATGGGTGAGCACGTCGGCGACGCCGAATACCCGGCGTTCACCGCCACCCTGCACGGCATGCTCCGGCCGGCCGGGCGGGTGCTCGTGCAGCAGATGTCCCGGGGCGCCACCGCTCCGGGCGGCGGCGCCTTCATCGAGTCGTACATCGCCCCCGACATGCACATGCGCCCGCTGGGCGACACCGTCTCGCTGCTGGAGGGCGCGGGACTCGAGGTGCGGTCCGTGCAGTCGCTGCGCGAGCACTACGGCCGTACGGTCGGTGCCTGGCACACCACGCTGGAGGAGCGCTGGGCGGAGTTCACCGCGCTGGTGGGCGAGGAGACCGCGCGGGTCTGGCGGCTGTACCTCGTGGGCGGGCGGCTCGCGTTCGAGGAACGGCGCATGGGCGTCGACCAGATCCTCGCCGTGCGCCCGGAGGCCGACGGCACCAGCGGGATGGCACCGACCCCGCGCGACTGGCACCGGGACGGCGGCCCGCGGTGAACGGCTACCCGTGGGGCGCGTTCGGCCAGGGGATCGGCGTGGCGGCCGGCGCGGCCCTCACCGTCATGCTCGTCACCTTCGCGATCGCCGTCGCCAGAGGCCTGCACCGGATCGTCGACATCGCGTGGGGCATCGGCTTCACGGCGGTCGCGGTCGCCTCGTACGCCGTCTCCACCGGACAGGGCGACGAGGCGCGGCGGCTGCTGGTGACCGTGCTGACCGCCGTCTGGGGCCTGCGCCTCGCCGCCCATATCGCCGCGCGCGGGCGCGGGCACGGCGAGGACAAGCGGTACGAGCGGATGCTCGACAAGGCGCCGGGCAACCGGAACGCGTACGCCCTGCGCATGGTCTATCTCCTCCAGGGCCTGCTGGTCGTGCTGATCTCGCTGCCCGTACAGGCGGCGCAGTACGTCACAGGCCCGGTCGGCCCGGTGGCGTACGCGGGGGTGGCGGTGTGGCTGGTCGGGCTGTTCTTCGAGGCGGTGGGCGACCGCCAGCTCGCCCGGTTCACGGCGGACCCGGCGAACAAGGGCCGGATCATGGACCGCGGGCTGTGGAGCTGGACCAGGCACCCCAACTACTTCGGTGACTTCTGTGTCTGGTGGGGGCTCTTCCTGATCGTCTGCGACGACCCGGTCGTGGCCGCCGCCACGGTGGTCAGCCCGCTGGTGATGAGTTTCCTGCTGACCATGGGCAGCGGGAAGCGCCTGCTGGAGCGGCACATGGCGGACCGTCCGGGATACGCCGCGTACGTGGCCCGCACCAGCGGCTTCTTCCCGTTGCCACCGCGCGGGCGACCGGCGGACGCGGCCGGGGACAGCCGTACGTAGTCGGCGCGGCGGACGTCACGGGCCCTCGATCGTGGGCGGCGCGGCCTCCTCGGAGGCCGGCCGCTGCTCGTCGTGGATGTAGCGGCCGCCGCGGAGCAGGGAGGCGAGCGCCGCGACGAGGCAGGCGGCGATCGCGAAGTCGAAGGCGACGGACAGACCGTCGGAGAACGGCCCGGAGATCAGCTCGGGGAAGAAGGCGCGGCCCGTCAGGAAGTCGGCCCTGCTCCGCGGCAGGTGAGCGAGCACACCGGGCCCCAGCAGGCTCTGGATCGGGTTGAAGCCCAGCAGCGAGGCGAACAGCACGCCGACCGGCGGGAGCGCGGCGACCTTGGCCGCGTCGGAGGCCGGCACCCCCTGGGCGGTCAGACCGTGGGTGAGCGCGGCGGGCAGTGAGCTGGAAAGCCCGGTGATCATCAGCGTGAAGAAGATGCCGATGGACAGCACCGTCGCCGTGTTCTGGAAGGTGGTGCTGATCCCGGCGCCCACGCCCCGCTGGTCGGGCGGCAGGCTGTTCATGATGGCCGCCCGGTTGGGAGACGCGAACAGGCCCATGGCCAGCCCGTTGCACAACAGAATCAGTGCGAACACCGGATAGCTGAAATTGACGGGCAGTGCCTCAAGACCCGCGAAGGTGGCGGCGGCGAGCAGCATGCCGCCGGTGGCGAAGGTCCGGGCGCCGAAGCGGTCGGACGCCCAGCCGGAGAACGGTCCCGCGACCAGGAATCCGATGGTCAGCGGCACCATGTAGATACCGGCCCACAGTGGGGTCTCGTGGAAGTCGTAGCCGTGCCGGGGCAGCCAGATGCCCTGGAGCCAGATGATCAGGATGAACATCAGGCCGCCGCGCCCCAGCGACGCCAGCAGATTGGCCACATTCCCGGCGGTGAACGCGCGGATCCGGAACAGCCCGAGATGGAACATCGGTTCCGCGACCTTGGTCTCCACCACACAGAACCCGGCCAGAACCGCGATCCCGCCGGCGATCGCGCCGATCACCCACGGGTTGGTCCAGCCCATGGTCTGGCCGCCGTAGGGCTGGATCCCGTACGTGATGCCGACCAGGACGGCGACCAGCCCGGCGGCGAAGCCGATATTGCCCCACCAGTCGAGCCTGGCCGGGGCCCGTACACCGGTGTCGTACAGCTTCAGATAGGCCCATACCGTCCCGAAGAGACCGAACGGCACGGACACCAGGAACACCAGGTGCCAGTTGACGGGCCCGAGCAGGCCGCCGAGGATCAGGCCCATGAACGAACCCGCGATGCCCGCCACCTGATTCAGCCCCAGGGCCAGACCGCGCTGCCGGGTGGGGAAGGCGTCGGTGAGGATGGCGCTGGAGTTCGCCATCAGCATCGCGCCGCCGACGCCTTGCAGGATCCTCATGCCGATCAGCCACAGGGCCGCCGCGGTGCCGTGTGTCCAGGTCACCGACAGCAGCACGGAGAAGACGGTGAAGACCGCGAACCCCATGTTGTACATCCGCACCCGGCCGTACATGTCACCGAGGCGCCCGAAGCTGACCACGAGCACTGCGGTGACCACCAGGTAGCCCATGATCAGCCACAGCAGCAGACTGATGTTGCCGGGCTCCAGCGGATTCACGCCGATGCCGCGGAAGATGTCGGGCAGCGCGATCAGCAGAATCGACTGGTTGATCGTCGCGATCAGGACACCCATGGTGGTGTTGGTCAGGGCGATCCACTTGTAGCGGGGCCCCGGTTCACGGTTGAGGGCCGGCCCTGCCTCGGCCCGGCCCGCGAACGGCTTGCGCACCGGGCATCACTCCCGTCACGTATACGTGCATGACGTCAGCCAATTTATGCCGGTCGGCCCTGTTCCGCTCCGGCACGGACGCGCCACCTGGGCCATTTGCCGCGTGGTGCCGCCCGCTCCGTACGCACTCGGTCGGTGCTCCGCACGTATGGGGTACGCCTCAGTCGAGCCCGCGTGCCCGGGAGAAACGCTCCCGGCCCTCGGCGAGGTCCACGATCGGGTCCGGATAGTCCAGCTCCGCGCGCTCGGGAGCCGTCAGTTTCCACGGCTGGTGCACGGCGGCGCCCGCCAGCCCCGCCAGCTCGGGCACCCAGCGCCGTACGTAATCACCGCGCGGATCGAACCGCTTGGCCTGGATCAGCGGATTGAGCACGCGGTTGGGCCGGGTGTCCGTGCCGGTGCCCGCCACCCACTGCCAGTTCAGCTGGTTGTTCGCGATGTCCCCGTCCACCAGCAGATCCAGGAAGTGGCGTGCGCCGGTCCGCCAGTCCACGTACAGCGTCTTGGTCAGGAAACTCGCCGTCAGGAGTCGGCCGCGGTTGTGCATCCAGCCCTCGTGCCGCAGCTGCCGCATGGCCGCGTCCACGACCGGATAGCCCGTACGTCCCTCCCGCCAGGCGTTGATCTCGTCCGCGTCCGAGCGCCAGTGGTCGCCGCGCGTCCGGTAGTCCGACCACGCGGCCCGGGGACGCGCCGCGAGCACCTGGTGGTGGAAGTCGCGCCAGGCCAGCTGGCGTACGAAGGCCGCGGCGCCCGCCCCGCCCCCGCGCCTGGCCCGGTGGACCAGCTCGGTGGGGGAGAGACACCCGAAGTGGAGGTACGGGGAGAGCCGGGAAGTGGCGTCCCCGAACAGGTCGTCATGGTTGTCCTCGTACGCGCCGACCCCCTTGCCGGAGGTCCCGTCGCCCGAGGCCCTGCTCCCGGAGGTTCTGCCGCCGAGCCAGGCCGTCAGCCGCTTGCGTCCGGCCTGCTCGCCGCCTTCGGCCAGACCGGGCGAGGTCCCCCGGACAGCGGCGCGCTCCGGCAGCGGATCACTGTCGAGCGCGGGCACCCGTACGGACCTCGGCGCGGCCATCGTCTCGCGCAGCCCCGTCTCCTGCCAGCGGCGGAAGTACGGCGTGAAGACCGCGAAGTGGTCGTTGCCCGCCGGGGTGATCCGGCCGGGCGGTACGGCGTTGCCGACCGCGTCGTGCACCTCCAGCGCGCACCCCGTGCCCGCCAGCGCCGTACGCAGCCGCTCCTCCCGGCGCGCCGCGTACCGGCTGACGCCCGCCGCGACATGGACCTGATGGGCACCGCTCTCGTGCACCACCTCACGGACCCGGGCGGCCACATCCCCCGTACGGATGATCAGCCGGCCGCCCCGCTCACGCAGCCCCGCGTCCAGTGAGCCCAGACAATCGGCGAGGAAGGCCCGCCGGTTGGGCGCGTCGAAGCCCGCTGCCCGTACCCCGGGGTCGAGGACGAACAGCGGCACCACCTCGTCCGCGCCGCGCAGGGCCGCACGTATCACCGGCTGGTCATGCACCCGCAGATCGGAGGTGAAGAGCAGCACGGCGACCGTCATGTGCGTTCCTTACGCGGGGAAGTTCATCAGGGCCAGTGGATCGGAGGTGGGCTGATCGGAACCACCCGCGGGCTCGACGGTGATTCCCATGCCGGAGGCAGGACCCAGCCGGCCGGTCATCAGTACGGCGTCCGAGCCGGCCGACGGGTCGAGCAGACCCGCTGCCCGCATCTTGCCGCCGTCGTCGTACCAGAGCTGGTACGTCTTGCCGCTCGGCGGTTTGGGCAGCCCCGACGCGATGAACGCGGCCTTGTCCTGGTCACGCGAGACCACGACCGTGCCGGTCGCGCCGTCCGTCAGCTTTCCCGTGCGGACCCGGGCGTCCGGCGCCGCGAGCACCGAGGCCAGGGCCTGCGACTGCCGCTGTGACGCCTGAGCCTGGGTGCGGGCGTCCTGTGCCTCCTGGTGCTGCCACACCGCTATCCCGCCGAACCCGGCCGCGGCGGCCAGGCAGGCCGCGAGCACGAAGCGCGAGACCGTGTTGCCGCGGCGCAGGCCGGCGCCCGCGCGGGACTGCGCCGGGACCTTCGGCGGGTCCTGGCGCTCGGTGGCGATGCGCCGCATCACCTGTTCCTTGAGCGCGGCCGGCGGGGTCACCGCGACCGCCTGGCCCAGCCGCGCGGTGGTGGCGGCCAGTTCACTCACTTCCTGGGCACAGGCGGGGCACACCCGCAGATGCCGTTCGAACGCCAGGCGCTCTTCGGGCGCCAGAGCGTGCAGCGCGTACGCGCCGGTCAGCGTGTGCAGATCCGCGGTGTTCACGCGTTCACCCCCAAGCAGTCGCGCAGCCGGATGAGCCCGTCGCGCAGTCGAGTTTTGACCGTGCCCAGCGGGACCGCGAGGAGTTCGGCCACCTCCCGGTAGGACAGCCCCTGGTAGTACGCCAGCGTCACCGACTGGCGCTGAAGCTCGGTGAGGGTACGCAGACAGCGGCGCACCTGTTCCCGTTCGAGCCGTCCCTCCACCTGTTCGGTGACCTCGTCGTAGGCGGGGGTCCGGTCCAGCAGCGCCGCCTTGTGCTCGCGGTCGCTGGACGCCTGGGCCGAGCGCACCCGGTCCACCGCGCGCCGGTGGGCGAGCGTGAGCACCCAGGTCATGCCGCTGCCGCGGGACGGCTGGAAACGGGCCGCCGAACGCCAGACTTCGAGCAGTACCTCCTGCATGACCTCCTCCGACTGCGCGGGATCACGCAGCACGGAGCGCACCAGGCCCATCACGGGCCCGCTGACCTGGTCGTAGACGCGTGAGAACGCCTCCTGATCGCCCCGGGCCACTTGTCCCAGCAGCTCGGGCAGATCAGGCCCCGCCGAAGCGGGGCCGCCGATGTACACGGCTTCTTTCACGCGGCTTTCCTCCAGGGTGCGGACCTTCGTCCTGCGGCGTCCGAACGGGTACGGACGGACTTCATCGGGGATTCGGAACCGGAGCAGTCGCGGATTGGTCCGAGATTCCGCCGGTCACGGGCCGGCCGCCGGTCACGGATCGCGCCGCTCACGGACCGCACGCGCCCGGCACGGATCGCGCCGCTCACGGGTCCCGCCTGTCGGGTCCCCGGACAGCGCGACGGGCCCCCGGCGTCGCTGTCCGGGGACCCGTGTGTCGTACGCGCGTGTCGCGGGCGTCGGTATGCCTCGCTCAGGCGGCGGCGTTCTCCTGCTCGCGCTCGACCTGTTCGTTCCATTCGCGCTTCACGGAGCGCCACGCCTCGTCGTTCTGGCCGAGCCGCCAGTAGCCCGAGATCGACAGGCGCTCGCGGGGGATGCCCCGTTCCAGGCGCAGATGGCGGCGCAGCTCCTTCACGAAACCGGCCTCGCCGTGGACGAAGGCGAGCACGTCGCCCGCGGGAAATTCCAGCGCCCGTACGGCTTCGACCAGCGCCTCGCCCACCGGCCGGTCCGCGCGGTGCAGCCAGGTGATCTCGACGCCGTCCGGGGTCACGATCTTCTGCTCCTCCTCGGCGGCCGGGACCTCCACGAAGGCGTGCACGGTGGCGCCGACGGGGGCACGTTCCAGCGACGCGGCGATCGCGGGCAGGGCGCTCTCGTCGCCGACCAGCAGATGCCAGCCGGCCGCCGGGTCCGGGACGTATCCGCCGCCGGGGCCGAGGAAACGCACCGTCTCGCCGGGCCGCGCACGCGCCGCCCAGGGGCCTGCCAGGCCCTCGTCGCCGTGCACCACGAAGTCGACCGACAGCTCGCGGGCCGCGGGGTCCCAGGCGCGCACGGTGTACGTCCGAGTGGTGGGCCACTGTTCGCGCGGGAACTCGGCACGGATCCGCTCCATGTCGAACGGCTCGGGGTAGGTCACACCCTCCGCCGCGAACAGCACCTTGATGTAGTGGTCGGTGAATTCGGCGGCCTCGAAACCGGCGAGACCGTCACCACCCAGCACGAGCCGCACCATGTGCGGGGTGATCCACTCGGTGCGCACGACCTGTGCCTCGCGGGCCTTCGGTGCCGTACGGGCCGGTTGTCCTGCCATGGCGTCTCCCCGTCTCCCCGGGATGCCAGAAACCCCGGAAACCAGTGTTGCTTAGGTTTACCTAAGCTAACACTTGAGGTTCCTGGGGGCACCCCCGGGAGCGCGGTCGTCTCAGTCCTGGAGCGTGGAGAGGAGCCGGTGCAGCGAACCACCGAGCCCCCACCGCTCGGCGAGGGCGTCCAGCGCCGCCGGATCGCGCGGCTCGGAGGGCAGCGCGGGGTCGAAGCCGGGCAGGGGTACGTCACCGGCGACCCGCACCACGGTGGGCGCGACCGCCACGTACTCCCTGGCCTCGTCGAGCCGCCTGCGCTGCGAGGGCGTGAGCTTCGCGCCCGGATCGTCGACGGCCGCCATGATCCCGGCGAGATCGCCGAAGGCGTCGAGCAGCTTCGCCGCGGTCTTCTCGCCGATGCCGGGCACGCCGGGCAGCCCGTCGCTCGGATCGCCGCGCAGCAGGGCCAGATCGACGTATCCGGCCCCGTCCACGCCGTACTTCTCGCGCAGCAGCGCCTCGTCCACGATCTGGAGCGTGCCGACGCCCTTGAGCGGATAGAGCACCCGGACCTCCCGGGCGTCGTCCACCAGCTGATAGAGATCGCGGTCGCCCGTGACGATGTCCACGGGACAGTCCGCCCGGCCCGCGAGGGTGCCGATCACATCGTCCGCCTCGTATCCCGCGACGCCGACCCGGGCGATACCGAGCGCGTCCAGCACGGCCTCGATCACCGGCACCTGCGGCGCGAGCGTGTCGGGCGTCTCCTCCTCGTCGGGACCCTCCGTACGGATCTCGGCCACGCGGTGGGCCTTGTAGGTCGGGATGAGATCCACCCGCCACTGCGGCCGCCAGTCGGCGTCCATGCACGCCACCAGATCGTCCGGGTGGTGGTCCTGCACCAGCCGGGCGATGAAATCCAGCAAACCGCGCACCGCGTTGACCGGGGTGCCGTCGGGCGCCCGCACGGAGTCGGGCACGCCGAAATAGGCGCGGAAGTACAGGGAGGCGGTGTCGAGGAGCATCAGGCGTCGCGTCACACCCCTGATCATGCCGCACCGGACTGACAGCGGCTTTCGGTCAATGTGATGTGGGTCACTGATGTGTTTGCGCCGTAAAGGCGGGGGCAGGGGCGCGAACGGAGCGAATCCAGTTGCACATGCACATATTGCGGCGGGAAGGCGGGCAGACCCCGCCCGCTCCACGGCCCGCCGGCGGGGGTGGCGGGGCGTTTTCGTTCCTACACGTGAGGTGTATGTGTCCAGGCTGCAAGCGGAACACCTGTACAAGGTGTTCGGCAGACGATCAGACGAAGCGGTGGCGAAACTCGAAAGCGGCACGGGCCGTGAAGAGCTTCGTGCCGACGGCACGACCGCAGCGGTGATCGACGCCTCGTTCACGGTCGAGCCGGGCCAGATATTCGTGGTGATGGGTCTCTCGGGATCCGGTAAGTCCACCTTGCTGCGGATGCTCAACGGGCTGAGCGAGCCGACCTCGGGCCGCGTCCTCTTCGACGGCCAGGACCTCACGGCCCTGAGCCCGCAGGCGCTGCGCGACGTCCGTTCCAACAAGATCAGCATGGTGTTCCAGCACTTCGCGCTCTTTCCGCACCGCAGCGTTCTGGAGAACGCCGGGTACGGGCTCGAAGTGCAGGGCGTACCGCGCGCCGAGCGCCAGAAGCGCGCCGCCGAGGCGCTGGAGATGACGGGCCTGGGCGGCTGGGAGAAGTCCTGGCCCGACGAGCTCTCCGGCGGTATGCAGCAGCGCGTGGGCCTCGCCCGCGCGCTCGCCACCGACGCGGACATGCTGCTGATGGACGAGTCCTTCAGCGCACTCGACCCGCTGATCCGCCGCGACATGCAGGATCAGCTGCTGGTACTCCAGAAGCGGCTCAAGAAGACCATCGTCTTCATCACGCACGACCTCAACGAGGCCATGCGCCTCGGTGACCGGATCGCCGTGATGCGTGACGGCGAGATCGTCCAGCTCGGCACCGCCGAGGACATCCTCGTCACACCCGCCAACGACTACGTCGCGTCCTTCACCCAGGACGTCGACCGCTCCAGGGTGCTCACCGCCGGCGCGATCATGGCCGACGTGGACACCGCCTTCGGCGTCACGACGGACAGCGGCACCACGCTGCGCACCGCCGCGGACGTACTCGCCGCGACGCCCGCCACCGTCGCCGAGTCCACGCCGATCATCGAACTGTTCACACCGTGCTCCACCAGCGGAATCCCGGTCGCGGTCACCGACGAGGCGGGCGAGCTGGTCGGAGTCGTACCGCGCTCCAGGCTGCTCGCCGTCCTCGGTGAGCCGATGACCCCGGGCACGCTCACCGACGCGCGGGACACCGCACCGGTCTCCACCGACAAGGCGGTCGCTCGTGCCTAGGATCCCTCTCGGTAACTGGGTGGACAGCGCGGTCGACTGGCTCCAGGGGAACTTCTCCTGGCTGTTCGACGCCATCAGCTGGCTGCTCACTCACATGAACGACGGCATCAACGCGGCGCTCTCGGCCCCCGAGCCGCTGCTGCTCGCCGGTATCTTCGCCGTCATCGCCTGGTGGCTGCGCAGCCTGAGCGCGGGTGTGCTCGCGTTCATCGGCTTCGCGCTGATCGATTCCATGGAGCTGTGGGACGACGCGATGGTGTCGCTCACCATGGTGCTCGTCGCGACCATCATCACGCTGGTCATCGCGGTGCCCCTCGGCATCTGGACGGCACGCTCCAAGACCGTCAGCTCCGTCGTACGACCGGTGCTCGACTTCATGCAGACCATGCCCGCCATGGTCTATCTGATCCCCGGCGTCTATTTCTTCGGCGTCGGAGTCACCCCCGGCATCATCGCCACGATCGTCTTCGCCCTGCCGCCCGGCGTCCGGATGACCGAACTCGGCATCCGCCAGGTCGACGGGGAGCTGGTCGAGGCCGCGGAGGCGTTCGGCACCACCCCGCGCAACACCCTGCTGCGCGTCCAGCTGCCGCTGGCGCTTCAGACGATCATGGCCGGCATCAACCAGGTCATCATGCTCGCGCTGTCCATGGTGGTCATCGCCGGCATGGTCGGCGGCGGCGGCCTCGGCGGCGACGTCTTCCAGGCCATCGGCAACATCAACATCGGCCTCGGCGCCGAAGCGGGCCTCTCGGTCGTCATCCTGGCGATCTACCTGGACCGCATCACCGGCTCGCTCAGCCTCCAGGTCTCCCCGCTCGGCCGCCGCGCGCTGGCCAAGGCGAAGGAACTGGCCGGCGGCGCGAAGATCTGGAACCACCGCCCGCAGCCCGTCGTGGCGCTTGCCGGCGTGCTCGTCCTCGCGCTCGTCGCGGGCGGCATGGGTGTCTTCGGCGGCTCGGACTCCTCGGAGAAGACCGCGGGCGCCGATCCGTCGGCCATCGGCCAGGGCCAGTCCGTCAGCCTCGGATACATCCCCTGGGACGAGGGCATCGCCACCACGTTCCTCTGGAAGGAGCTGCTGGAGCAGCGCGGCTTCAAGGTCGACGCCAAGCAGTACGACGCGGGTCCGCTCTACGCGGGCCAGGCGGGCGGCCAGATCGACGTCCAGACCGACGCCTGGCTGCCGACCACCCACGCGACCTACTGGGCCAAGTACAAGGACAAGCTCGAAGACCTGGGCTCCTGGTACGACGAGACCTCCCTGGAGGTCTCGGTCCCCTCGTACGTGAAGGACGTCAAGACCCTCGCGGACCTCAAGGGCAAGGGGTCCACCTTCAAGGGCCGGATCATCGGCATCGAGCCCAGCGCCGGCGAGATGGGTCTGCTCAAGACCAAGGTGCTCAAGGAGTACGGCCTCGACAAGGAGTACAAGGTCGTCGACGGTTCCACGTCGGGCATGCTCTCCGAGCTGAAGCGCTCGTACCAGAAGAAGGAGCCCGTCGCGGTCGTGCTCTGGTCGCCGCACTGGGCGTACGACACCTTCGACATGACGAAGCTGGCGGACCCGAAGAAGGCCTTCGGTACGGGTGACGGCATCCACACCCTGGCCCGCAAGGGCTTCACGGAAGACAGCCCGCAGGCCGCCGCCTGGCTGAAGAAGTTCAAGATCAGCGAGAAGCAGCTCAGCAGTCTCGAGGCGCAGATCCAGAAGACCGGTACGGGCAAGGAGCAGGAAGCCGTCCGTATCTGGCTGAAGGACAATCCCGGCCTGGCCGACACCTGGACCCCGGTCGCCCAGGGCGGTAAGGCCGCGAACGGCAAGGACGAGACGAAGCGTCCCCTCGAGGTCGCGTGGTTCCCGTGGGACGAGGACATCGCCGCCACGTACCTGTGGAAGGCGGTGCTCGAAGAGCGCGGCTACACCATGAACCTCAAGCAGTTCGACCTCGGCCCGATGTACGCGGCGATGGCGCGCGGTCAGCTCGACGTCCAGTTCGACGGCTGGCTGCCGAACGCGCAGAAGACCTACTGGGACAAGTACCACGACTCGCTGAACAAGGTCGGTTCCTGGTACGGACCGACCACGCGAGAGGTCGCCGTCCCGTCGTACGTCAAGGGCGTCAAGTCCCTCGCGGACCTCAAGGGGCGGGGCGACGAGTTCAAGGGCCGGATCGTCGGTATCGAGCCGGGCACCGAGGAGATGAACGTCCTCAAGCAGAAGGTCCTGCCGTCGTACGGCCTCGACAAGGAGTACGAGGTCCTCGACGCCTCCACGCCGGGCATGCTTGCCGAGCTGAAGCGCGCGTACGCGAAGAAGGAGCCGATCGCGGTCGTGCTGTGGAGCCCGCACTGGTCCTACAACGAGTACGACCTGACCAGGCTGGCGGATCCCAAGAAGACCTTCGGCGACGGTGACGAGCTCACCAACGTCTCCAGCAAGGACTTCCCGGAGCAGTACCCGCAGCTGACCAAGTGGCTCAAGGACTTCAAGATGACCGAGAAGCAGCTCGGCAGCCTGGAGAACCAGATCCAGAAGAGCGGTACGGGACACGAGGAAGAAGCCGTCAAGACCTGGATGGACGACAATCCGGGCATCGCTGAGAAGATGGCTCCTCAGTGACCGAGGTGTTCCCTGACTGACCGAGCTGTTCCTCTCGGTTGAATGGGAGTTGAATGGAGGGGTGGGCGTCGCCTGGTGCGAAGCTCACCCCTTCTGGGTATTCCGGCCCTCGGAGAGGGGCCGGCTCTGAGAGGATGACGGTCCGGTCTGGAGGGAGCCCCGCATGGACGACAAGGAAGCCCTCAGGGTGGGCGCCGCCGTCCGTCGGCGGCGCAGGTCCCTGGGCATGACTCTGGCGGCGGTCGCCGCGCGCAGCGGGCTGTCCGTGCCCTTCCTCAGCCAGATCGAGAACGAACGGGCCCGGCCGAGCACCCGCTCCCTGGAGCGGGTGGCCGACGCGCTGGACACCACCCCGGAGCGGCTGCGCGCGGCTGCTGACTCCGCGCGCACCGTCGACGTCGTACGGGCCGCCGTCCCGGCGGTGCCGGGAGCCCGCCGCGTGGTGCCGGGCGGCCATCAGCTGAACGCGCAGGAGTTCACCGGCGAGGTCGACACCGGCCGGGAGTACCAGCACCGCAACGACGAAGTGATGTACATCGCCGACGGCGCCGTGGAAGTCGAGGCGGAGGGACGGGCACACCGCCTGGAGCGCGGGGACACGCTCTACCTCTCCGGCGGTGTACGGCACCGCTGGCGCGCCACCGAGCCGGGCACCCGGGTGCTGGTCGTGGCCGTCGCGGAGAACATCGACGCGGCCGTCGATCCCCGGCGCTGAGACGCGTCCCGCTGTGAAAGGCCTCGTTCTGTGACGGGCCCGCGCGTCGTCTCGCTCGTCCCCTCGCTCACCGAGGCCATCGCGGTCAGCGCGCCCGGCCTGCTGGTCGGCGCCACCGACTGGTGCGTCCGGCCGGCCGGACTCGACGTCGTACGGATCGGCGGCACGAAGAACCCCGATGCCGAAGCGATCACCGCCCTGCGCCCCGATCTGGTCGTCGCCAACGAGGAGGAGAACCGGGCTCCGGACCTCGACGCGCTCCGGGCGCGCGGGATCGAGGTACTGGTCACCGAGGTCAGAACACTGGATCAGGCCTTCACCGAGCTGGCACGGGTGCTTGTCGCGGGCTGCGGCCTCGCCGCGCGGCCGCGCTGGCTGGACGACGCGCGCGACGCCTGGCAGTCGCCGCCGCCGTCCCCGTACGGCGAGCGCACGGCCGTCGTACCGATCTGGCGCCGGCCCTGGATGGTCCTCGGACGCGACACCTTCGCGGGCGATCTGCTGGCCCGTCTCGGCGTCCACAACCTGTACGCCGCACACCCCGAGCGCTATCCGCGGATCCCGCTCGACGAACTGACGGCCGCGGGCGCGGAGCTGGTCGTCCTGCCCGACGAGCCGTACCGCTTCACCGCCGGCGACGGCCCGGAGGCCTTTCCCGGGCTGCCCGCCGCGCTCGTCGACGGCCGGTTCCTCACCTGGTACGGACCGTCCCTGGTCCGGGCGCCGGCGGCGCTGCGAGCAGCGCTCCGCTGAGCAGCCCGCGCAGCGTGTTCGACCAGGCCACCGCCCAGGCGAGGACGAGCAGGCAGAACAGCCCGACGGCCAGTACGTCGAACACCACCAGGCCGGTGCGGCGCGCGAGACCCGCCGCGCCCGTCACACACGTACCGACCGGGAAGGTGAACGCCCACCACGTCATCGAGAACCGCATCCCGCGCCGCAGCGCCCGCAGCACCAGCGCCCCGGCCAGCACCAGCCACAGCAGCGCGAACCCCAGCACCGGCACCCCGTAGAGGACGGCGAAGGCGCCGAAGGCCCGCCCGTACGGTGCGCCGACCGCCTCCGGCGCGACCTGGGCCAGTTGGCCGGCCGCGGTCGCGGACTGCCCGAGCGGCCCCAGCACCAGCAGGAGCAGCGGCGTCATCGCGAGCGGCAGCGGGCCGTGCGTCACCAGCCGGCCGAAGATCAGCGGCAGCATCGTCAGCGTCGCGAGCAGGCTGATCCCGAACAGCGCGTAACACCCCAGCAGCAGCGTGGCGCGGCCCTGGCCCGCGGGCAGATACGGCACGAGCGCCGGGCCGGCCGCAGCCGAGACCATGGGCGCCACGACGGGCAGCAGCCAGACCGGTGACGCGTCGGCCGGCGTGAGCCGGTGGCGTACGACCATCAGGTACGGGATCACCACGGCCACCGTGAGCCCCAGCGCCGTCCCCGTGCCGAAGAGAACCGCGTCCACCGCGACGGCCGTCCGCTCGCCGAGCACGTCCCGGCCCACGGCGAGCGTCGCCGCGCCGACGGCCAGCAGCGCCATCGGCACGCATCCGTGGAACGGCGCCACCGCCGGATCGAGGAGATGGGCGCGGGCCTGCTCGCGATGGCGCGCCCAGTGGCACGCGCGGGCCGTCAGCAGGACGGCGAGCATGACGGCGGACAGACCCCAGAGCACCGTGCAGCCGGCCCGCAGGCCGGGAACGTGTGCGGGCAGCGCCGACCCGGCGGTCCCGACGATCGCGGTGCCCATCACCGTGGCGTACCAGTTGGGCCCGAGACGGCCCAGTGAGGGCGCCCCGGAAATGGTGCGGGTGAGGACGGGGGAGAGCGGGGGCGCCAGGAGGACCATGGGTCCACCTTCGCGGTGGCGAACGGCCGTCACCAGACCCGTTGTGTTTATGGGGCCATAGGCTGGTCTTATGGCCGTAAAGCTGATGACCGTAAAGCTGATGACCGCGACGCCTGGCCGTGACGCGACGCCCATGACCGTGAGGGTGCGGGCCGTGGCGTCGACGGCCGTGACCGCGACGGATCGGTGACCTGAGCCATGACCGCGCCCCTGATCAGACCGGCGGCCGACGCGCCGCTCTCCCGCCGGGTGCCCGACCTCGGAGCGCTGGAGCTGCTGCTCGCCGTCGCGCGACTCGGCAGTCTCGGCAGGGCCGCCCGCGAGGTCGGCATCACCCAGCCCGCCGCGAGCAGCCGTATCCGCGCGATGGAACGCCAACTCGGGGTCGCCCTGGTGGACCGCTCGCCGCGCGGTTCCCTGCTGACCGACGCAGGGGTGCTGGTGACCGGCTGGGCCAGGCCGCTGATCGAGGCCGCCGCCACCTTCGACGCGGGCGCGCAGGCGCTGCGCGACCGCAGGGACTCACGGCTGCGGGTCGCGGCCAGTATGACGATCGCCGAATACCTGCTGCCCGGCTGGCTGGTCGCGCTGCGCGCGACGCTTCGCGACACGGCGGTCTCGCTGCACGCGGGCAACTCGGCGGTGGTCGCGCAGCGGCTGCTCGCACACGAGGCCGACCTCGGCTTCGTCGAAGGGCTCGCCACGCCCGAGGGGCTGGACTCCGCCGTCGTCGGCCACGACCGGCTGCTCGTCGTGGTCGCCCCCGGCCATCCGTGGACCCGCCGCTCGGCCCCGGTCGGCCCGGCGGAGCTGGCCGGGGCCCCGCTGATCCTGCGCGAGCCGGGTTCCGGCACCCGCGAAGTGCTGGACGCCGGGCTCGCCGCGTACGGCGGCCTCGCCGAGCCCCTGCTCGAACTCGCCTCCACCACCGCGCTCAAGGCCGCCGCGGTGAGCGGCGCGGGACCCTGCGTCCTGAGCGAACTCGCGCTCGGCGAGGAACTGGCGTCCCGCCGCCTGGTCAGGGTCGCGGTGGAGGGCGTACGGCTGCGCCGGGACCTGCGCGCGGTCTGGCCGGCCGGCACCAGACCGGCCGGTCCCGCGCGTGAACTGCTGTCCCTGACCAGGCGGGAGACTTCCTGAGGCGCCGCGCCCGCCAGGACCGGATCCCGGCTCAGGAAGCGGCGGCGCGGACCAGCGCCGCCACGACCCGGGTGTCCTCGGCCATCTCGGGATGCCACTGGACCCCCAACGCCCAGTGCGGATCGGGCAGTTCGATGGCCTCGACCGTGCCGTCGGCCGCGACCGCCGAGACGGTCAGCCCCTCGCCGAGCCGGTCGACCGACTGGTGGTGCTGCGTCGGTACGGTGAACTCCTCGGCCACCAGCGAGCCGTAGCGGGTGCCGGGCACCGGATTCACCGGGTGCGCGCCGAACGTGCCCGGAGTCTGGGACACATGACCCTCTATGTGCTGGACGAGCGTGCCGCCCAGCGCGACATTGAGCAGCTGAAGCCCCCGGCAGATCCCGAGCAGCGGAGTGCCCGACGCCAGAGCCGCCCCGATCAGGGCCAGTTCCCAGGCATCCCTCTCGCGCGCGGGCGGCCCGGTACGGGGGTGCGGCTCGGCTCCGTACCGTACGGGCTCCACGTCGGGGCCGCCCGCGATCACCAGGCCGTCCAGGCGCGCCACCACCGAGGCGGCGGCGGCCGGGTCGTCCGGCGGGAGCATCGCGGCGAGTCCGCCCGCCCGTTGGACGATCCTGGGGTAGCCGACGGGCAGCAGCGCCGCCGGCAGATTCCAGGCGCCCCAGGTGGCGGACTCCTCCAGATAGGTGCTGATGCCGATGAGCGGCTTCACTGTGCGGTCCTCCGGCGTTCTCGTTCACCCGCGTGCTCGTGCGCGTATGCCTGCTCACGGGTGCGGTGCTGTGCTGCGCGGTCAGTCTCTGGTCAGTTCGGCCTCGGCCGCGGCGAGCGCGGCGAACTCCTCCTCGGGCGCCGCCGCGACCAGCCTGTGACGACTGTAGAAGGCGAAGTAGGCGAGCGCGACGACATAGACGCCCAGGGCGATGAACGCCGCCTCCTTGTCCACCAGGAACGTCGCCACCAGCGCCGACAGGGCAAGGAAGAAGGCCACGCCCGAGGTGAGCATGCCACCGGGTGTGCGGTACGGGCGGGGCAGGCCGGGCTCGCGGCGGCGCAGTACGAGGTGCGACAGGGCCATCAGCGCGTACGAGATGGTGGCGCCGAACACCGCGACGTTCAGCATCCGTCCGCCGTCGCCGCTGCCCGCCGCGAGCGCGAAGCCGATCGCGCCGGGGATCAGCAGGCCCAGGTAGGGCGCCTTGCGCCCGCTGGTCAGCGAGAGGAAGCGGGGCAGGTAGCCCGCGCGGGACAGCGCGAACAACTGCCGTGAACCGGCGAAGATGAGGGAGAAGAAGGAGGCGACGAGACCGGCGAGACCCGCGTAGTTCACAAAGCGGCTCAGCGGCGTCGGACCACCGTCCCCCTGGAGCGCGACCACCAGCGGGTTGCCCGCTTCCTGTACGGCGGCCGAGCCGTGCGCGCCGGTGGCGGCGAAGAAGGTGACGAGCGCGAGCAGGACGAGCACGCCCATGGCGATGGACAGCGCCTTCGGCATCGAACGCACCGGGTCCTTGGCCTCCTCGGCGGCCAGCGGTACGCCTTCGACACCGAGGAAGAACCACATGCCGAAGGGGAAGGCGGACCAGATGCCCAGAACGCCGAACGGCAGCCAGGAGTTGGAGCCGAACGCCGCCGTGTCGACGGGGATGTCGTTGAGGCCGTTCGCGTCGAACTCGGTGAAGGCGCCGACCGCGAAGATGAGCAGAGCCGCCACCGCGATGGCCGTGACGACGAGGCTGAAGCGCAGCGCCTCGCCCACGCCCCACAGATGGATGCCGATGAAGATCACGAAACAGGCGAGATAGACCGGCCAACCGGCCGTCAGACCGAAGAGGTTGAGGGATTCGACGTACTCACCGATGAACAGTGAGATGGCGGCCGGCGCGAGGATGTACTCGATGAGGATCGCCGTGCCGGTGAGGAAGCCGCCCCAGGTGCCGAGCGCGCGCCGGGCGAAGCCGTAACCGCCGCCCGCGGTGGGCAGGATGGCGGACAGTTCGGCGAGCGAGAAGACCAGGCACGCGTACATCACGCCCATCAGGAGCGTGGCGATCGCGAGCCCGCCGAAGCCGCCCTCGGAGAGGCCGATGTTCCAGCCGGAGAAGTCCCCGGAGACGACGTAGGCGACACCGAGACCGGTGAGCAGCAGCCAGCCCGCGCTGCCGCGGCGCAGGGTTCGCCGTTTGAGGTAGTCGGCGTCCTCGGTGGTGGTGCTGTCGAGCATGGGCAGCTCCTGCCTCTGCGTAAAGCCGGTTAAAGGTGTGGGAGCACACCTTTGCGGCTCGAACGGCCGTACGCAAGCCCCTCGGGGCGTCCTGTATACGGTCGGCGCGGGCTCCGCGTCCGGCGGCGCCGGCTCTCGTTCCACTACCCCGCGCACCCGGCCTCAGGCGAGAAAGCCCGCGCACCCGGCCTCAGGCGAGAAAGCCCCGCAGCAGCGCCGCTGTACCCGCGCAGTGCTCGCGCATCATTTCCCGCGCGCCGTCCGCGTCCCCGTCGAGGACCGCCCCGACCAGCGCGGTGTGCTGCTGCTGCGAGTGCTCCAGATTTCTCACCAGCAGCGGGATGCAGTCCAGCAGGCCGTTCACGGTCGCCCGCACCGCCGCGTACTGCGCGGTCAGCGTCGCCGATCCGGACAGCTCGGCGAGCGTCAGATGCAGCAGCGTGTCCAGCCTGCGGTACTCGGCCAGCGGCGCGTCATGCGTCGCCGCGAGCGCCGCCTCCAGTACCTCCCGCCGCTCACCGCCGAGCCCCTGGACGGCGCACAGCTCCGCCGCGCCGGCTTCGAGCACCTCGCGGAAGCGCAGAATGTCCTCCAGGTCCACGGCCTCCACCCGCCGCCGCAGCTCCTTCTCCGCGCTCGCGCCAGCGGCCGGCGTGCCGGGCCCGGGCAGGACGAACGTGCCGCCGTACCGGCCGCGGCGGCTCTCCACCAGGCCCTGGTCGGTGAGGACCTTCAGCACCTCGCGGAGCGTGACCCGGCTGATCCGCAGCCGGTCGGCCAGCTCACGCTCCGCGGGCAGCCGCTCGCCGCCCGCCACCAGGCCGAGCCGCAGCACCTGGAGGATCTGTTCGAGCGCTTCCTCGAAGCCGTTGCCCGCGCGCACCGGCCGCAGGACGGGGGTCAGCCGGTCCGCCGGCTCGATCTTCTTCGCCACGCCGCTGTTCCCCTTCCCAAGCAATGGTCTACCGGCATACCTTATGGCTTCCGGATGGCTTCCGGCCGACCGAAGGAGGAGCAACCCGTGGCAGACCGCACACCCCCGCTCACCGTCGAGGAACTGCGCGCCCTGGTGGCGAGCGGCGAGATAGACACGGTCGTCCTCGCCTTCCCCGACATGCAGGGCAGGCTCCAGGGCAAGCGGTTCGCCGCGCCGTTCTTCCTGGACGACGTCCTGGAACACGGCACGGAGGGCTGCAACTACCTCCTCGCCGTCGACACCGAGATGAACACGGTCGACGGATACGAGATGTCGTCGTGGGAGCGCGGGTACGGCGACTTCGCCATGCGCCCCGACCTGGCCACGCTGCGCCGCCTCCCGTGGAACGAGGGCACGGCGTTCCTCGTCGCCGACCTCGCCTGGAACGACGGCTCACCCGTGGTCGCCGCGCCGCGCCAGATCCTGCGCCGCCAGCTGGAACGGCTGGCGGAACACGGCTTCACCGCGCACGTCGGCACGGAACTCGAATTCATCGTCTTCAAGGACACCTACGAGCAGGCCTGGGACGCCAACTACCGCTCCCTGACGCCCGCCAACCAGTACAACATCGACTACTCCGTCCTCGGCACAGGACGCATCGAGCCCCTGCTGCGCCGGATCCGCAACGAGATGGCCGCCGCGGGACTGACCGTCGAGTCCGCCAAGGGCGAGTGCAACCCCGGCCAGCACGAGATCGCCTTCAAGTACGACGAGGCGCTCCTCACCTGCGACCAGCACGCGGTCTACAAGACCGGCGCCAAGGAGATCGCGTCGCAGGAAGGCGTCTCGCTCACCTTCATGGCCAAGTACAACGAGCGCGAGGGCAACTCCTGCCACATCCACCTCTCGCTCCAGGACGCCGACGGCACCAACGTCATGGCGGGAGACGGCCCCGGCGGCATGTCGGACGTCATGCGGCACTTCCTGGCGGGACAACTCGCCGCGCTGCGCGACTTCACCCTCCTGTACGCGCCCAACATCAACTCCTACAAGCGCTTCCAGCCGGGATCCTTCGCACCCACCGCCGCCGCCTGGGGCTACGACAACCGCACCTGCTCGCTGCGTGTCGTCGGCCACGGCCGCTCCATGCGCTTCGAGAACCGGCTGCCCGGCGGCGACGTCAACCCGTACCTCGCCGTCGCCGGACTGGTCGCCGCCGGTCTCCACGGCATCGAGAACAAGCTGGAACTGCCCGAGGAATGCACGGGCAACGCCTACAACGGCGACTACGCGCACGTGCCCACCAGCCTGCGAGAAGCAGCCGGAATATGGGAGAACAGTCCTATCGCGCGTGCCGCCTTCGGCGACGAAGTCGTCGCGCACTACCGCAACATGGCGCGCGTCGAGGTGGAAGCCTTCGACGCCGCGGTGACCGACTGGGAGCTGCGCCGCTCCTTCGAACGCCTGTGAGGAACGACGTGCACGAGCACCACGCAGCGGAACACCACGTCCTCGACCCCGCGACCGGCGAGACCGTCGCCACGATCCCCGCGACCACGCGGGACGGGGTCGACGCGGCGGTCCGGCGGGCCGCCGCCGCGCAGCGCGGCTGGGCGGCCGCGGCCCCCGCGGACCGCGCCAGGCTGCTGCGCCGCTTCGCCGCCACCGTCGACGCGCACAACGAGGAGTTGGCGCGGCTGGAGGTCCGCGAAGCCGGCCACACCATCGGCAACGCCCGCTGGGAAGCGGGCAACTTCCGGGATCTGCTGGACTATTCGGCCGGCGGAGTGGAACGGCTCAGCGGCCGGCAGATCCCGGTCGCGGGCGGACTCGACATCACCCTCCTGGAACCGCTCGGTGTCGTCGGCGTCATCGCCCCGTGGAACTTCCCCATGCCCATCGCCGGCTGGGCCGCGGCCCCGGCACTCGCGGCGGGCAACGCGGTTCTCCTCAAGCCCGCCGAGACCACCCCGCTCACCGCGCTCCGGCTGGCCGAACTCGCCCTGGAGGCAGGGCTTCCCGAGCACCTGTTCCAGGTGCTGCCCGGCGCCGGCGCGGTCGCGGGCGACGCGCTGGTCGAGCACCCCGGCATCGCCAAGATCGTGTTCACCGGATCCACCCGCGTCGGCAAGCGGATCATGGCGAAGAGCGCCGCGCTCGTGAAGCGCGTGACGCTCGAACTCGGCGGCAAGAGCCCCAACATCGTCTTCGCCGACTCCGACCTCGAACAGGCCGCCGCCACAGCGCCGATGGCCTTCCTGGACAACGCGGGACAGGACTGCTGCGCGCGCAGCCGCATCCTCGTCCAGCGTGACGTCTACGACCGGTTCCTCGAACTCCTCACCCCCGCCGTCGAATCGGTGGTCGTCGGGGACCCGGCCGACGAGCGCACGCAGATGGGACCGCTGATCTCGGCGGTCCAGCTGGAGCGCGTACGGTCGTACGTCCCCGACGGCGCCAAGGGCATCAGGGGTACCGCGCCCGAAGGGCCCGGCTTCTGGTTCCCGCCGACCGTCCTCACCGACGCCGGCGTGGACTCCCCGGTCGCCACGGAAGAGGTCTTCGGGCCGGTCGCCGTCGTTCTCCCGTTCGAGGACGAGGAGGACGCCGTACAGCTCGCCAACGCCACCGAGTACGGCCTCGCCGGTTCCATCTGGACCCGTGACGTGGGCCGCGCCCTGCGCGTCTCGCGCGCCGTCGCCGCGGGCAACCTGTCCGTCAACTCCCACAGCGCGGTGCGCTACGGGACCCCGTTCGGCGGCTACAAGCAGTCCGGACTCGGCCGCGAACTGGGCCCGGACGCCCTCGCCGCCTTCACCGAAACCAAGAACGTCTTCATCAGCACGGAGGCCTGACCCCCCATGACCGAACCCACGACCGGCACCGTCTGCCGCCGCCTCGTCGGCCGTACCGCCGTCATCACCGGAGCCGGCAGCGGCATCGGCCTCGCCACCGCGCGGCGGCTGGCCTCCGAGGGCGCGCACGTCGTCTGCGGCGACATCGACGCGACCGCGGGCAAGGCCGCCGCCGACGAGGTCGGCGGTACGTTCGTCTCCGTCGACGTCACCGACGCCGACCAGGTCGAGGCGCTGTTCAAAACGGCGTTCGACACCTACGGCAGCGTCGACATCGCGTTCAACAACGCGGGCATCTCGCCGCCCGACGACGACTCGATCCTCACCACAGGACTCGACGCCTGGCGCCGGGTCCAGGAGGTCAACCTCACCTCCGTGTACCTGTGCTGCAAGGCCGCCATTCCCTACATGCAGCGCCAGGGACGGGGTTCCATCATCAACACCGCGTCGTTCGTGGCGCGGATGGGGGCGGCGACCTCGCAGATCTCGTACACCGCCTCCAAGGGCGGGGTGCTCGCCATGTCCCGTGAACTGGGTGTGCAGTTCGCCCGCGAGGGCATCCGTGTCAACGCGCTGTGCCCGGGGCCCGTCAACACCCCGCTGCTGCGCGAGCTGTTCGCGACGGACCCCGAGCGGGCCGCGCGCCGGCTGGTGCACATCCCGGTCGGCCGGTTCGCGGAGGCCGACGAGATCGCGGCGGCCGTCGCGTTCCTCGCGAGCGACGACTCCTCGTTCATCAACGCCACCGACTTCCTGGTGGACGGCGGCATTTCGGGGGCGTACGTCACCCCCGTATAAGCGCCCGCGGGCCTGAGAGGGCCGCTCGGGAATCAGAGAAAGGTACGGCCCTCGCCCCGGTACGTCGGGACGACGGCCGTCACCTTCTCGCCCTCGATCAGCACCAACTGGTCGAAGCGCTCGCACAGTTCACCGGCCTTCGCGTGCCGGAACCACACCTTGTCGCCGATCAGCAGATCGTCGGCGGCGGCCCCGAGCAGCGGGGTCTGCACCTCGCCGGGACCTTCCTGGGCGTCGTAGCGCAGGCCCTCGGGCAGATACGGCACGGGCAGCCGGTCCCCGCCCGCCGCGCCCGACGCCGGATAGCCGCCGCCGAGCACCGTCACCACACCGACGCCCGGCCTGCGCACCACCGGCTGCGCGAAGAGCGCGGCCGGACGGCCGCTGAACGAGGTGTAGTTGTCGAACAGCCGCGGCATGTACAGCCCCGACCCCGCGGCGATCTCCGTCACCGCGTCCTCCGCCGCGGTGTGCTGCACACTGCCCGTACCACCGCCGTTGACGAAGGCGAGATCGGGCGCGACGGACCGCACCGCGCCCACCACCGCGGCCCGCCGCTCCGCCAGCTCCTTGCGGGCCGCGGCCTGCATCAGCCGGATCGCGCGCGAGCGCAGCGGCCGCCCCGGCACGGCGTCCCCGACACCGGCCACATGGCCCTCGTACGCCATGAGACCGATCAGCCGGAAGCCAGGACGCCGGGCAACGGACCTGGCGAAATCGGCCAGTTGGGCGGGTTCGCGCAGCGGAGAGCGCAGCGCGCCGAACCGTGCCCGGCCACCCAGCAGCCGCAGGGACGTGTCCAGTTCCAGACAGACCCGGATCTCCTCACGGCCGCCGTCGCGCGCGGCGTCGATCAGCTCCAACTGCGCCGGGTCGTCGATCATGACGGTGACGGCGGCGGACAGTCCGGGATCGGCCGCCAGCTCCGCGAACCCGGCGCGGTCCGCCGACGGATACGCCAGCAGTACGTCGTCGAAACCGGAGCGCGCCAGCCACAGCGACTCGGCCAGCGTGAACGACATGATCCCCGCGAAGCCGTCCCGGGCGAGCACCCGTTCCAGCAGGTTCCGGCAGCGCACCGACTTGCTCGCCACCCGGACCGGCTTGCCGCCGGCCCGCCGCAGGATGTCCTCGGCGTTGGCGTCGAACGCGTCGAGATCGACCACGGCGAGCGGGGCGTCGAGAGCGGCGGTGGCACGGTCGTACCGGGCCCTGTCAGTGGCACGCGGAGTCATGGAGTGAGCCTGCCAGACCTGAATTCCACTCGGTAGGGGGACGATCGGGGCAGATCACCCCGGGCCCGCGCCTGTGTTCCCGCCGGGCCCGCGGGAGCCCGTAGAGTGACCGCACACGCGGCCGGGAACGGCACTGCCCCGGCGGGCGGCCGGGCCTGCGGTGAGCTGTGGACCGGACTGGCGGAACGGACAGCACAGGGGGGCGGATGAGTACGGAAGCGCGACGTGTGCCCGTACCGCCCTCGTCGGAGGACCCGCCGGACACGTCCGCCCCGGGCACGGTGCCCGGCGCGTCGCTTCCCCCGAAGCCGCTCACGGATCCGCCCGCCGATCCCCGTATACCGGTGCCGAGTCCCCGCGTTGCCTCTGAGCCGGCCCCCGGCGAGGCACCGGACCAGGCGTCCGACGAGCTCATGGACGAGCCCACCAGGCAGCTGCGGCTCCCGGAGATCCCGCAGGCAGCCCCCGTACCCGCGCCGCCCGTGCCGTCCGTACCTGCCCCGCCCGCGCCCGCCGCGCCGGCCCCCGTGGTGCCGCCCCGGCCCGCGCACCCGCCCAGGCCCCCGTTCGTGCCCGCGAGCCGAACGCCCGCCGACGCCGGGGTCCTCCCCCCGCTGCCCGGGCATCCGGCGCCTTTCCCCTCCTGGCCCGGCGCTCCCTCCGGGACAGCGGAGACCACGACCCGGCTGCGCCCCGTACCCGCCCGGCATCCCGGAAGGACCGCGCTCGCCGTGGCCTGCGTGGTCCTCGGGCTCGGGCTGATCGGCGGCGCGGCCACCGGGAGCTGGCTGACCGGCGACTCCGCCGCCGACAGCGCGGCCTCCGACGGCTTCACCACCGCACGCACCCTCTGGCACAGCGTGCCCGTCGACACCCTCTTCCCCCGCACCCTGAAGGGCGAAGGCGCGGGCCCCGGCGGCGCCGACCGCACCTGGACCCGGGTCGCCGTCGCGCCCGACAGCGGCTGCGCGGGCACCCTGGACACCCTGCTGCTCGACACACTGCGCCAGGCCGGCTGCGCGCGTGTGGTGCGGGCGACGTACGCGGACGCCACGTCCAGCAGCGTCACGACCGTCGGGCTCGTCTTCACCCAGGCCGACCCGGCCGCCATGAAGGCCCTGCGCACCCGCTTCCAGGACGAGAACCTGACCGGACGTGCCGACCTGATGCCCCGCACCTTCCCCGTGCCCGGCACGGTCGCCGCCGGGTTCGGCGACCGGCAGCGCGCCAGTTGGACGGTGCACGTCCTCGACCAGGAACCCGTCGTGGTCTACGCCGTCTCCGGCTTCGCCGACGCGCGCGCCGTCCCCGACCCGCAGCCCGCGGCGAAGGCGATGACCGGGGGCGCGACCACCGCGGCGGCGCAGGCGGGACTCGGCTTCGAGGCCGAGGGCGTGGCGGACCGGATCGAGCACGGACTGCGCGAAGAGATCAGCACGGACACGGTGACCTCCCCATGACGACCAGAACCCCGCTCACGTCACAGAGGCCCCCGGCACCGCACCCCCGGCACCGCCTGACGGCCGTCCTTCTCGCCGCCACCTCCTTCGCCCTGCTGTCCGCGCCGACCGCCCGCGCGGACTCCATCCGCGCCCAGCAGTGGGCCCTCGAAGCCATGCACACCGAACAGGCCTGGCGCACCACCGAGGGCGCCGGTGTCACCGTCGCCGTCCTCGACACCGGCGTCGACGGGACCCACCCCGACCTCGCGGGACAGGTCCTGCCGGGCAAGGACCTGATCGGCTTCGGCGCCACGAGCGGCGACCGGTCCTGGGCCAGGCACGGCACCGCGATGGCCGGCATCATCGCGGGCCACGGCCATGGTCCGGGCCGCTCCGAAGGCGTCCTCGGCATCGCGCCGAAGGCGAGGATCCTTCCCGTCCGGGTCATCCTCGAAGGCACCGACCCCGGCCGCGACAAGGCCCGCACCTCCAAGGGCGGCGCACTCGCCGAGGGCATCCGCTGGGCCGCCGACCACGGCGCCGACGTCATCAACCTCTCCCTCGGCGACGACAGCGCGTCCGCCCACCCGGAGCCCGGCGAGGACGACGCCGTCCAGTACGCGCTCGCCAAGGGCGCCGTCGTCGTGGCCTCCGCCGGGAACGGAGGCGAGAAGGGCGACCACATCTCCTACCCCGCCGCCTATCCCGGCGTGATCGCGGTGACCGCCGTCGACCGGTACGGCGCACGCGCCTCGTTCTCCACGCGCCGCTGGTACGCCACCGTCAGCGCCCCGGGCGACGACGTCGTCATAGCGGACCCGGACCGCCACTACTACGAGGGCTGGGGCACCAGCGCGGCGGCGGCCTTCGTCTCGGGCGCCGTCGCACTCGTACGCTCCGCCCACCCCGGTCTCACCCCCGCGCAGATCAAGAAGGTGCTCGCGGACACGGCACGCGAAGCGCCGGCGGGCGGACGCGACGACGCCAAGGGGTACGGCCTCGTCGACCCCGCCGCCGCGATCGCGGCCGGCGGGAAGGCCGGACGTACGGACCTGAAGGGCGCGTCGGCGGGCTACCGGGAGAAGTACTTCGGCAGCGGCCCCGACGCCCCGCGCGAGGAGTCGGAACCGGCCGGCTGGCTGGCGCCGGTCGTGGGCGGCCTCGGCGCGGTGCTGCTCGCGGGCGCCGTGGTGCTGTGGCGCGGTGGCGTCAGGCGCTGGAACTCGGTGCGCTGACCGCGGACAGGGCGTGGCGGCCGGAGCTCCACCCCACGACCGCCGGGCCCCCGAGCAGGGCCTACCCTCGATCCGTGGCGCTCAAGAACATCCCGGACTCAGGCTTCTCCGACGACGACGGCACCGCCGACCCGGCCCTGACGGCGGCCCTCGCCGCCTGGGCCGCGGACCGGACGGCCGAAGGGCAGGTGCTCGCGGCGCTCAGGGGCGCCCGGCTGCTGGTCCCCGTGGTCGCCGTCCTCGGTGAGAGTGAGACGGACGAGAACGGCCTGCGCCGCGAGAAGACCAGCGACATGGCCGTACCCACCCTGACGGCCGGGGACCGCAGGGCGCTGCCCGCGTTCACGTCGCTCGCCGCGCTGGCCCGCTGGGACCCCGAGGCGCGCCCGGTCGCCGTACCGCTGCACCAGGCGCTCCAGGCAGCGGCGCACGAGCGGGCGGACACGCTGGTCCTCGATCTTGCGGGCCCTGTCCCGTACCAGCTCACCGGCGCCGCCCTGGTCGCCGCCGCCGAGGGCCGCGCCAGTACGCGTCCACTGGACGACCCCGCGGTCACCGGGGCCGTGCGGTCCGCCGTCGCGGCCGAGCCCGCGGTGCTCCGGGCCCATCTCGGCCCCGGCAGCGCCGACGGCACGCTCGCGCTCGTGCTCGCCGCGGACGCGTCCCCGGCGGAGGCGGCCCGCAGGGTCGCCGCGTCGCTGGCGGCCGACGGCGTACTGAGGGCCCGCCTGGTGCGCGGACTCGACCTGGCGATCCTGCCGGCCGGGGCCACGCCGCCGGGCGAGCCCCTTTTCGTAAGGTCCCGCGCGACCGAACAGTGACGCCACGCGGCGGAACAGGGAGCGCGGGACCGGTGGTGCGCGGCGGTCAGCCGTAGACCGGGCCCGTGTACTTCTCGCCGGGCCCCTGACCGGTCTCGTCCGGTACGAGCGAGGCCTCGCGGAAGGCCAGCTGGAGGGACTTCAGGCCGTCGCGCAGCGGAGCCGCGTGGAACGAGCTGATCTCCGTCGTGCTGGCGTCCAGCAGTCCGGCCAGCGCGTGGACGAGCTTGCGGGCCTCGTCCAGGTCCTTGTGGTCGTCGCCGTCATCGGTCAGGCCGAGCTTCACGGCGGCCGCGCTCATCAGGTTCACCGCGACCGTGACGATGACCTCGACGGCGGGTACTTCCGCGATGTCGCGGGCCATGGCGTCGAAGTCGGGGGACTGCTGTTCGGGCAGCTGCACGTCGGGGGCTTGCTCGGGGGAGGTCGCGTCGCTCATGCTCACACGATATGCCCCGGGTCCGCGGGGCCCCCGCGCCCGCTGCCGGTTAGCCACCCCGGGAGGTTGGTGCTAACCTGGAGTGACGACCGGCCGGACGCATAGGTGTTCGGCCCACAAGTGGAGGCTCCGATCTCCCACCTGACTGCCCTCGCGGGCGGCGGGTCACCGGTCAGGCGGTCCCCATCGTTCCGTACGGACGATGGAGCTGCCCGAAGCGCGCCCCGCGGTTGACGCGGCGGTGCTCCGGTATTCCAGGAGCTGCCGCCTGTGTCCCGTCCGGGGCATTTTTCATTAATCCCCGCGGTTGGTCTGAGAAACAGACGTTACGCGGCTGTCTGCCAGACAGTCGTGTGGTGCTACCGAGGAGGATCCATCAGCGCTGAGCCCCGCATTAACGACCGGATTCGTGTTCCCGAGGTCCGACTCGTCGGTCCCAGTGGCGAGCAGGTCGGCATCGTGCCGCTTGCGAAGGCCCTGGAGCTGGCGCAGGAGTACGACCTGGACCTGGTCGAGGTCGCGGCGACCGCACGTCCGCCCGTGTGCAAGCTCATGGACTACGGGAAGTTCAAGTACGAGTCGGCCATGAAGGCCCGTGAGGCGCGCAAGAACCAGGCGCACACGGTCATCAAGGAGATGAAGCTCCGGCCGAAGATCGACCCGCACGACTATGACACCAAGAAGGGTCACGTCGTCCGGTTCCTGAAGCAGGGCGACAAGGTCAAGATCACGATCATGTTCCGCGGTCGTGAGCAGTCCAGGCCGGAACTCGGCTTCCGACTGCTCCAGCGGCTCGCTTCGGACGTCGAGGAGCTCGGGTTCATCGAGTCGAACCCGAAGCAGGACGGCCGAAACATGATCATGGTGCTCGGCCCGCACAAGAAGAAGACCGAGGCCATGGCCGAGGCTCGCGAGGCACAGGCAGCCCGCAAGGCGGAGCGCCAGGGCTACGCGACCGACGACGCGGCCGAGGCGGACGAGAACCAGCAGGCAGCGGCTGACGCCGACGCCTCCGCCGAGGCTCCGGCCGAGGCATCTTCCGACGCGTGATCCGAGAGGGCGTCATCCAGGCGCCCTCGGTTCAGGTCCGGAACCACACATCAGAGATCTGACGCTTCCGCGCGCCGGTTCGCCGGTCGGCGGGGAGCGTCACTGACGAGGAGAGAACGGCGCCATGCCGAAGAACAAGACGCACAGCGGTGCCAGCAAGCGCTTCAAGATCACTGGCTCCGGCAAGGTCATGCGCGAGCGGGCCGGCAAGCGCCACCTGCTTGAGCACAAGTCGTCGCGCGTGACGCGTCGCCTCACCGGCACCGCCGAGATGGCCCCGGGCGACTCCGCGAAGATCAAGAAGCTTCTCGGCAAGTGAGGTCGCGGCCCCCGGTAACCGGGGGCGCGGCTTCAAGACCGGGACCCATCCACTTCCGGGCCGTGTGAGTCCAACCACGGCCCCGCTACAAGGAGTTAACACGTGGCACGCGTCAAGCGGGCAGTCAACGCCCACAAGAAGCGCCGGGCAATCCTCGAGGCGGCCAGCGGTTACCGCGGCCAGCGCTCGCGCCTGTACCGGAAGGCGAAGGAGCAGGTCACCCACTCCCTCGTTTACAACTACAACGACCGCAAGAAGCGCAAGGGCGACTTCCGTCAGCTGTGGATCCAGCGCATCAACGCCGCTGCCCGCGCCAACGGCATCACCTACAACCGCTTCATCCAGGGTCTGAAGGCCGCCAACATCGAGGTGGACCGCAAGATCCTCGCGGAGCTGGCCGTCAACGACGCCAACGCGTTCGCCGTGCTCGTCGAGGTCGCCCAGAAGGCGCTTCCGAGCGACGTCAACGCCCCCAAGGCCGCTGCCTGAGACCTCGCGGTCTCGCGCGCACCCGCCGCATCACCGGACCCGCAGGCCTCGTGCCTGCGGGTCCGGCGTGTTTCACCCGGCCCCCGCGCCCGCCGCGGGCCCCGGTCCCCGCCCGCACGACGTACGCCCGTACGAGAAGTGAGAGAGCCGCCGCCCATGGGCACCCCCGAGCTGATCTCCCCGCGATCCCCGCGCGTCACGGCCGCGCGGCGGCTCGCCAAGCGTGCCTTCCGCTCCAAGGAGCACCGGTTCCTCGCCGAGGGCCCGCAGGCCGTGCGGGAAGCGGTCGCGCACCGCGGTGAGGACGGGCAGCCGGCCCTCGTCGAGCTGTTCACCACACCGGAGGCCGCCGAGCGCTACGCGGACCTCCTCGACGCGGCCAGGGAGGCCGGAGCCCGGGTGCTGTACGCGCCGGACGACGTCGTCGCCGACCTGTCCGACACCGTCACCCCGCAGGGGCTGCTCGGCGTCTGCCGCTTCCTGGACGCGCCGTTCGAGGACGTCCTGAAGGCCGGGCCCCGGCTCGTCGCCGTCCTGTCCAACGTCCGTGACCCCGGCAACGCCGGTACGGTGCTGCGCTGCGCGGACGCCGCGGGCGCCGATGCCGTGATCCTCACCGACGCCTCCGTCGACCTCTACAACCCCAAGGCGGTCCGGGCGTCGGTCGGTTCGCTCTTCCATCTGCCGGTCGCCGTGGGCGTCCCCGTGGAACAGGCCGTCCAGGGGCTGCGGGACACGGGCGTGCGGATCCTCGCCGCCGACGGAGCGGGTGACAGCGACCTGGACGACGAGCTGGACGCGGGCACCATGAGCGGCCCCACCGCCTGGATCTTCGGCAACGAGGCCTGGGGCCTGCCCGAGGAGACCCGCGCGCTCGCGGACGCGGTCGTACGCGTCCCGATCCACGGGAAGGCCGAGAGCCTGAACCTCGCGACGGCCGCAGCCGTCTGCCTCTACGCCTCCGCACGCGCGCAGCGGGTCCGCCCCTAGGATCTGAGGCCCCAGCCCGTCCATCAGTGCTGAGGGGGTCCGCTCGATCACGTTCAGCTAGTAAGGTGACGGCTTCGAGGGCCCACTGAGCCGGGTGAAAGAGGTGGGATGCGGGGATGACTGTCGGTGCGAGCAGGCCCGCCGGGGTCCAGGAACCTTTCACGGATGCCTCCGAGCCCCCCGGCCGTACCGGCGCCTGTGACACAGGCGGCTTCGCGACGGCCGGCTTCGACCCCGACGACCTCCCCGACGGGCTGGTCGTCACCGACGAGACCGGCCGCGTGACCTGTTTCAACGCCGCCGCCGCCCGGATCACCGCCGTGTCGCCCGCCGACGCGCTGGGCCGTCAGCTGGAGCGCGCGCTGCCGCTGACCGACCTCGAAGGCCGCCGCTGGTGGGCGCTGACCGATCCGTACGGCGGGCTCGCCACCCGCAGCGGCCAGCCCGAGCGCAACCTGCTGCTGCCGGGGGGCCGCGAGGTGCTGGTCTCCGCGCGCTACGTACGCCCGTATCCGCAGGGGCCCGTGCGCAAGCTGGTGATCTGCGTACGCGGCACCGAGGCGCGGCGCCGCACCGAACGCAGCCACGCGGAGCTGATCGCCACCGTCGCCCACGAGCTGCGCTCCCCGCTGACGTCCGTGAAGGGGTTCACGGCGACGCTGCTCGCCAAGTGGGAGCGGTTCACGGACGACCAGAAGCGGCTGATGCTGGAGACCGTCGACGCCGACGCCAACCGCGTCACGCGGCTGATCGCGGAACTGCTGGACATCTCCCGGATCGACTCGGGCAGACTGGAGGTGCGCCGCCAGCCGGTCGACATCGGCGCGGCCGTCGGACGGCACGTCCAGTCGCACACCGCGGCGGGGCAGGACCCCGACCGGTTCCTCGTCCGGATACAGCAGCCGCTGCCCGACCTGTGGGCCGACCCCGACAAGATCGACCAGATCCTCGGCAACCTGCTGGAAAACGCGGTGCGCCACGGAGAGGGAACTGTCACCATCGAGGTGGCGGCGGCGCTGCTCAAGCACGCCGACAACACAGCGAGAGGGACGGCAGTCACCGTGTGCGACGAAGGCCCCGGCATCCCCGAGGAGTCGATGGGCCGTGTCTTCACCCGCTTCTGGCGGGGGAGCAAGCGCGGCGGGACCGGTCTCGGTCTGTACATCGTCAAGGGCATCGTCGAGGCGCACGGCGGGACGATCACCGTCGGCCGCGGACCCGGCGGCGGTGCCGAATTCCGATTTATCCTGCCCGTCGGCGCTCCGGCCTATCTGACCTGAGCGGCCCGCGGGCTTCTTCACCTTCGTACGGCCTTTAGACTCGACCTTTGGCACCTTCGCGCCCTCTGTGATCGAGCAAAATCGAGCAGGGTCGTTTCGCCAGCCAATCGGAAGTACGGGAAGAGATGTCGGCACCCAACAAGTCGTACGACCCGGTCGAGGTCGACGCACTCAAACCGGAAGAGATCGAGCGCATGCGGGACGAGGCGCTCGCCGCCTTCGCCGCCGCCGGTGACCTCGACGCGCTCGCTCACGCGAAGACCGCGCACACCTCGGGCACCTCGCCGCTCGCTCTCGCGAACCGGGAGATCGGCGCGCTGCCCCCGCAGGCCAAGGCCGAGGCGGGCAAGCGCGTGGGGCAGGCGCGCGGCGCCGTCAGCAAGGCCCTCGCCGCCCGCCAGACGGAGCTGGAGGCCGAGCGCGACGCCCGGGTCCTGGTCGAGGAGGCGGTGGACGTCACCCTGCCCTACGACCGCACCCCGGCCGGCGCCCGGCACCCGCTGACCAGCTTCATGGAGCGGGTCGCCGACGTCTTCGTCGGGATGGGCTACGAGGTCGCCGAGGGCCCGGAGGTCGAGGCGGAGTGGTTCAACTTCGACGCGCTCAACTTCCTGCCCGACCACCCCGCGCGGCAGATGCAGGACACCTTCTTCGTCCAGGGCCCGAAGGGGACCGGCGGCGACGAGTCCGGTGTCGTCCTGCGCACCCACACCTCGCCGGTGCAGGCGCGCACGCTGCTCGACCGTGAGCCGCCCGTGTACGTCGTCTGCCCCGGGCGGGTCTACCGCACCGACGAGCTGGACGCCACGCACACCCCGGTCTTCCACCAGATCGAGCTGCTCGCCGTGGACGAGGGCCTGACCATGGCCGACCTCAAGGGCACCCTCGACCACATGGTCCAGGCGCTCTTCGGCCCGGAGATGAAGACCCGGCTGCGGCCGAACTACTTCCCCTTCACCGAGCCGTCCGCCGAGATGGACATGGTCTGCTACGTCTGCCGCGGCGCGTCCGTCGGCAACCCGGACCGGCCCTGCCGCACCTGCGGCAGCGAAGGCTGGATCGAGCTGGGCGGCTGCGGCATGGTCAACCCCAAGGTGCTCGTCGCCTGCGGTGTGGACCCCGAGAAGTACAGCGGATTCGCCTTCGGGTTCGGCATCGAGCGGATGCTGATGTTCCGCCACAACGTGGAAGACATGCGAGACATGGTTGAGGCTGACGTCCGGTTCACCCGGCCGTTCGGGATGGAGATCTGATGCGCGTCCCGCTTTCCTGGCTGCGGGAGTACGTCGACCTGCCGGCGACGGAAACCGGCCGTGACGTCCAGGCCAGGCTCGTCTCGGCCGGTCTCGAGGTCGAGACCGTCGAACAGCTCGGCGCCGGGCTCAAGGGCCCGCTCGTCGTCGGCAAGGTGCTCACCATCGAGGAGCTGGAGGGCTTCAAGAAGCCCATCCGCTTCTGCACCGTCGACGTCGGCACCGCCAACGGCACCGGCGAACCGCAGGAGATCGTCTGCGGCGCCCGGAACTTCGCCGTGGGCGACAAGGTCGTCGTGGTCCTGCCCGGAGCAGTGCTCCCGGGCGACTTCGCGATCGCCGCGCGCAAGACGTACGGCAAGACCTCGCACGGCATGATCTGCTCCGGCGAGGAGCTGGGCATGGGCGACGACGGCACGCACGGCATCATCGTGCTGCCGCCCGAGCACGAAGCCGGCACCGACGCCATCGAACTGCTCGAACTCGTCGACGAGGTCCTGGACATCGCGGTCACCCCCGACCGCGGCTACTGCCTCTCCCTGCGCGGAGTCGCCCGCGAGACCGCCATCGCGTACGGCCTGCCGCTGCGCGACCCGGCGCTCATCGACGTCCCCGCGCCCAACTCCTTCGGCTACGAGGTGAACGTCGCGGACCCGATGGGCTGCGACCGCTTCACCGCCCGTACGGTCACCGGCCTCGACCCCGAGGCCCGGTCCCCGATCTGGCTCACGCGCCGGCTCCAGAAGGCCGGCATGCGGCCGGTCTCGCTCGCCGTCGACATCACCAACTACGTGATGCTGGAGCTGGGTCAGCCGCTGCACGCGTACGACCGCTCCCGGCTCCAGGGACCCATCGGGGTCCGCCGCGCGGCGCCCGGCGAGAAGATCACCACGCTCGACGGCGCGAAGCGGGTCCTGGACGCCCAGGACCTGGTCATCACCGACGACCGGGGCCCCATCGGCCTCGCGGGCGTGATGGGCGGCGCCGACACGGAGATCGCCGACACGCGGACCGACGCCGAGACGGGCGAGGTCCTGGGCACCACCGACGTCGTCATCGAGGCCGCGCACTTCGAACCGCTCTCGATCGCCCGCACGGCCCGCCGCCACAAGCTGTCCTCCGAGGCGTCCAGGCGCTTCGAGCGCGGCGCCGACCCCGAGGCCACCACCGCGGCGGCGCAGCGGACCGTCGACCTGCTGGTCCTGCTGGCGGGCGGCTCCGCGGAAGCCGGCGTCACCGAGGTCGTCACGCCGTCCGCACCGCACACCATCACCATGCCCGCCGACCACCCCGACCGGGTCGCGGGCGTCGCGTACGGCAGGGAGACCGTCGTACGGCGGCTCCAGGAGATCGGCTGCGACGTGTACGGGCAGGACGAACTGGTCGTCACCGTCCCGTCCTGGCGCCCCGACCTCGGCGCGCCCAACGACCTCGCCGAGGAGATCATCCGCCTGGAGGGGTACGAGAACCTTCCCTCCACGCTGCCCACCCCGCCGTCGGGCCGCGGCCTCACCGAGCGGCAGCGGCTGCACCGCCGCGTCGGCCGCGCGCTGGCCGGCGCCGGCTACGTCGAGGCCCTGAACTACCCGTTCACGGGTGACGCGGTGCTCGACCAGCTGGGCCTGCCCGCCGACGACGACCGCCGCCGCACGGTGAAGCTGGTCAACCCGCTCTCCGACGAGGAGCCCGCGCTGCGCACCACGCTGCTGCCCGGACTGCTCGGAGCGCTGCGCCGCAACGACGGCAGGGGCGCGCACGACCTGGCGCTCTTCGAGACCGGTTCGGTGTTCCTGCCGACCGGCGAGGAGACCGTACCCGTACGGCTTCCCGTCGACCGGCGGCCGACCGAGGCGGAGATCGCGGCGCTCGACGCCACGCTGCCGCGCCAGCCGCGCCGCGCCGCGGTCGTACTGGCCGGGGCGCGCGAGCAGGCCGGCTGGTGGGGCAAGGGCCGCCCGGCCGACTGGGCCGACGCCATCGAGGCGGCCCGTACCGTCGCGCGGGAGGCGGGCGTCGAGCCGGTCGTCCGCGCCGCCCGGTACGAGCCCTGGCACCCGGGGCGCTGCGCCGCGCTGTTCGCCGTGGTGGACGGCAGCGAGACGCTGATCGGTCACGCGGGCGAGCTGCACCCGCGCGTCGTCAAGTCGCTCGGGGTGCCGGAGCGCACCTGCGCCATGGAGGTCGACCTCGACCTGCTGGAGCGTGCGGGCGAGGGCGCGCTGCGCGCGCCGCGCATCTCCACCTTCCCGGTCGCCACCCAGGACGTGGCGCTGGTCGTCCCCAAGGACGTACCGGCCGCCGACGTGGAGCGCGCGCTGCACGAGGGCGCCGGTGAACTGCTGGAGTTCATCCGGCTGTTCGACGTCTTCACCGGCGAGCAGACCGGCGCGGACCACAAGTCGCTGGCGTACGCCCTGCGCTTCCGGGCGCCGGACCGCACACTGACCGTCGACGAGGCCACGGCCGCGCGCGACGCGGCGGTCGCCCGCGCCGCCGAGCTGACCGGGGCGGTCCTGCGCGGCGCGTAGTCACCGTGCGGCGGCCGGCCCGGCTGCTCGAACGCGTGTCGCCTGTTGAGGGGCGTGTCCGGATCTCCGGACACGCCCCTCACTCGTTCGGATGACAAGTGCGGTCGGGGCGCGCGAACGGTTCCGGGTGATCGACACAATCGATCCGATCCGGCCACGACGGCCTGTTTCATCGTCCAGCGGCCACCCGGCCGAAGGGGGCGGCCCATGATCCGCAGGTGCACAGAGGACGCCGTGTTCTGCCGGCGCGTGGTCGACTGTGTGGTTCCGGTTCTCTGTCTCTCGCTGGTGGTCGTCTGGGAGCTGACCTGCCCGCTGGCCGTCATGGACAGCCTGCTGCAGCGCCTCGCGACCTGTGTGGCCTTCCTCCTGGCCGCGGCCTGGCTGCTGGCCGGCGTACGGCGCGGTTCCGTGCGCGAGCTGCGGCAGGTGCGCGCGGTCGCGCGCGCAGCGCAGGACGTGCTGCTGCGGCCGCTGCCGCCGAGGATCGACGGACTCGCCCTCGCCGCACGGCAGTTGTCCGTGGCGCGCGGCGCCGAGGTCGGCGGCGACCTGTACGAGGTGGTTGCCACGCCGCACGGGGTCCGCATCGTCATAGGAGACGTCAAGGGCCACGGTCTCGGCGCGATCGGGGCGGTGGCCGCCGTACTCGGAAGCTTCCGTGAGGCCGCGTACGACGAGGCGGAACTCGCCGGCGTGCTGCGCCGCCTGGACCGCGCGCACCAGCGCCATCTGGCGAGCCTCGGGACGCCGTGTCCGCCGGCCGAGGAGTTCGTCACCGTCCTGCTGCTGGAGATCGGCGCCGATGACGCCATCGCGGCCCTCAACTGCGGGCACCCGTGGCCCTACCGGCTCGGCGGCGGCGCGCGGCCGCTAGCCGAGGGAGCGCCGCTGCCGCCCATGGGCGCCGTTCCGCTGCCCGCCGAACTCGCGCCCCGGCGGTGCGGGACGCTGCTGCCGGGCGAGGCGCTGTTCCTGCACACGGACGGGGCGACGGACGCCCGGGACGGCTCGGGACACTTCTTCGGTCTCGTGGACGTACTGGCGGCGGCCGCCGCGGACGCTCCGGTCTCGCCCGCGGCCGTCGTGCGCCGGGTGCACGGCGCGCTGCTGCGGCACACCCGGGGACGGGTCACCGACGACGTGGCGCTGCTCGTGCTGCGCAACGACCGCTCGCGGGTGCCCGCGCAGTCCGCCGGCCCGGACGCGGGCCGCGACCGCCAGGGCCCTTCCCGCCGCGAGGCCGTGTGAGAGTCACCCCGGGATTTTCGCGGCGCCCTCCCGGAAACGGCCCGGGCCCGTCCGCACGCCGGACGGGCCCGAGGACCTGCTGTCAGGAGTACGTCAGGAGTACGTGTAGAAGCCCGAGTCCGTCTTGCGGCCGAGCCGTCCGGCGTCCACCATCCGCTGGAGCAGCGGGGGAGCGGCGTACAGCGGCTCCTTGAACTCCGCGTACATCGAGTCGGCCACCGACGCGACCGTGTCCAGACCGATCAGGTCGGAGAGCTTCAGCGGCCCCATCGGGTGGGCGCAGCCCAGCTCCATGCCGCTGTCGATGTCCTCGCGGCTCGCGAAGCCCGACTCGAACATCCGGATCGCGGAGAGCAGATACGGGATCAGCAGCGCGTTCACCACGAAGCCCGACCGGTCCTGGGCGCGGATCGCGTGCTTGCCGAGCGTCCCTTCCACCACGGCCTCGGCGCGCTTGATGGTCTCCTCGGACGTCGTCAGCGCGGGGATCAGCTCCACGAGCTTCTGCACGGGCGCCGGGTTGAAGAAGTGAATCCCGATCACCTGGTCGGGACGCGAGGTCGCGACCGCGAGACGCACCAGCGGGATCGAGGAGGTGTTGGAGGCCAGGATCGCGTCGGGACGCGTCACGACCTGGTCGAGCACCTGGAAGATCTCCGTCTTGACCTGCTCGTTCTCCACGACCGCCTCGATGACGAGGTCGCGGTCCGCGAACTCCCCGAGATCGGTGGTGTAGCTGAGCCGGCCCAGCGCCTCGTCGCGCTCCTGCTCGGTGATCTTGCCGCGCTCCGCCGCCTTCGTGAGCGAGTTGAGCAGACGGCTCCGGCCGATCTCCAGGGCCTCGCCGGTGGTCTCGGCGACCCTCACCTCAAGGCCGCTGCGGGCGGCGACTTCCGCGATGCCTGCGCCCATCTGGCCGCAGCCCACCACTCCGACGCGGGCGATGTCGGTCAGGGTGTCGGTCACATCGTGCCTTTCGCTGGTCCGTGTCCGGTCCGTGTCCGGTCCGTACTCCTGCGCGGGTCGCCGGCGGAATCTCCCGTGCTCGCCACGGCCCGACGTTACCCGCCGGGGTCCACGGCGGACGGCCCGGGGCAGGGCATGCTCGGCCGGACCGGGTTCACCAGGCGAGGGACGGCGCATGCGGCAGATCGGCAGACGAGGATTCATGGCGGCGATGGCGGCGGCCGGGGCGGCGGTCCCCCTGGCGGCTGCTGCTCTCCCGGTGGCCGCGGACCCGCTCACCGCCGCCGGCGCCACGGCTGCCCGCCGTCGCCGCGCGCCCACCGCGGAGCTGCGCGGAATGTGGCTCGCGACCATCGCCAACCGCGACTGGCCCTCACAACCGGGGCTCACGGCCGCCGTACAGCGCACCGAGCTGCTGACACACCTGGACACCGCCGCCGCCCGCCGGCTCAACGCCGTGATCCTCCAGGTCAGACCGTCCGCGGACGCCCTCTGGCCGTCCCCGTACGAACCCTGGGCGACCTGCCTCACCGGCACCCAGGGCAAGGACCCGGGCTGGGATCCGCTGGGCACCGCGGTGAAAGAGGCCCACGCCCGCGGCCTGGAACTGCACGCCTGGTTCAACCCGTACCGCGTCGCCGAACACACCGACCCCGGACGGCTGTCCGCCGCGCACCCGGCCCGGGTCCACCCGGACTGGATCCTGCCGTACGGCGGGAAGCTCTACTACAACCCCGGTCTGCCCGAGGTGAGGAGCTTCGTCCAGGACGCGATGCTGGACGCCGTACGCCGTTACGACATCGACGCCGTGCACTGGGACGACTACTTCTACCCGTATCCCGTCGCCGGACAGACCTTCCAGGACGACGCGGCATACCGGCGGTACGGCGGCGACTTCCCCGACAGGGCCGCCTGGCGGCGCGACAACACCGACCAACTGGTGCGCGGGACAGCGGCCGAGATCAAGAAGATCAAGCCCGGCCTCCGTTTCGGGATCAGCCCCTTCGGCGTGTGGCGCAACGCCACCACCGACCCGCTCGGCTCCGACACCAGGGCCGGCGTCCAGACCTACGACGATCTGCACGCCGACACCCGCGCCTGGGTCAGGAACGGCTGGGTCGATTACATCGTCCCGCAGCTTTACTGGAGCATCGGCTTCGCCGGGGCCGATTACGCGAAGCTGGTGCGCTGGTGGGACGGCGTCGTACGGGACACCGGCGTCGCGCTCTACGTCGGCGAGGCCCTGTACAAGGCCGGCGATCCCGCCCAGGTCGAGCCCTGGCAGGACCCGGCGGAACTCTCCCGGCATCTCGCTCTCGCCAAGGGCTTCGCCGGGGTGCGCGGCCACTGTTTCTTCTCCGGCAGGGAAGTCGGCAGCGACCCGATCGGCGCGATGAGCAGGCTGGTGGCCGACCACTATCGCTGAGCGCGGGCGGGAAGCCGTGGGGCGCCCCGGGCGGACCCCGGATTTACACTCGCCGCGACCTCTTGACCAGCCGGGCTCCGGGCCCCACGATCACCGCCATGAGTGTTCGGGTCACTTTGGTCGCCGCCGCGCGGAACTCCGAGCCCTACGACGTGCGCTTCGGCGACGACCGCCCCCTCGACCGGGCCGGCTGGCACGAGACGCAGCTCGCCTCGCACAGCCTGGTCCCGCTGGCGGCCGCGGAACTCCGCTACTGCTCGCCGACTCTCCGCAGCCACGCCACCGGCGACGCGCTCGGCTTCGCACCGATGGCCCAGCCGGCGCTGCGCGACTGCGACATGGGCCGCTGGCGCGGCCTCACCCTCGCCGAAGCCGCGTTACGCGAACCGGCCGCCGTGGAGGCCTGGCTCGCGGATCCGCGCGCGGCGCCGCACGGCGGCGAACCGCTGGTCGCGTTCATCACCCGCGTGGGGGGCTGGCTGGACACCCGGCCCACCGAGGACATCGCCGCGATCGTCGCGGTCACGGAACCGGCCGTCGTACGGGCCGCGCTGGTCTACGCGCTCCAGGCGTCGCCGCGTACGTACTGGTACGTGGACGTCCAGCCGCTCTCCACGCTCACCCTGACAGGCAGTCCGGGCCGCTGGACCCTCACACTCGGCGCGAGGCCCTGAAGCGGCCCCGGCGCGGGGGACGGCCGGCGACGATCAGTCGGATTCCGGCTCCGGCTCCGCGTCCCAGTCCCAGTCCGGCTCCGTGTCCCAGTGCGGATCCGGCTCCTGCTCCGTGGCCGTGGACGGCGCCGGGGACGGAGCCGGGGACGGGGCCTGGGATGGGGCCGGGCCCGGATCCGGCGCGGCGCCGAGCGTTTCCAGGATCTGCTCGCCGTACTTGGCCAGCTTGTTCTCGCCGACCCCGGTCACCGTGCCCAGCTCCGTCAGGCTCGACGGGGACAGGGTGGCGATCTCGCGCAGAGTCGCGTCGTGGAAGATCACGTACGCGGGAACGCCCTGCTCCTTCGCCGTCGCCGCCCGCCACGCGCGCAGGGTCTCGAACACCGGCTGCGCCTGCGCGGGCAGCTCGACCGGCGCGGACCGCTGCTTGGCGGTCTTCTCCGCCTTGGCGGGCCTGGCCGCCTTCTCCGGCTCGCGCCGCAGCACGACCGGCCGCCGGCCGCCCAGCACCTCCGTGCTCTTGTCCGTCAGGACCAGCGTCCCGTAGTCGCCCTCGACGGCGATCAGCCCCTGGGCCAGCAACTGGCGCGCCACTGAGCGCCACTCCGACTCGCGCAGCTCCGTACCGATGCCGAAGACGCTCAGCGCGTCGTGGTCGAACTGGATCACCTTGGCGGTCTTCTTGCCGAGCAGGATGTCGGTGATCTGGCCGGCCCCGAACTTCTGGTTGCGCTCGCGCTTGAGCCTGACCACCGTCGACAGCAGCTTCTGCGCGGGGACCGTGCCGTCCCACGACTCCGGGGGCGTCAGGCACGTGTCGCAGTTGCCGCACGCGGTGCTCTTCTGGCCGAAGTACGCGAGAAGCCGGACCCGGCGGCACTCGACCGTCTCGCACAGCGCGAGCATGGCGTCGACATGAGCGCCGAGCCGCCGCCGGTGCGCGTCGTCGCCCTCCGAGGTGTCGATCATCTTCCGCTGCTGGACGACGTCCTGGAGCCCGTACGCCAGCCACGCGGTGGACGGCAGCCCGTCGCGTCCGGCGCGCCCCGTCTCCTGGTAGTAGCCCTCGACGGACTTCGGCAGATCGAGATGCGCGACGAACCGTACGTCCGGCTTGTCGATGCCCATGCCGAACGCGATCGTCGCGACCATGACCAGGCCGTCCTCCCGGAGGAAGCGCGCCTGGTTCTCCGCTCGCGTACGGGCGTCGAGCCCCGCGTGGTACGGCAGCGCGGCGATCCCGTTCTTCACCAGGAACTCGGCGGTCTTGTCCACCGAGGCGCGGGACAGGCAGTACACGATCCCCGCGTCCCCGGGGTGCTCGGCGCGCAGCAGACCGAGCAGCTGCTTCCTCGGTTCGTTCTTCGGCGCGATGCGGTACTGGATGTTGGGCCGGTCGAAGCTCGCCACGAAGTGCCGCGCGTCCTGGAGCTTCAGCCGGGACGCGATCTCCGCGTGGGTCGCCTCGGTGGCGGTCGCGGTCAGCGCGATACGCGGCACATCGGGCCAGCGTTCGTGCAGCGCGGAGAGCGCGAGGTAGTCGGGCCGGAAATCGTGGCCCCACGAGGCGACGCAGTGTGCCTCGTCGATGGCGAAGAGCGAGATCGTGCCGCGGTCGAGCAGCCGTGCCGTGGCCTCCACACGCAGCCGCTCCGGTGCCAGGTAGAGCAGATCCAGCTCCCCGGCGAGGAATTCGGCCTCCACGAGCCGGCGCTCCTCGAAATCCTGCGTGGAGTTCAGGAATCCGGCCCGGACCCCGAGCGCCCTGAGGGCGTCGACCTGGTCCTGCATGAGGGCGATGAGCGGAGAGATGACCACGCCGACCCCGCCGCGCACCAGCGCCGGGATCTGGTAGCAGAGGGATTTTCCGCCGCCGGTCGGCATGAGGACCAGCGCGTCACCGCCGCCGGTCACATGCTCGATGATCTCCTGCTGGCTCCCCCGGAAGGAGTCGTAGCCGAAGACGCGGTGCAGCACCCGCAGGGCTTCACCGGCCCCGTGGCCTGCCTCTTCGGCCCCGGGCCCCGCTTCCTCGGTCTCGTGCCCTGTCTCTTCGGCGATTTCGGGAGCGCTCATCCGCCGATTCTACGTGCGCGGCACGACAGCGCCCTCCGCCGCCGGAAGCGGGAACGCGGTCCGTACGGAGGACGGTGGCATATGCCTGGTTGCCTTTCCAACTACCTGCGAGAATTGCCCTGATGATGAAGCGTCAGGAGGTGGCTACGTGACCGAGGCTCGTACGAGTACCGCTCCTACGGTCCTGCGCATCGTGCTGGGCAAGCGGCTGGGAGCCCTGCGCGAGAAGTCGGGGGTGACGCGCGAAGCGGCAGCGGCCGCGCTCGATGTGGCAGCGCTGACGATCCGCCGTATGGAAAATTCCGAAGTAAGCCTGAAAATCCCTTATGTCCGCGTGCTTCTGCGGACGTACGGGGTGGCGGAGAAGGAGGCCGAGGAGTTCGTCACGCTGGTGAAGGCGGCGAACCGCCCGGGCTGGTGGCACCGCTACCGTGACGCCCTGCCCGGCTGGTTCAGCGCCTACGTCAGCCTGGAGGACGAGGCGAGCCTGATCAGGACGTACGAACCCCATTACGTCCCCGGGCTGCTCCAGACCGAGGAGTACGCCAGAGGCGTGCTCAGCGCCGGGTTCCACCGCGACCCCGAGGAGGTCGAACGGCGCGTCGCGCTGCGGACCAAGCGCCAGCAACTGCTGGTGAAGCCGGACGCGCCGATCCTGTGGATCCTCCTGGAGGAGGCGGTGCTGCGCAGGCCCGTCGGCGACCCGGAGGTGATGCGGGAGCAGCTGGACCGGCTGCTCGAAGCCACCGCCCTGCCGAGCGTGACGCTCCAGATCATGCCGTTCGCCGTCGGCCCGCACCTCGGCGCGTTCGGGCCGTTCCACCTGTTCCGCTTCGACACGTTCGAACTGCCGGACATCGTCTACACCGAGAACCTGACGGGCGCGGTCTATCTGGACCAGCGGCCGGACGTCTCCGCCTATCTCGAAGTCCTCGACAGCATGTCCGCGCGGGCCGCGTCCGTACGGCGCAGCAGGGACTTCCTCCAACGCATACGCAAGGAGCTGTGAGCGTGACGGACCTCGATCAGCCGTCGGTCGACGAGATCGACACCACCAAGCCTCATTCCGCGCGGATGTACGACTTCTACCTCCACGGCAAGGACTACTACGAAGCCGACAAGCTGGCCGCCGCGAAGGTCGAGAAGGTCTTCCCGACCGTCCAGATCTGCGCCCGCACCAACCGTCTGTTCATGCACCGGGCGACACGCTGGCTCGCCGAGGAGGCGGGCTTACGCCAGTTCCTGGACATCGGCACCGGCATCCCCACCCGGCCCAACCTGCACCAGGTCGCCCAGCGGGCGGCCCCGGACGCCCGCGTGGTCTACGCGGACAACGACCCGATCGTCCTGCGGCACGCGGAGGCGCTGATGCGCAGTACCCCCGAGGGCCGCACCGCCTACATCCAGGCCGATGTCAGGGACCCGGAGAGCATCCTCGCCGCGCGGGAACTGCACGAGATCCTGGACCTGAGCCGCCCGGTCGCGCTGTCCCTGAACGCCCTGCTGCACTTCGTGCCGGACGAGGACCACCCGTACGACACCGTCAGAACTCTCCTCGACGCGCTCCCCTCCGGCAGCTATCTGGTGCTCTCCCACTGCACGCCGGACTTCGACCGCGAGATGATCGACCGCGTCCTGGACGTCTATCACGGCGGGGGCATTCCGGCGCAGGTGCGAACGGAGGCCGAGGTGCGCCGCTTCTTCCACGGCCTGGAGCTGGTGGAGCCGGGTCTCACGGTGCCGCACCGCTGGCGTCCGGACGGCGAGACCCTGGCGGGCGCCACGGACGAGGCGGTCTCCTTCTACGCGGGTGTGGCCCGCAAGCCCTGACCGGTTCCGCGCCGGTATGGCCCGCCGGTCCTGACCGGTTCCGCGCGGGTCCGGCCCGAGAGCCCTGACCGGGCTGCGCCCCTTTGCGCGCTCGCGGGCCGGATCGTCTCCGCGACCGGTGCGGGCCCGCCGCGTACGCGAGCGATGAGACCGGCGCCGGCCCGGCCGTGTACGCGAGCGACGAGGCCGGCGCCGACGCGACCGCCCGCGGGGCCGTGCGGGATCGAGCAGGGCCGGATCGGGCCCGTCCGGCCGCGTGCGGGGACCGCCGGCGCCCGGCGGCGAAGGGGCTGGACGCCGGGTTCCCCTCCGGGTCACCGCGCCGTCCTCCCCGGGGACGGATCTGTGCGGGGCCTCATCGACCGCAAGGTGGCCGTGACCGGCCACGCGTGTGCATTCCTGCCTCCTCGGGCGGTCCCACTCTGGTCGCCCGACCCGTGAATCACGGCTGTGACCTGCGAGTTTCTGACTCGTGGAAACCCATCTCGCCGAACTATTGCCAACACAAAGGTTTGGAGATAGCTTTTCAACAAGCTTTCCTCATGCGGTTCACCCCGAACCGCAGGGTGGGCACCTCCACATCACACCTTCGTGAGGAGTCGGTCATGACCGAGTCGCAGAACCCCCGCGTCTACCAGCACTACATCGACGGCCAGTGGGCCGATTCGTCCAGCGGTGAGCACTTCGACGTGTTCAACCCGTACGACGGATCCGTCTACGCCCGGGCCGCCGCGGGAACCGCGCAGGACGCCGAGCAGGCGGTCGCCGCCGCCAACCGCGCCTTCCCCGCCTGGGCCGCGCTGGCCCCGACCGAGAAGCAGCGTCTCTTCCTCCGCGCCGCCGACATCGTCGAGCGCCGCCACGACGAGCTGGCCGCCATCCTCGCCGAGGAGACCGGCTGCTCCATCTTCTTCGCCAAGTTCCAGCAGAACGTGGTGCAGAAGGTCCTGCGCCAGGCCGCCGGCTGGGTCCTGGAGCCGAAGGGCGAGATCCTGTCGACGGACGTGGCCGGTGACTTCTCCATGGCCGTCCGCCGCCCCCTCGGCGTCGTGGCCAGCTTCACCCCGTGGAACGGTGCCAACGTCCTCGCCTGGCGCTCCGTGGTCCAGCCCATCGCCGCCGGCAACACCGTCGTGGTGAAGCCGTCCGAGGAAGCCCCGATCTCCGCCGGTCTGATCGTCGCCCAGGTCGCCGAGGAAGCCGGCTTCCCGGCCGGTGTCGTCAACGTGGTCTCGCACGCTCCCGGAGCCGCTGGCCCGATCGCCGACGTGTTCTACGAGAGCCGCGACGTACGCATCATCAACTTCGTGGGCAGCTCCCGCACCGCCCGCTTCCTGGCCGACCGGGCCGGCAAGACCCTCAAGCGGACCGTGATGGAGCTGGGCGGTTACAACCCCATCGTGGTGCTCGCCGACGCCGACCTCGACTACGCCGTGCGCGTCGCCACGTTCAGCGCCTTCTTCCACCAGGGCCAGGTGTGCCTGTGCGCCCGCAAGATCCTCGTCGAGCGACCCCTCTACGACGAGTTCCTGTCCCGGCTCACCGAGCGCGCCGAGGCCCTGCCGCAGGGTGACCCGCGCGACCCGTCCACCGTCGTCGGTCCGCTGATCAACGAGCGTGCCGTGCAGCTCGTCCAGACCCGCATCCAGGACGCCGTCGACAAGGGCGCCCGCGTCGTCACCGGTGGCTCCTTCAAGGGCCTCGTGCACGAGCCGACCATCCTCGTGGACGTTCCCGACACCGCGGAGGCCTCCTACGAGGAGACCTTCGGCCCGCTGCTGATCGTGCAGCCCGTCGACAGCGCCGACGAGGCGCTCGAAGTGATCAACAAGTCACAGTACGGCCTGACCTCGTCGATCCTGACCGGTGACCGCTTCCGCGGCCTGGAGCTCGCCCAGCAGATCAACTCGGGCGCCGTGCACATCAACATCCCGACCATCGACGACGACGTCACCGCTCCCATCGGTGGCGTCAAGGACAGCGGATGGGGCCGCAGCGGACCGCACTCCCGCGACGACTTCACCGAGCTGGTCTGGGTGAACGTCCAGAGCGGCGAGCGCCAGCTGCCGCTCTGACGGCACAGACCGAAAGGCAGAGAGCCACCTTCATGAACGACGTCACCCTGCTCGCCATTTCGGGCAGCCTGCGCGAGCAGTCCCTCAACACAGCCCTGCTGCGCGCCGCCCGCGACCACGCGCCGGACGGTCTCACCATCGAGCTGTACGAGCGCCTCGGCGACATCCCGCCCTACAACCAGGACCTGGACGGCACGGAACCCCCCGAGCCCGTCGCGGACCTGCGTGACGCGATAACCCGTGCCGACGGTCTCCTGATCTCCTCGCCCGAGTACAACTACTCGGTGTCGGGAGTCCTCAAGAACGCCCTCGACTGGGCGTCCCGCCCCGGCGGCGCGTCCAGCCTCGGCGGAAAGCCCGTCGCGGTCACGGGAGCCTCACCCGGCAACTTCGGCACGGCGCGCGGGCAGATGGCGCTCCGCCAGGTGCTCATGGCGACCCGCTGCGAGGTGCTTGTCCAGCCCGAGCTGATGGTCTTCGGCGCGCATCAGCGATGCGACGAGAACGGCGAATTCAGCGACGAGACCACCCTCTCGCTGCTGCGTGAGCTGCTGACCGTCTTCCGGGACGAGATCAGAGAGAGTGCGTGATGGCCGACATCTCACTGTCCCGGGCCATCGACGTACACAGCCACTTCCTGACGCCCTCCTACCAGGATGCGCTGCGGGAAGCGGGTCTCGGCCAGGCCGACGGAATCCCCGCCGTCCCGACGTGGTCCGCCCCCGAGGCGCTCAGCCTCATGGACGAGCTGCGGATCGGCGCGATGGTTCTGTCGGTCTCCTCGCCGGGCGTCCACTTCGGTGACGACGCGAGGGCACGGGCCCTCGCCCGTCGGGTCAATGACGAGGGCGCGGAGATCGTGGCCGGTCATCCGGACAGGTTCGGGCTGCTGGCCAGCCTGCCGCTGCCGGACGTGGACGGCGCGCTCGCCGAGCTGGGGCACGCCTTCGACGACCTCGGCGCGGACGGTGTGGTCCTGCTGACCAACGCCGGTGGCCGCTACCCCGGCGACCCCGCCTTCGCTCCGGTACTCGCCGAACTCGACCGGCGCGAGGCCGCGGTGTTGCTGCACCCGACGTCGGCCTGCGGGTGGGAGCACGTATCGCCGAACCGCCCCCGTCCGCTGATCGAGTTCCCGTTCGACACGACCCGTGCCGTGCTGGACCTCGTGTTCTCCGGCAGCCTGGAGCGCTACCCCGGCATCCGGTTCATCGTCCCGCACACCGGCGGAATGCTGCCGATGCTGGCCGATCGCGTCCAGTCACTCGGCAACGCCTTCGACGTGGAGGGAACACCCGCCGACGTCGTGAGCGTGCTCCGGCGGCTGTACTACGACACGGCCGGCGCGGCACTTCCCCGGGCGCTTCCCGCCCTGCTGGGGCTGGTTGACCCGTCGCGTCTGCTCTACGGCAGCGACTACCCGTTCACGCCTGCGGGCGTCGTGCGGTCACTGGCCGGGCAGTTGGCCGACACGGCCGTACTGGAACCGGCGGAACGCGAGAACATGCTGCGGCACACGGCGGGGGATGTGTTCCCGCGCCTGTCCGGAGGCGCCGTCTCCTGACGCCGTCGGTGTGAAAAAGCGGATATGAAGTACAGCGGGCCGGGTCGTGAACGCAGATATCACGAACCGGCCCGCGCTCATGAAGCTGTTCAGGAAGCTTTTCCGATGTGCTCCTATAGGGTGACAAGTTGGCGCCACGCAGGGGGCGGCACGAGAGGACTGAGAATGACTGAGGATCTGGTCGACTCGATCGCGGCCGCCTGGCGTGCCGAGATGCCGGCGATCGTCGGACCCGAATTCGAGCTGATCAAGCGCGTGGCGCGGCTGCATAATCTGTTCGCGGACGTGCTCGTCAAGCAGTTGGCCCCGTACGGGGTGACGAGAGCCGAGTACGACATCCTGAGCGCGCTGCGTTCGACGGGGGAGCCCTACCGCCTGAGACCGACCGACCTGTCCGAACGACTTCTTCTGACGTCCGGCGGTACGAGCAACGCGCTGCGGAAGCTGGCGGCCGCGCAGCTGGTCGACCGCGAACCCGACCCCGAGGACGCGCGTTCGTCCTGGGTGCGGCTGACGGCCCTGGGCGTCGAAACGGCGCAGGCGGTCGTCGAGGCAGCTGTCGGAGCGCAGTTGAGCGTGCTGGGCCCGGTTGACGCCGACGCCACCGCCAAGGCGGCGGAGGGGCTGCGTGAGGTCCTGGTGGCACTGGGCGACCGGCGGCCGCACGCGCTCGCACGCCCCCGCTGACCTCACCGCCGCCGGACCCGACCGCCCGGCCCGACCGCCCGCCGCCGGGTGTCCGGGCCGGGTTGCTGTGTCCGGGGGCCGGGTTCGGCTGCCGACTCCTGGCCGGCGATGCCGCCGTACGCCGGATCGTCCCCGTATCTCCCGGGCGGCGGTTCCTCGGACAGCGGGCAGGGTGCCCGAGGTCAGGAAGAAAGTCACGGCGTACGTGAAGCGGCCGGAGTGGGTCGCCTGGTCGAATCCAGGGCGTCTGCCGGCGCGGAGTCCCGGAAGCGCGTTGCGCGCAGCTCGTGCGAGGGAGCGTCCCGCTCGGCTCGTGTGAGGGAGCGCGCCGCGCGGCGACGGGACCGGGGCGCCGCCGCCGCGCGGCTCCCGTCGTCCCGAGGGGGCGGGCCGGCGCGTCCGGCCGGCCCGCCCCCTCGGGGTCGGGAAGTGGTGAGACTCAGACGGTCCCGGACGCCGAGATGGTGATCTTGGCCTTGGGGGCGCCGGACTGCGAGCCGAGCGACTCGATCTTGCTGACCAGCTCCTGGCCCTCCACGACCTCGCCGAACACGACGTGCTTGTTGTCCAGCCAGCTGGTCACGACGGTGGTGATGAAGAACTGCGAGCCGTTGGTGTTCTTGCCCGCGTTGGCCATCGACAGCAGGAAGGGCCTGTCGTGCTTGAGCTTGAAGTTCTCGTCGGCGAACTTCTCGCCGTAGATGCTCTTGCCACCCGTGCCGTTACCCGCGGTGAAGTCACCGCCCTGGAGCATGAACTGCGGGATGACGCGGTGGAAGCCCGATCCGGCGTAGCCGAAGCCCAGCTCGCCCGTGGCCAGCTTGCGGAAGTTGTCCGTCGTCTTGGGCACGACGTCGTCGAACAGCTTGAACGTGATCCGCCCGGCGGGCTCGTCGTTGATGGTGATGTCGAAGTAAACGTTGCTCGTCATACAGCCATTCTGGCATTTCCCGATCCGCCGGGCCTCCTCGCGTCCCGCCGGAGCGTCACTGGCTGCGCGGATCCCGCCGTACTCCCGCGCGGATTCCTCCTCCCGGTGGGCCTTCACGTGGTCCGGTGCTGTCGCGGCCCCGTGCCGTGACGTGGTGATCGGTCGACGGTCGCGGAGAGTGACCACCCAGGGGGATGGCGGGCCCCTCCGCACGGTCCTGGGGGGTGATCCGGCCGGTAGGGGCCCCGCCTTCCGCCTTTCGCCGTCCGAGCCGCGGACTCGCCGGCGGCTCGGGACGCGACACCCCGGCCCCGTCACCCAGGAGCGGAGCGGCTGATACCGCTCGCCTGTGAAGAGGTTCCGCGCCCGTTCTTCCCCGTTTCGGCGCGACCACAGCCCGACTCGTGCCCGACCCCGAGCGCCTGCTCACACCGCTGTCACCAGGCCTGATCGCGAGTCGACCACTATCAGCCACAGGCCACCCCCTAGGAAGTCAGTGATCGACGATCGGCATTCCAAACGATCGTTCTCGGCCAAGCTGACTGGTCGAAAATCCGGCCGAGCTCCCTGGCGTGTCACGTTCGAGCCCCTGGGCCGCGCCGGATCGAAACGGACACGGTGGTAATTAATACCGCAATTGTTCGGGTGCGGCTAACACGAAAGTCCGTCCGGCGGCAAGAGTGCAATTGCCACCTGTCGTTACATGATTGGAAAACATAAAAATGATCGGTAGGCCGAAAGTTAGGTACGGGGATCGTTGACCCTCCGGGAGCGGCACGGTTAACGTCAATCGCGACCCCGTTAGCAAGGAACATTCCGTTCAGGCTCAGCATTCGCTGGAGAATGGAAAACACCGAGGGGAGATCTGGGTCGCCTTTCGCTGTGTCCATCGTTCGGGTGCTGCGAAGCAAGTGAACATGTGCCGTTGCTTTCGTCATGGCGTTTAAGGGCCCCGACTGGCTGATGCGACTTCGCCGGCGGTCGGGACGGAGATTGTGGGTGGTGCACGTGGTGAATTCTGTCTTTGTCATGCCCGGTACGGTGGCTGCTCCGCGCGGGGGTATTCTGCGCGATTTCTACAACCGCTACGAGTCCGTACGTGAAGCGCTGTCCCGTATTGACAAGGCAGCTCGGGAAATGGAGCTGCCCAATATCAGCCCCCGGCTGATCGGGGAGAACGACACCAGTGAGCGGCGCGGCCCGGAAGTTCAGTATCTGGAGATATTCGCGGTCAGTATCGCGACGCACCACATGCTGATCGCCGAGGGCGTTCAGCCCGTCGCGATCGTCGGGCAGAGCATCGGTGAGCTGTGGGCCCTGGCCGCCGCGGGACACCTGTCCGTGGAGGACGCCGCGCGCCTCGCCGTGGCCCGTTCCCAGGTGCTGACCCGGCAGAGCTGGGAAGGGAAGATGCTCGCCGTCGGTGTGGACGGCCGCAGGGCGGAGGCGCTCACCGGGCTGATCGAGCATCCCCACCTCGTACTGGCCTGCGAGAACGCCCCCCGGCAGAGCGTCATCAGTGGCCCGGAAGCGCTGATCGAGCAGTTGGAGCGGGTGACCGACTCGCTCGGCTGGCCGAGCCTCCCGCTGGACGTCCCGCACCCGACCCACACCCCCGCGATGGCACAGGCCGCGCGTGACCTGCGGGAGACCGCGCCGCGCGTTCCTTACGGCGCCGGGCGCTGGCGCGTCTGCTCGCCGTGGCTGGGCCGGGACATCGGCGACGACGATCCGGTCGACCTGGTCGCCGGCGCGCTCACCGCCCGGGTCCGGATGCTGCAGACGATCCGTGAACTGCACGCGGCGGGCGCCGACGCGTTCGTGGAGTGCGGCGAGTGGCCCGTCGTCACCAAGTTCGTCGAGGCGTCGGTTCCCGGCGTGCAGAGCGTCGTCCCGCTGAACGAGAGCAACGCGGTCGAAGCGGTCCGGGCGCTGATCGACGATCCCGCCGACGCCGGCGCGTACCGCTCGCGCCTGTCCGCGTCGTCGAGGCTCGGTGCCGCCACGCGCGTGAGCGCACCCGCGCCGCCTGCTCCTCCGCTGGCGCAGGCTCCCGTGCCCACGCTGACGGCTCCCCGGTCCTACGTGCCGGTCGCCGACCCGGCCCCGGTCGCTCCCGCACCCGTCGCGCCGGCCCCGGTCGCCGCCGCTCCCGCACCGGCCCCCGCTCCCGCTCCCGCTCCCGCACCCGTCGCCCCCGCGCCCGTGGCTCCGGCCCCGGTCGCCACGGCCCCCGCACCCGTCGCCCCGGTCGAGGCGGCCCCTGCCGCGCCCGCCGCCGCGCCGGCGTCCGGCGGGCTGGACTACGAAACGGTGCTGGAGGAACTGCGGACGCTCTACGGCGACTTCCTGGGCTACCCGCCGGACCTGCTCGGTGAGGACGACGGCCTGGAGTCCGAGCTGGGTGTGGAGTCGCTCAAGCAGGTCGTCCTGCTCGGCCGGGTCTCCGACAAGTTCGACCTGCCCGACCTGCGGTCGAATTCCTCCCTGCTGACCTCCGGCACACTGCGCCGGATCGCGGAAGCCATCGTGCAGGCCCGGGCGGAGGCTGCGGGTCGATGACCTCCACGGACTTGCGCGGCCGGGTCGCGCTGGTGACCGGGGCCGCGAAGAGCCTCGGCGCGGACATCGTCCGCCGCCTGGCGCAGAGCGGCGCGCATGTGATCGTCAATTATTTCCACTCGGTGGATCAGGCGAAGCTGCTCCAGGAGGAACTGGAGCAGGCGGGTCACAGCTGCGAGTTCATCCGCGCCTCGGTCGCCAAGACCAGTGAGATCGACCGCATGTTCGATCAGATTCAGGAGCGGCACGGCGGCCTGGACATTCTGATCAACAATGCCGCGGGTGGCGCGTTCCTGCCGTTGTTCGAGATCGACGACACCTACTGGCAGCGGGCCTGGGCCACCAACGTGATGGGGGCCTACCACTGTTCGCGCCGGGCGGCCGAGCTGATGGTGGGCAGGGAGAACACGACCATCCTCTGCCTGTCCAGCGTCGGCGCACACCAGCCGGTTCCCGGATACGGCCCCGGCGGCATCACCAAAGCGGCCCTGGAATCGCTGGTCCGCTATCTGGCGCTCGAACTGGTCGACCAGGGCACTCGCGTCAACACCGTGCTGCTCGGCTCCATCGCCAGCGAGATCGTCGTCAACCTCGACGACCCGTCGGCGGCGCTCGGTGATCCGGCCGCGACCAGTGACCTGATGCGCCGCACCCTCTCGACCCCCGACGCGGCCAAGCTGATCGTCCACTTCCTGCACGAGGACATCGGCTTCATCACCGGCCAGAGCATCGTGGCCGACGGCGGTATCGGCATCGGCGGGATGCAGGGCCTGCGACTGCACAGCAAGCTCGCGGACCAGGTCAGTACGTCCGCCCGGCGCCGGCCGGCTCCGGTCCCGGCGGCGGTGGCACCGCCGCGTGCGGTGACCGTGCCCGTCCCCGAGGCCGAAGCACCGGCGGCCGAGGCGGAGCCGGCGGAAGCCGAAGCTCCGCCGGCGCCCGCTCCGGCGCCGGCGGCCACCCCAGTGACGGTTCCAGTGACGAATGAGGCGCCGGTCGCGGCGCCGGAGGCGGAGACCGTGGAAGAAGTCGAACCTCCGGCGGCCGTCCGTCAGGCGCCCGCACCGGTGAACAAGCCGGCGTCGGACCCCGGACCGGACGTGGACCCCGGAGCCATCGCCGTCGTCGGCCTCGGCCTGGCCCTGCCCGGCGCGAACAACCCGTCGGAGTTCTGGGACCGGCTCAGGGAGGGCGTCCTGCTCTCCAGCGAACCGTCCGCCTTCGACCTCAAGCACTTCTGGGGGCCCACCCGGGAGGACACCGACGCCTTCTACGTCCGCGAGGCCGGATACCTCCACGACTTCGTCCCCGACCCCGCCTCGGTCACCGAGCCGGACGGGAACGCCGACCACCCCGGGTGGCCGCGGCCCACGCACTGGCTGCGGCACTGCACCGTCCAGGCCCTGGCGGGCGTGGGCCGGCGCCCGACCGACCGGTGGCTCGCCGCGACCACCGGCATCCACGACCAGACCGGGCTCGGCCCGCAGGGCGTCGTGCTCGGTGACGAGTACCGGCGCATGGTGCGCGAGGCGATCCCCGAGGGCCAGGACGGCGAGTGGCTGGCCGAGCTGGCCGACCACGCGATCACCTCGTACTACGGCGGCGACGGCGGCGACCCGAAGGACTACCTGCCGGCGGCCGTCTCCCGCAACGCGCTGCGCGGGCTGATCCCCGACGACTCGCAGCACCTCACACTCGACGCGGCCTGTGCCAGCGGGCTGTTCGCCATCGACGCGGCGGTCAAGGCGCTGCGCGAGGGCTCCTGCGACGTGGCGCTGGTCGGCGGTACGTCCGTGATCGAGCCGATCGGGTTCACGCTCTTCTGCCGTGCCCAGGGCATCTCGATGAGCGGCCGGATCCGCCCCTTCGACCAGGCCGCCGACGGCACCCTGATCGGTGAGGGTTCCGTCATGCTCACCCTCAAGTCGTACGCGCGTGCCGTCGAGGACGGCGACAAGGTGCTCGGCATCGTCCGGGGCACCGGTCTCGCCGCCGACGGCCGCGGCAAGGGCATCCACGCCCCGGCCACGCGCGGCCAGGAGATGGCGATCTCCCGGGCCTGGGCCGACGCGGGTGTCGAGGCCGACGAGGTGGACTGGGTCGTGGCACACGGCACCGGCACGCCGGTCGGCGACGAGATCGAGCTGCGCTCGCTGCTCTCCCGGCTCGGTTCACGGGAGGAGCGGGAGCAGAACGCGTGCCTGCTGACGTCGAACAAGCAGGTATTCGGCCACACCGGCGTGCTGGCGGGTCTGGTCTCGGTCGCGCACGCGCTGGTCGCTCTCGAACGCGGCGCGGTCCCCGGCCAGCCCGTGGTCACTGATCCGCACCCGCTGCTGGAGGACGGCCAACGGCTGACCGTGCCGGTCACGGACGCGCCCTGGTCGTCGTCCGACGCGCGAGCGCGCGTCGTCGGGATCTCGTCGTTCGGCCTCGGCGGAGCGGACGCGCACGTGGTCCTGTCCGACCGCGTGCCGCAGGCCGCCCCCGCCGAACGGCAGGGCGCTGACGCCGCCGCCGACACGGAGGACCTGGTAGTCGTCGGGTGGAACACCCACCTGCCCGGCCTGGAAGCCGCTCAGGTGCCCGCCTGGCTCGGTGGTGAGGGATCGCTTCCGGAGTCCGGCTTCGGTTCGCCGTACCCCCTGCCGTCCCCCCGTGAGATCCGTATCCCGCCGCTGACGATGCGTCACATGGACGCGGCGCACCTCATGATGCTCCAGGCGCTCGGCCCGCTGCTGGACCAGCTCGGCGAGCCGGGCACCACGCTGCGGCCCAGCACGGCGGTGATGGTGGGCTCGACGCTGCCGACCACGCACAACACCCGGGCCGCGCTGCGTGTGCACGCCAATGAGTGCGCCACCACGTTCGACATCCTGCCCGACAAGGAGCAGGCGCGGTCGCTGAAGGAATACCTCGCGAAGGGGATGGCGGAAGCCCGCGGCGTGATCCCCGGCGACCTGAACGAGGACGACTTCACCGGGGCGGTCTCCTGCATCCTGTCGGGCAGGGCCGCCAACTACTACGACCTCCAGGGCATGGGGACCAGCGTCTACTCCCACCGGGACTCCGCGCACACCGCGGTCGACCTGGCCCTGCGCCAGCTCCGGCACCGGGCCTGCGACCTCGCACTCATCGGCGCGGTCTGCCTGCGGCCGATCAGCGGCTGGGACCGTCACCTCGACGGCCTGGTGCCGGACGGCAGGTCCATCGCGGAAGGTGCCGCCGTCCTGGCGGTCACCCGCCGTTCCATCGCGGTGGAGCACGGCCTGCCCGTCATGGGCACGCTCTCCACCGCGGTCGGCCCGGCCGATTCCCGGCACCCGGTCACGCCCGCGCACGCCCTGCCCGTCCTGGCCGGCTCCGGTCACACGTACCTGTCGCTGGACGCGCTGCTGTCGGTCCTCAAGGGCGTCGTCACCGGAACGGGCACCGTGGTGGCGCCCGCCGCCGCCGGATCGCCGCTGATCCGGTTCACCCCGCCGGGCGACCCGGGCCACCCCGGTTCGGCGCGGGAGGCGGCGGAGCCGTCGCCGCGCACGGAGCCGGACCGCACCGAGCCGGTACACACCATCCCGGAGGGCACCGCGCCGGCTGCGGTCGCGCCCGCCGCCCCGCCCGCTGCGACCGCCTCGCCGGAAGCCGCCGAGGAGGCCACGGGCCGCCGCCAGACCTTCCGTCTCGTTCCGACGGCCCCGCCGCGGGACAACCCGGCCACGCCACCGATCCCGCCCGGCACCGTCGTCATCACCGACGCCGCGGATCTCGCCGCGGCGATCAGCGGTCAGGACATCGCCGTCTGGTCGACGCGCTCCGGCCTCGCAGCCGCCACCCACGTCCCGCCCGAGGAGGCCCAGGACGCCCTGACCGGCCTGCCGTTCGTCCCGCGCCACATCCGGGTCCTGTCCCGGCTGCCCGTCGACGACGACGGGTGCGACGACGCGGAGGCCGCCCGGATCGAAGCGCTCCAGGACCTCACGTTCACCACGCTCAAAGCGGCGCTGCCCACGCTGCGCACCGGCGGCTCGCTCAGCGCGGTCCTGCTCGGGCCGGTGCCGGACGACCTGCCGCCGCCGCTCAGCGGACTGTTCACCGGTCTCGTACGCTCCGTACGGGCCGAGGTCCCGCAGTGCGACGGGGTGACCCTGCTCAGCGACGCGCCGGACGCGGCGACCGCCCTGGACCAGCTGGCACGGGCGGGCGCCGCCCAGGTGCCGACGCACACGCTGGCCTGCCGCGGGGACGACTGGTTCGCGCTGGCCGTCGCCGACGACCCGGCGACACCGCTCCGGCCGGGAGAGGCCTCGCTGCCGCCCGGCGCGGTCGTGGTCGCCTTCGGCGGCGCCCGGGGGATCACCCCCGAGCTGCTGCACGCCGTCGCCCGCACCAGCGACCGGCCGCACGTCTACGTCATCGGCCGCACCCCGCTGCCGGAGACCGACGACGCGCTGCCGCCGCAGGCCGAGTTCATGGCAGCGGAACGCCGCAAGCGCCCCGGCGCCTCGGTGCGCGAGCTGCGGACCGCCTACGAGAAGGCCCAGGCGCGTCTGGAAGTACGCGACACGGTGCGGCGGCTGGGCGAACTGTGCGGCCCCGACCGGGTCCACCACCGGGTGTGCGACGTCCTCGACGCCGAGGGCACCACCGCGCTCCTCGGCGAGGTCCTCGACCGGCACGGACAGATCGACCTGCTCATCAACACCGTCCTCGACCTGCGTTCGCGCGCGCTGCACGCCAAGACCCTGACCGATTTCCAGGCGGTCAGGGCCACGAAGGCGACCGGCTACCGCAACCTCAAACGCGCCCTGGCCGGGCGGCCGCCCCGGATCTGGTGCAATTTCAGCACCCTGGCGACGCTCGCTCCCGCGCCCGGTGACATCGACTACTGCGCCGTCAACGAATACCTCGCGTACGCCAGTGCCAGGGCCCAGCGGCACGGACCCGCCGGCCACCACGAGATCGCGGTCCTCTGGAGCGGCTGGCGGGAAGTCGGCGTCGCCAGCAGCGTCAGCATGCGGGAGACCCTCAAGCGCAACCAGATGGACGCCTACATCAGCACCGCGCAGGGCTGCGCGCAGTTCCTCTCCGCCGTGACCCGGCCACCGGCCGCCGGAGTGGCGTTCTTCATCCGGGAAGAGGAACGGCACCTGCTGGGCCTGCGCGGAATCAGCACCTACGGTTCCTCCACCGACCTGCGGGTCCCCGCGCCGGACGCGCCGCCGCCCGCCACGCCGGACCCGGCGCTGGCCACGCCGCTGCTCGACGGTGTCCTGCACCGCGGCACGGACTGGGCCGTCTTCACCAAGACCTGGGACCCGGCCACCCTGGCCGAACAGGACGGACGGTGGATGCGCCACCACCGGGTCAACGGCGAGTACACGCTGCCCGGCACGTTCACCCTCGAAGCCGCGGCCGGCGCGGCCGCGGCCCTCTGCCCCGGTCTCGTGGTCACCGGATTCCGCGGCCTCGTCTGCCGGGCGTCGATCAAGGTCAGGCTCGCCGGACCGCCGCGCACCGTCTCGGTGGAGGCCCGGGTCATCAGCCGCGGGCGTGACCGCACCGAGGTGTCCGTCAAGATGACGGCGCACCGGATCGGCAAGAACGGCAAGGTGCTGCGCTTCAACGACCTGCTGTGCGAGACGACGGTCGTGCTCGCGGAGCGCTACCCCGCGCTCGCGGGCCCGCCCGACACGTCGTCCTACGCACCCGAACCCGACTTCGCGATGCCGGTCTACTCCCCGGACCCGCCCATCTCGCTCACCGGACCGTTCGCCGGGACCAGTGACTACGCCCGTGGGGCGGACGGGAACAGCGCCCGTTTCAGCCTGGACCACGCCGCCTGGGCTCCGGTCCTGGCCGGGATGACCGTACCGACGATCCTGCTGGACGCGATGGTGCATCTGCTGCTGCTGCCACCGGACGGTGACCAGGCGCCGCTGTTCGGCCCGATGGCCGGCCTCGACGAGGTCGATCTCGGCGGGCCCGGCAACGACTGCCGGCTCAGCGAGGAGGACCCGTCCATCCGGCTGCACTGCGACTTCGACACCGGGACCCTGACCGCCTCGACCGGTCACGGCCGGGTGCTGGCCCGGATCACCGGAGTCAGCGCACATGCCCTGGACCACAGCGGAGAAGTGGTCAGGCCCCGCGTCCGCGTTCCCCAGTCGTCCCTTTCGTGAGAGCCGAGGAGACAGCCAGTGTTGTGGCAGGACATCACGATCGCCGGGACCGGCGCGTGGATACCCCCCATCAAGCCCGAGCGACAGCCGTGGGGTGCACCCGCCACCGGGAAGCCCTCCATGGCGGCGCTCAACGGATTCACCTCGTCCGCCGTCTCGGCGGACCACACGCCCACACAGATGGCGGCCCGCGCCGGACTCAAGGCACTGCGCCACGCCGACGTCACCGGCGCCGACCTGAGTCTGCTCGTGCACGCCAACTTCCAGGACGAGGACCACTACACGCCCGCGCCCTACCTGGTGCGGGTGCTCGGAGGGCCGGACACCAACGGGATCGAACTCGGCGCCGCCAGTGACGGCGGGGCCGCCGCGCTCGTCACCGCGGCCGACCACCTCACCGCCCGGCCGGCCGCGAAAGCCGCGCTGGTCACGGCCGCGGCCCGGTTCCCCGAAGAACGGTGGGGCCATGTCCGGGAGATCGGTTACGTGGCCGGTGACGCGGGCGCCGCGGCCGTCCTCACCCGGGGTACGGGCTTCGCCCGCCTGGTCGCGACCTCCCAGGTCGTGGAGCCGAGGCTGGAGGAGCTGACCCGGGCCAGGGAGGGCTACGCCGGAGCCGGCCGTCCCGCGGCCACCGGCCGTCCGTTCCAGATCGAGGAAACCGGGCTGATGCCCCACATCGACGCGCTCCAGCGGTCCACCCGCCGCTGCGTCGAGAACGTCCTCGACGAGGCCGACGTGAAACCGGCGGACATCGCGCACGTGGCGACCATCGCGATCGGGTCGGGCGTGCTCGACCTGGTACTCGGCAACTCACCGCTCAACCTCCGCTCCGACGAGACCAGTTGGACCTTCGGCCGGCACCTCGGCCACGCCGGACCGTGCGACGTCCTGCTCGCACTCGACCGGGCGTTCCGCTCGGGCACCCTGCGAGCCGGGGAACGGATCCTCGTCGTGAGTTTCGGACTCGGCTTCCGCTGGACCACCGCGCTGATCGAGATCACCCGCGATCCCGTCGACGCGGCACCGTCCGGTCGATCACACACGGAATGAGACAGTCCATGACAGACACCACCACAGCGACCGCCGCCTCGGTGCCGGTCGCTCCGCAGGGCCTGCCGCTGCTGGGCCACGCACTGCCCCTGCTCCGCGACCCCCTCGCCTTCATCATGTCCCTGTCCGGGTACCGCGAGATGGTCCGCGTCAAGCTGGGCCCGAGTTCCGCCGTGATGATCTGCGACCCGGCCCTGACCCGCCAGGTGTTCCTGAACGACAAGGTCTACGACAAGGGCGGCCCGATCTACGACCGGATCCGCGAGGTCATCGGCGACGGCCTGTCCACCTGCTCGTACACCCTGCACCGGCGCCAGCGCAGGCTGTGCCAGCCGTCGTTCCACCCCACCCGGCTCCCCGGATACGGGGCGGTGTTCGCCAGGGCGTCCGAGGCGAAGGCGGAATCCTGGAGCGAGGGCGACATCCTGGACGTCACCCAGGAAATGATGACGCTGACGACGCGGGCCACCATGGAGACGATGTTCAGCGGCGCGCTGCCCGAGGAGACGATGCGGCGCGCGCTCGCCGACACCGCCACCATCGTGAGCGCGTTCTTCCGCCGCATGATGACCCCGGCCTTCCTCCGCCAGCTGCCCACGCCGCAGAAGCGTCGTTACGACGCCGCGCGCGACCGGCTGGCCGAGACCATCGCGGAGGTCATCGCCGACCGGCGCGCCGACCCGACCGACCACGCCGACCTGCTCTCCACGCTGGTCGGAGCGGTCGACGAGGAGAGCGAGGACGGCCAGAAGCAGCTGAGCGACGCCGAACTGGCGGACGAGGCCCTCACGTTCTTCCTCGGCGGTATGGAGACCACGGCCATCACCCTGGCCTGGGCGCTGCACCTGCTCGCCACGAACCCGGACGTCCAGCGGCGCCTCCAGGCCGAGACCGACAGCGTCCTGGCCGGCGGCAAGCTCGACGCCGCGCACCTGCCCTCGCTGGAACTGGCGGGCCGGGTCGTCACCGAGACGCTGCGGCTGTACCCGCCGGCCTGGATGATGACCCGTACGGTCAGGCAGGACGCCGAACTCGGCGGCGTAAAGCTCAAGAGCGGCAGCACGCTCGTGCTCAGCCCGTACCTCCTGCACCGCAGGCCCGACCTCTACACCGAGCCCGACCGGTTCGACCCGGACCGCTGGCTCGAGGGCCAGCCCGACCGCGCCACCTACATCCCGTTCGGCGCGGGGCCCCGCAAGTGCATCGGGGACCAGTTCGCCCTCACCGAGGCCATCCTGGCCCTCACCGCGATCGTCTCCCGCTGGGAGCTGACCCCCGTCGGCGACGAGCCGTTCAAGCCGAAGGTGGAGACCAGCCTCAGTTCGCGCGGGCTGTTCCTGCGGCTCACCGAGCGCAAGAAGGACAGCGCCGGCGACGCCGAACTGCGCGCGGCCGAGCCGTCCACGTCCTCGGAACCCGCTGCAGCGGCAGCCCCTGCCACGCCGGCCGAGCCCGCGACAGCGGCCGCTCCCGCCGCGGAGGCCGAGCCCGCCACACCCGCCCAGTCGTCCACCCAGCCGGGCGCGGCCACCTGCCCGGTGAAGCACTAGGAGTGATGCCATGAGGCCTCACCTGAAACCACTGGTGAAGCAGTTGCTCAGCTCCCGGGAGGTCGGCATGCCGGCCGCGGCCCCGGCCGACGCGCTGCACGCACCCTCCCGTCCGTACCCCAACGGATGGTTCTGCCTGGCCTTCTCCGACGAGGTGCGGTCCGGATCCATCACCACCCGTCCGCTCGCGGGCGCGGAGGTCGTCCTCTACCGGACGTCCAAAGGTGTGCTGCGCGCGGTCCGGCCCCAGTGCCCGCATCTGGGAGCGCATCTCGGGGTCGGCGGAACGGTCGAGGGCGAGAACATCGTCTGCCCCTTCCACCGCTTCGAGTTCGACCCGTCCGGTACCTGTGTGCGCACGGGCTACGACAAGACGCCGCCGAAGGCGTCGCTGACTCAGTACCCGGTGTGCGAGGCCAACGGCTCCGTCTACGTGTGGTGGCACGCCCTCGGCCTGCCACCGCAGTGGGAGGTCCCGGCCTTCCCGATGGACGACCGGCAGCCGTTCAGCCACGACACCTATGACATCGCCGGCCACCCGCAGGATGTCATCGAGAACGCGTTCGACTGGGGTCACCTGCCGGCGCTGCACGGCCTCAAGGATCTCGACATCGGCGGCATGCCGGTGACCGGGGAGCCGGTCAGCACCGTCACCGCGACCGCGTACGGCACCATGATGCGCGGATTCCGCCAGTCCTACACGCTCACGGTGATCGGCCTGGCCAGCATCGCTGCGCGTACGGAACTGCCCGCGGGTGCGGGCAACTTGTACGTGATGCTGCACGCGACCCCGACCAGCCCGGGCCGCATCCAGCTCCGGTTCGGCACGAAGCTGGAGCTGACCGGCATCCCCGGCCTGCCGGAGAACATCGCGCGCCTGACGGCGCTGCCGGCTGCCCGGCTGTTCAGCACGCTCCTCCAGCGGCTGGCGAGCCTCGACACCGGCGCGGACCTGCTGATGTGGCACCACCAGGAACACGTCGAGCAGCCGAAGCTGGCCAAGGGCGACGGTCCGATCGGCCGGTACCGGCAGTGGGCGCAGCAGTTCTACACGGAACCGACGGGCGGCCTCGCGGCCAAGCGGGCCTCCCGGAGCGAGTCCGAGCGAACTGCCCAGGCAGAGGTGAGCAGTTCGGAGGAGTGAGCAGGACCTGGGCCCGGGTGGCGCGCACGGCGCGCTCCCGGGCCCGGGCGAAGGGTTTCGCGGACGTGCCCCCCTTGTCGTGCGCGCCACCCGGGCCCCATGATCAACGATGCGGTCCGAGTGGTGGCGCGTACCGCGGGCGCCGAGTCGGCAAGGCCGGCCACCTCGGCCGCGAGAGCGGGCGCGGCTTCAAACGAGTACAGGGAGAACAGGCATGACCACGTCATCCGACCAGCCGGTGCCGGAATCCATCGGCGACCCCGGTGACCCCGGCGCCGTCCAGGCAGACCTGCTGCGGTTCCTGACGAAGCGTACGGGCAGGACCTGGACGACCGACGCGGACGTCTTCGGTTCGGGCGGGCTGTCCTCGCTCTTCGCCATGGAACTGGTGGTGCATCTGGAGCGGACGTACGACATCTCCATACGCGGCGCCGATCTGCGGACGGAAAACTTCCGCACGGTGCTGCGGATGTCGGAGCTGGTCGAACGGCTCCGCCAGCCGGCCCCCGGCGCCTCGGGCGCGTGAAGCGAGCCCAGCGGGCGGTTCCGCCCGCTGGGCACCCCCATGGCCGGCGCCTGTCGCCGGTTCCGCGGCGTTAGACCTCGTACTGACCGTGCTCCAGGAAGTACCGCAGCTCCTCCGGCGTGCCGTCGATGACGTCTTCCGCCGCCGCACGGAGCGCGTCGCTGATGTTCTTGTCGGCGAGGATGCGGGCGATGGCGACGCGGTCGTCTTCGGCACGGGCGAGGCGGTAGCCGGTTTCGAGGAAGGCGCGGAGGGCTTCGGGGGTGTTGGTGTCGAGGACCTTGTTGATTTCGCGGATGACCCCCTTGTCTCTCTGGGGATCGGTGGTGGCGAGGATGGTCGCGATGGCGACGCGGTCGTCCTCGGCCTGCGCGAGGCGGTAGCCGGTCTTCAGGAAGGCACGCATGTCCTCCACGGTGCCGTCGAGAGCCGCGCTGGCCTCCCGGACGACACCCCTGCCGCTGTTCTCGCCGGCCATGATGCGCAGGATCGCGATGCGAAGATCCTCCTCGGACATCTCGCCCATCGGCGTTGTGGAACCGTCCGGGGCAGCCGCCGCCGCGACGGCGGTGTTTGTGGCGGCCGGTGGTGCGGCGAGAGCCGGGGTGGTGAGCAGAAGCGCGGAAGCCAGGGCGGTTGCCGCGAGAGCGAAGGCTGTACGGGTCTGTCTCATGTGTGAACCTGCCTTGAGAACGAGGTGGTTTCAGGACCCCGGTAGCCGCATCCACCTACCGGCCCCGGGATGATCCCACCGGCCCCGACCGGAGACCACTGCTGTGTTCCGGCAGTCTTGACACCCCGTTAGTTGCCTTGCGCCCACTGCGCCGACGCGCCAACTGCCGTGCTCAGGCGCACATCCCGAGCGAGATCGGCCGCGACGCTGGCCGCAGCGTTGTACGTGGGGTGGCCGTGCGGGTCACGAAATACCCCCATGCTTGTGTGCGGCTCGAAACACGACGGCCGGGTACTCGTCGTCGATTCCGGCGTATGGAGCGAGCCATCCGCTTTGACCGGCGCGGACGCCGTGCTGGTGACCCACGAACACGCCGATCACATCGATGTCCTTCGCCTGGCTGGGCTAGGTGTACCGGTATACGCGTCGGCCGAAGCGAACATTCCGCGGCTGGAGGTCATCGGGGTGACGTCCGGAGCGGAGTTCACGGCCGCGGGCTTCCACGTACGGGCGATCGGCGGGCGTACGCGTTCGTCTACAGCGGCCAACCGGACTGTGTGAACCGCGGCTACATCACCGAAAAAGAGATCTACCACCGGATACGCACGGACAGCCCGCGCCGGGCGGAGCGCGGCGGCGCCCTGGCCCGGCCGGCCTCCGCGTACGGAGCGCTCGTTTCCCCTGCCAGGCCGGGCACGATGCTCGGGAAGACGGATGAACTGCTCAGGGACGCCACAGGGTTGCGCGAACCCGTTCCGCTCGGCCGGGCCGGCCGGCTACAGGGCCGCCGCGCGGAAGAGGGCCAGGAGGGCCTGGCCCTGCGTGGCGTCCGAGTCGAAGAACTGCGTGGCCAGCGCGGGTGGCACGGCCCTTCCATGCATGCGGACCTCGTGGCAGCTGAAACAGAACGCTGCCTCGAACAGTGCCAGGTCGAGAGAGCCCTCGTACGCCCGCACGCTCCAGCCCGGCGAGAAGCCGCAGCGGCCCTGTTCGCTGTCGGGCAGCTTCTCGATCAAGGTCAGAACGTCCGTGACCTCGCTCCCGATCCAATGGGCGACCGTCCTGCCGGGGTAGGGGACTCCCCGCTCGGTCGGGAGGGCGGAGACCCTGACGACCTCGATCAGCTCGGCGGCGGAAACGGCTTCGGCGGGGAGCTGCATATGCGCAGTCTGCTCGCCGGGCCGTCCGAAAGCCATGGCGCGTCGCAAGCGGAAAACGCGTTGCGCGAAAGGCGCATACCCCTTCCTCCCTGCTGATGTCGGCACCGGGCACCGCTCTGGATGCGTCGGCTGAGAAACCTGGTCTCGCCGGTTCAACCGTTCGTCCGCCAGGAGAATCGCTCAGTCACAGCTGTGACCGAGAATTTTAGTTGGCGGATCATGAGCTGAACTGAGCAGGTCACGAGCGCCTGGAGAATTCTTGTTGGCGGATCTTGAGAGGGTTAGTTGGCGGATCATGATTGTGGATGTTCACTGTGCGTGAGTGTCTCGTGAGGCGGTCCGACGTCCTGCACGGCCTGACCGGGTGCTATCAGCACCTTGATGGAGCCGGCCAAGCCTCTAGCGCGCCATCCGGCTGCCCTGGGATCGGCGACTCGGGCACAATCCGGAGCCGTGCCTACACCTCCCGATCCCTCCGTCCTGTACCCCGACGTCGCGGCCTGCGGCAGCCTCGCCGCAGCGCTCCGGGCCGAGGCGGACGGCCGCCTCGACGCCTTCCCCGTCACGTCCCCGGACTTCGCTCCGCTGCGCCACGCGGCCGTCGCAAGCACCCTGCCGCACCGCGAGCCGCTGGCGATCAGCGCCTGGGCCCACGAACGGCGGTGGTCGATCCGCGGCGAGGAACCGTTCCAGAGCATGTCCCTCATCGACGGCAGGACGGACGACCTTGCGGAGGTCGCCAGAGCTGCCCGAGCGTGGCACGACGGGGCGACCCTGGACGACATCCGACAAGCGGCACCCTTCGTGCACCTGACCGGCCGGTTCGAGGTGCCCGACAACGATCCCGCGCGCTTGACGGAATCTGAATGGCGAGGCATGCGCCAGGAGGCGGCCGAACTGGAATACGCCTGGCGGGAGACGTACCACAACCTGATCGAGGCGGCGCACGCCGATCCGGCGCTGCGCGCTCTCTACCCATTCACGAGCCACTGGGCACTGCGCTTCTCGACCACCACCCGCCCGGACCTGACCGTCGTCGGACCGTGCCTGAGCGCCAACAGCGACGGCACATACGGAGTGGGCAGGGGCCTCATCAGCCAGGACCTCGGCCAATTCGCCACAGCGCAGGAGGCCGTAGCAGTGGCAGCGCGCCAACTGCCGTCCGGACTCGGCGGATGATCCCGCCTGGCAAACGGCTCGGTCGACAGCGCAGCAGCGGACTGCGAGGTCAGCACAGTGAGGCCGCAGTAGATGCGTAGACCTCGCCCTGGCGGCCGGAATGGACCGCCGCAGGTCGCGAGAATCACGGCAGGGGCTCCGTCGCAGTAGGTCCGGTATTTACTGCGGCAGTTGCGAACGAGTCTCCGCGATCGAGCATCCGCCCGAATGTGCTTCTGCTATGAGGACTTGAGGGGAGGGGACTGTGAGTGCCCGACGCGGACCAGCCTGGCGCCAGGCTGTTTGCCTGGGTCATGCCCGCAGATCTTCCGTCACGGGCAGGCACTCGGCGAGCAGGTCGACGACGTCGCGCCAGGCGCGCTGCGCGTGCTGTGGGTGGTAGCCGACGCCGGGGACCGTGGGGTGGTCGACCGTCGGGTGGTGGAAGGCGTGCAGGGCGCCGCCGTAGACCACGAGGCGCCAGTCGACGCCTGCGGCCTGCATCTCGGCGGTGAACGCGTCCCGTTGCGCGGGCGGCATGATCGGGTCTTCCGAGCCGACCCCTGCCCACACCGGGCAGCGAATGCGTGCTGCCTCGCCCGGTCGGCCCGTGGTAGTTGCGTTGACTGTCCCGATCGCGCGCAGGTCGACGCCGTCGCGCCCGAGTTCCAGCCCGATGGCGCCCCCGGTGCCGTAGCCGATGGCGGCGATCCGGTCGGGGTCGGCCCGCGATTCGGTGCGCAACACGTCGAGCGCCGCATGGCCGATGCCCCGCAACCGGTCGGGATCAGCGAGCAGTGGTATGCAACGGGCCAGCATCTCCTCGGGGTCGCCCAGATAGCGCCCGCCGTGAAGGTCGAAGGCCAGCGCTACGTATCCCAGCTCGGCGAGAGCATCGGCCCGGCGACGCTCGACATCGCTGAGCCCCATGCCCTCTGGTCCGAGCAGTACCGCAGGTCGGCGGTCGATACCGGCCGGGAGCGCGAGGTGCCCGATCATCGTCAAACCGTCGGCCGGGTACTCAACCGTACGCGTCGTAATCGTCGTCATGAGACTGGACTGTAGTGATCGTCCAGCCCGGTCCGGCCGGTGTTCTGCCGCTGGCAGAACAGTGCTCGTGTCCGTCTGACATACGGCCGAGCGCTCAGGACGTCAAGATCATCTCGTTGCCCTCATGGCGTGCCGATGTCACACCCCTGGAGGGATAACCGGCGGATCATGACCATGAACGCTCACTGCGTATGAGGGTGGTGGGCGGTTCCGAAGCCGCGTGGCCTTGTCACTGGGGAAGGGACTCCCTGTCATCGATGCTCCGGGCCAGCTGGCATGCGTACTCGGTGAGGACCTTGCGCAGGTCGGCGTAGTGAGGGGCGGCATCGGGGCGGGTCAGATGGCACCACGTTGTGTTGCGCGTGAGCCCCCACTTGCGCTGGACGTCCGGCGTCTGAGCGGCCTCAATCGGTCTCGGGGCGAAGACGTGCTCGCCTTGGGTCACTTGAACCCAGACGAAGACGGAGGCGACTTGCCGCTTGCGATCGTCGAACGCTGGTGGATGCCAGCTGGCCGGGGCCGGTGTCAGCTGTTTGATGATGTCCTCCCAGGCAACCTGATCAAGCGCCCAACCTTTCAGGGCTTCTCGGCGCCGACGATAGTCGACCGGAGACGACGTCGAGCAGATCTCACCGGCAATACCTTCAAGCGCCATGTGGAACTCAAAAGGATCGACCCGGCTCACGGCTACTCCTGTATGGAATTTTGCTCCACGGCTGGGAATTCCCAGGTATGCCGCAGAATCCCCCATGGAACCGCCAAGAACCCACTGCACTAGACGAACCGCCGCTGTCCTGCGTAAGAGCTTGGGGGATGTCTCAGGAAGCTTGGGAAGATGGTGCGTGAACCAGTCTTTCTCCAAGAATGCAGGGATCTGCTCAGGTTGGTAGTCATTGCGCGTGGCCGAGCGGACATTAGCGGTGCCCTTGGCCATCCGAAATGATCGTGTCAGTGGTTCAATGGCGGCTCGGAATCCCTGAGAGCAAGTTCCTTCGTGCCTGGATACGAGCCCGTTCCAGGACGCCCGTCCGGCTTTGTCCTTGAACCCTTCGCGGATGAGACCCGGGCGGGCAGGATCCGGCAGCCGATCTCCCGCTCGGCCTCCACCAGGTCGTGGTTCTTGTAGGGGCCGCCGTGGTCGGTGGTGACCGTCTCCGGGGCGAAGAACGGCAGGGCGGCGACCTTGTGCCCGGTGAACTCGGCGATCACGTCGGCCGGGACCCCGGCGTAGGGCCACTCCATTTCCTCGCCCCAGCCTTCCCGCATCGGAAGCGGCAGCATCACGTCCCGCAGCAGCATCGCGATGTCGACCGAGGTGTCGGACTGCAGCGTGAGCCGGAAGGCCGGCAGCCCGTGCGTGTAGAGATCGAGCGCGAGGGTCAGCGTCGCGGTGACCGCGTCCCCGAACACGGTCTCGCGCAGCTTCACCGGCATCGGTGTCGAGTCCAGCACCAGGACCTGGCCCGGGCGGTGGACCACCATCCGGCCCGAAACGCCGGCCTCCGCGGCGGCCTGCGCCGTCCGTCCGTAGCGCGGCCGGGCGCCTCCGGGCCCGAACCACTCTCTCCAGATGTCCGCGAACGTCCAACGGGAAGGGATCTTCTCGGCCGGAAACGCCGGGAACCGCTCGCGCATGTACTGGTGCATCAACCGGTGCCGGGCGGCCAGACTGAGGCGGGCGCGTTCCCCGCACTCGGCCTTGACCGCGAAGATCGCCTCACGGACCTCCTCGGTCACGCTGCGATGGCCACTGCGTCGCCGGGTCCAGCGTCCGTCCGCGCAGGCCAGCAGCAGACTGTCGCCCGCGAGTCCCGACAGACGCTCCAGCGTCCGGAAACTGAGGTGCTGCAGCCCGAGCCGGACCGCCTCCGGACGGGGCATCGCCTTCATCTCCACCGCCTTCGCGTGCCGGCGCTGGGTCAGTGTCGTGCGGTCCGGGTCGTAAGCCGGGCGAGGCTCTCCGGGCAGGGCTCGAGCCGGGTGCCCCTCCCGGAACCCTGTCTCAGCCTCCAGCACATGCGCAGCCCGCAGCCGGGCCCGCTCCAGCTGGTCCTCGGTCAGGTCGGCCAGTGTCCTCGGCTGCCGGGAGACCGGCGCCGGCCGCCCAGGCGCTTCGGACGCCGGAAGGAGTCGCAGGTCGGCGTGGTTGATGAGCCAGCGGAAGGAGCGGGTCTCAGCGTTGCCGCCGCCATCCACGAGCACGAGCCGGCCGTGCTGGCCGTGGACATCCTCAACTGTCCACTCGACGCCGTTGAGCGCGACCCGTCTGCCCGGCGCCATCTGTAGAAACGCCCGCGCCGCCATCACGCCGCCCAGATCAGCGAGCTGTCGCGCAGGGTGCTGCCCAGATCGACGCCGAGCTCGCGCTGCCAGAGCAGCCGGACGATGTTGGCCCGGCCGACGGCGGGCACGCTGGTCGCGTCCGCCAGCGCGGAGAACGTCATCACGCGCCCTTCTCGGCCGTCGATGATCGTGAGCAGTTGGTCCCGCATGCCCAGCAGATCCCTCACCGGCCGACGACGCGACGACAAGTGGTCAAGGACGCTCCAGACGTGCGGGCGCCAGCCCGCGATCACCGAGTACTGCCAGCCGCACGCAGCCGCCATCTCCCTGGCGGCCGCGAACTTCAGTGCGTCCTCGTCCTTGATCAGTCCCATCGGGCGTACGTCCAGCAGCCACATCCCGCCGCCGATCACGGCCAAGTAGTCCGGGATGTGCCAGGACGACCCGCCCTTGTACGCAAAGTCCAGCCGGAACGGCTGCGACAGCACCTCCGAGGCCCCCACGAAGTCCAGCGCGACCAGCAGCCGCACTTCCTCCAGCGACTCGAAGCCGTGCCCCCTGCCCGTGGACGCCATCACCTCCAGGCCGGGCCGGTGCCGCTGCTTCGCTCGCCATGTGAATCCCCGCATCGGCCGCGACGACAGCACCGGAACATGAGCCATGTCGCGGACCGGCCAGCAGACTTCCCCGGCACCCACCCGCCACGTCGAACTCCACCGACAGATCCAGCCATCCGCGAGATCGAGTTCGTCCCGAAATGCGAAATCCCCGCTGTACTCCTCGACGAGCTCGTCGAGGCGACTCGAGTTCGACCGGATCCTTGCCCTGGCTACCTCGCTCACTCACTCAGAGCATCACCACCCGCATGGCGACAAGGCACGATCTTCGGAACTGATCACAACTGTGACTTAGCGCTGTAATTTGGCCTCTGTGGCAACCCGAACGCTCGGCGGCGGGACCGAGGGCTCGGCCTTCGGGAGTCAGTTGCCGGCCAGGCCCCATGCATCGAGCCCGCCGTAGATATGGGCCCTCAGGCAATGAGGGGCGCCGAAGCCTGAGGCTTCGCCGCGGTAGATGGCGATGAGCGAGTCCTTGCCCCGCCACCAGGTGTCAGCGAGTCCCTGGACTTCGGGTACCGGCTCGAATCCGTCGAGGTTCAGGTCCTCGACGGCGGTGCCTTTGATCTTCGTGATGGTCTTGGCCCAGTAGCCCGCGTGGCTGGCCAGTGCCAGGGCTTCCACCCATCCCTCTGTGCTGGCGTGCAGCGGCGTCCAGTGGTCAGCGTCGATCCCGAACTCACCTCCTGGCCCGATCATGAACCCGTGGGCCATGGAGACGCGACAGTCGCCGGCCGGGAACCGCCATCCGTTCGCGGCCGAGCCCTCGGGGGCCTCGGCATCCAGAATGCGCGGGCCGCCCTCGTATTCGGGGGCCGGGGGCAGGGCGAGACCGCCCCAGCACTCTTGGAAGGCGATGGCCCGGTCGATCTCGGCATCCGGAATTCCTTGCTTGAGCCATGCCTCCCGAAAGGGCTTTAGGTCGCGGTGTGGAACACGCAGCCCGTGTCCCTCGACGAAGTAGCGAGCTCGCCGGCTCAAGCCTTCAGGCGCCTGAGGAATCAGCGGCACTCGGGGGTCTGCTGTCACGGTTGCTGCCTCTCGTATGGAGAGGTTGGTGCGGCGGTGCCGAGGGCTGTGGAGCGCTGGACCAACGGACGGGGTCGCCACCGGCGCCGCCGGTGAGCCAGGAACCGTCGCCCAGGGGCAAAAGCTCGTACGGGTTGCTCGCCTCAACGGTGAACTCGCCGCTGAGGGTGCCCGTGTGTACGTCGACCAGGTGGTGACGGAACCACTCCTCCTCGTCCTCATTCTCACCGCCTAGGGTGACGATGGCCGTGTCCTCGGTCAGGTAGCCGCCGCTCCATTCCACGAAGGACTCCTCCGGGTCGTACCCGAAGGCTTCGACAGGGAAGGTGAAGAGCACGTCCCCGTTGGGGTGGCCATGGAAGGCGACGTCCGCCTGCCCGTGGTCCACGGTCATAAACTGGCGCCCGGACGGAGCCAGGTCGATCAGGCAGCGGTCCTGCCACGGGTACGTCACGAACTCCGGCTCACTGTCCGCCCCGACCGTGCCCCGGAGAATGACGGAGCCGTCCTGGCCCTCACCGATGTCGAGGTAGATGCTGCCGTCCACGGGATGCACGTGGTGGAAGGCGCCGTGCCCGACCGTCTCCAGTTCCCGGCGGGCGAGAACCACACCGCTGTCGGCGTCGTGCACGACCCACTGGTCCCCGCCCCCGCGGCCCGCCATCGCGTCCGGCCGGTAGACCCACACCGTCCGGCCGTCCAGAGACAGCACGCATCCAGGCCGGTGGCCATGGCGTACGTCAGAGCGCGGTTCGAAGTCCGAGGCCCACATGATGTCGCCAGCGCGCGTAAGGCAGACGACTCCGTTCAGCGTCGTGTACACGACCCGCTCCAAATCCTGCCGAACCACCGACTCTACGACCTCCTCGCCATCCCTCGGCTGGAAAACCGCTGCTGGCTCCAGCGTCCCGTAGATGCCAGCGCCCACGACGTAGGCGTGGATCCGCCCGTCACGGAGACGCGTGATGACCTTCGGTGGCGACTCAGGAATCATCCGCTGAGGCTAACGCCCGCTCAGGAACCTCATGAGCCGGGGCGGTGTGGGCCCGAGTTGGGTGGTGTGACCGAATACCGCAGTTGGCCCCCCCTTGGACAATTCCGATGCACGACCACAGACCGGTTACTCAGAACAAGGAGTCCCAGAAGACCTCTTCCGGGTCAGGTTCTTCTGGGTGGAGCATGCAGCGTCTGCAGCGCAGGAGTCCTGGTTCGTTGGTGCCCGAGGCGGCGCTCATCCACGGCAGGCCTCCATGGCGTGTGCGCGCTCGTTGTCGGCGAGGGTGTCGACGGCCCGGCGGAGCTCCTCCGGTGCGGATTGGTCGGTGAGGCAGAGCCAGCCGACCGCCGCCGACAGACGGGCTTCGGGGGCCTCCGCTCGGTCGTGCCACCGTTCGCGCAGCCACCTGACAGTCGGCGGGTGCGGGTGGGCCCGGGTGATCTCGGCGGCGGCCAGGAGCAGGGCGGCGCGGACCATGGCGTCGCCTTCGGTGGCGAATCCGCTGGCCAAGGCAGTCCGGATGGTGTGGGCGGGATCGGCGGCGGTCGCCAGGGCGTAGGCGGCGTCGACGCGGACGGTGGGGTCGGAGTCTCCAAGAAGGGGCAGGAGCGCGGTGGTGGCGGTGGTGATCGCGGCTCGGGCGGCGGCCACCGACCAGCCGGCCGGGTAGCCGGTCACCTCGTAGCCGTAGTCGTCGTGGGTATCGGGGGCGTGGCGCCGGGAATCGTTGCGGTGGAGGAGGAATTCCTCGCGAGAGGCGACGCCGTGGTGCCTGGCACGGGCGGGGCCGGAGAGGACTGCGAGGGCGGCGGTGCGGTGTGGGTGGTGGGCGTTGATGGCGAGGGGAATGAGGAACGGCACGGCAAGGGCAGCGGCGGCCCGGCTGTCGTCGGCGCACAGGCCCCACAGCACACCCGTCGCGTCCACGACCGGTTCGCCGCCAGCGCGCAGGAGGGAAACCGCCTCCCGGACGTCGTACCCATGGGGGAAGTTACCCCACGGGACGGCATCCAAGTCCAAGGCCTGTCGAGGCTCGGGCAGGATGCTGGCCACCGCCGCCCGCACGTCGAACGGACCCCCCCGAGAACGAGGCCAGGTCCGCCCCGTCCGTCACTCTCCGACACATCTCGAACGTCGGATCGGTCCGCCAGTCCACGTCACACCCCCACCGTCGAATCCCCGCAACTTGATCATGGCTGGCCCGGCGGCCCACCGGAAGCCTCGACGGTGATCCAGCGGTTCATACGGGGCCACCCATCATGCACAGAAGCCAACCGGAATGCTCAAGGGCCATCTACCGAGCTCAGTCACAGGTAGGCACAAGTTAGCTGCAACGCTCAAGGGCCAAGTCTCAACAACGCAGCGTTACCGAAGCAAGATCCGCCAACTACTGCGCTCGTCCTCCAAGTAAAAATCTCGGTCGCAGTGCCGAGGACGCCCCCCGGCCATTCATTGCATAAACCTGCGGCGAAACGTATAGTCATGCCTAACCGAGGAGGGTGTTCGATGGCTGTACGCGCAGCGGTGGCAGGGGCGAGTGGGTACGCGGGTGGGGAGCTGCTCCGTCTGCTGCTCGCGCATCCCGGGGTCGAGATCGGCGCGCTCACCGGCAGTTCCAACGCCGGCCGGCGGCTCGGGGAGCTTCAGCCGCATCTGCTGCCGCTCGCCGGGCGGGCGCTCGAAGAGACTACCGCCGAGGTGCTCGCCGGGCATGACGTGGTGTTCCTCGCCTTGCCGCACGGGCAGTCCGCCGCTGTGGCCGAGCAGCTGGGCGACGACGTGCTCGTGGTCGACATGGGCGCCGACTTCCGGCTGAAGGACGCCGGTGACTGGGAGCGGTTCTACGGCTCCGCGCACGCCGGGACCTGGCCCTACGGGCTTCCCGAGCTGCCCGGCGCGCGTGCCGCGCTGGCCGGCAGCAAACGCATCGCGGTGCCCGGGTGCTATCCGACGGCCGTCTCGCTCGCGCTCTTCCCGGCGTACGCGGCCGGGCTCGCGGAGCCCGAGGCCGTGATCACCGCCGCGTCGGGCACGTCGGGTGCGGGCAAGGCCGCCAAGCCGCATCTGCTCGGCTCCGAGGTCATGGGCTCCATGTCGCCGTACGGTGTCGGCGGCGGCCACCGGCACACCCCCGAGATGATCCAGAACCTCAGCGCCGCCGCGGGGGAGCGGGTCGCCGTCTCCTTCACGCCGATGCTGGCCCCGATGCCCCGCGGCATCCTCGCCACCTGCTCCGCCAGGGCGAAGCCGGGCACGAGCGCCCAGGACGTACGGGACGCGTACGAGAAGGCCTTCGCCGACGAGCCGTTCGTCCAGCTCCTCCCCGAGGGGCAGTGGCCCGCCACGGCGTCCGTCTACGGTTCCAACGCCGTACAGCTCCAGGTCACGTACGACGAGGCCGTGGGACGCATCATCGCGATCAGCGCCATCGACAACCTGGCGAAGGGCACCGCAGGTGGTGCGGTGCAGAGCATGAACATCGCCCTCGGACTCCCCGAGGACACCGGACTCTCCACGATCGGAGTGGCACCTTGAGCGTCACGGCAGCGAAGGGATTCACGGCCGCGGGCATCGCCGCCGGGATCAAGGAGAACGGCGGCCCCGACCTGGCCCTCGTGGTCAACACGGGACCGCGTCGCGCCGCGGCGGGTGTCTTCACCTCGAACCGTGTCAAGGCCGCGCCCGTCCTGTGGTCCGAGCAAGTGCTCAAGGGCGGCGAGGTGAGCGCTGTCGTTCTCAACTCCGGTGGCGCCAACGCCTGTACGGGGCCGCAGGGCTTCCAGGACACCCATACCACCGCCGAGAAGGCGGCGGAGATCCTCGACGGGCACAGCGCGGGCGAGATCGCCGTCGCCTCGACCGGACTGATCGGTCTGCGCCTCCCGATGGACAAGCTGCTGCCCGGACTTGAGAAGGCCGCGGCCGAACTCTCCGAGCACGGCGGCGAGAAGGCCGCCATCGCCATCAAGACCACCGACACCGTCCACAAGACCGCCGTCGCGAGCGGCCCCGGCTGGACGGTCGGCGGGATGGCCAAGGGCGCCGGCATGCTCGCGCCGGGCCTCGCCACGATGCTGGTCGTACTCACCACCGACGCGGACGTCGAGAGCCACGCCCTGGACACGGCGCTGCGCGCGGCCACCCGTACCACCTTCGACCGCGTCGACTCCGACGGCTGCATGTCGACCAACGACACCGTGCTGCTGCTGGCCTCCGGCGCCTCCGGCGTGACCCCGGACCAGGGCGAGTTCGCCGAGGCGGTCCGTACGGTCTGCGCCGACCTCGCGCGGCAGCTGATCGGCGACGCCGAGGGCGCGTCCAAGGACATCCGGATCGAGGTGATCAACGCCGCGTCCGAGGACGACGCCGTCGAGGTGGGACGTTCCATCGCCCGCAACAACCTCCTCAAGTGCGCCATCCACGGCGAGGACCCCAACTGGGGCCGGGTGCTGTCCGCGATCGGTACGACGAGCGCGGCCTTCGAGCCCGACGAGCTGAACGTGGCCATCAACGACGTGTGGGTCTGCAAGAACGGCTCGGTGGGCGAGGACCGCGACCTGGTCGACATGCGCTACCGCGAAGTGAAGATCACCGCGGATCTGGCCGCGGGCGCGGAGTCGGCCGTCATCTGGGCCAACGACCTCACCGCCGACTACGTCCACGAGAACAGCGCGTACAGCTCATGAGCGCCCAGGAGAACGGCCCGGAGAAGGCCGGGGGCGTCGTCCCCCAGCCCACCGCGCGCAAGCACACGGCGCTTCCCAAGGCGCAGACCCTCATCGAGGCGCTGCCCTGGCTGACGCGCCACTACGGCAAGACCGTCGTCATCAAGTTCGGCGGCAACGCCATGATCGACAACGAACTCAAGGCGGCCTTCGCGCAGGACGTCGTCTTCCTCAGGCAGGCCGGGCTCAAGCCGGTCGTCGTGCACGGCGGCGGCCCGCAGATCAACGCGCAGCTCGACCGGCACGGCCTGGTCAGCGAGTTCAAGGCGGGGCTGCGCGTCACCACGCCCGAGGCGATGGACGTCGTACGGATGGTGCTGGCCGGCCAGGTCCAGCGCGAGCTGGTCGGGCTGCTCAACCAGCACGGCCCGCTCGCCGTCGGCATGACCGGTGAGGACGCGCACACCATCACCGCGACCCGGCACCGCCCGCGGATCGACGGCGAACTCGTCGACATCGGCCGGGTCGGTGAGATCACCGAGATCGACACCGGCGCCATCGAGGCGCTGCTCGCGGACGGCCGCATCCCGGTCATCTCCTCCATCGCCCGCAGCGCCGACGACCACCACGTCTACAACGTCAACGCCGACACGGCCGCCGCCGCGCTCGCCGCCGCGCTCGGTGCCGAGACGCTGATGGTGCTGACCGACGTGGAGGGCCTCTACGAGGACTGGCCGAACAGTGACGACGTGATCAGCCGGCTCACCGCCGCCCAGCTGGAGAAGCTGCTGCCCGAGCTGTCCAGCGGCATGGTGCCGAAGATGGAGGGCTGCCTGTTCGCCGTACGCAACGGCGTCAACACCGCCCGCGTCCTGGACGGCCGGGTCGAGCACTCGATCCTGCTGGAGATCTTCACCGACGAGGGCATCGGCACGATGGTCGTACCCGACGGCCAGAGCGAGTCCGAGCGGGACGTGACCGATCACAACCTCACAGGAACAGAAGGGGGAGCGCGGTGACCGGCAACGAGGAATTCGTCCAGCGCTGGCAGGGCGTCATGGCGGACAACTACGGCACGCCGACGCTGTCGCTCGTACGCGGTGAGGGCGCCACGCTCTGGGACGCGGACGGCACGCGCTACACCGACTTCGTCGCCGGTATCGCGGTGAACGCCCTCGGACACGCCCACCCCGCCGTCGTAGAAGCGGTTTCCCGCCAGATCGCCTCGCTCGGACATGTCTCGAACCTCTACATCGCGGAACCGCCCGTCGCCCTCGCTGAACGGCTGATCCAGCTGTTCGGCCGGCCCGGCAGGGTGTTCTTCTGCAACTCCGGCGCGGAGGCCAACGAGGCCGCGTTCAAGATCGGCCGGCTGACCGGCCGTTCGCACATGGTCGCCACCGACGGCGGTTTCCACGGCCGCACGATGGGCGCGCTCGCGCTCACCGGCCAGCAGGGCAAGCGGACACCGTTCCTGCCACTGCCGGGAGACGTCACACATGTCCCGTACGGCGACATCGAGGCGCTCCGCGCGGCCGTCACCGAAGAGACCGCGCTCGTGATCATCGAGCCGATCCAGGGCGAGATCGGCGTGGTCGTCCCGCCCAGGGGATACCTGGAGGCCGCGCGCGAGATCACCCGCGCCACCGGCACACTGCTCGTCCTCGACGAGGTCCAGACGGGCGTCGGCAGGACCGGAAGCTGGTTCGAGCACCAGGCGCACGACGGCGTCGAGCCCGATGTCGTCACCCTCGCCAAGGGCCTCGGCGGCGGACTGCCGCTCGGCGCGACCATCGCCTTCGGCCCGGCCGCCGACCTGCTGCTGCCCGGCCACCACGGCACGACATTCGGCGGCAACCCGGTCGCCTGCGCCGCCGGACTCGCCGTACTGGACACGCTCGGCGCCGACGGCGCGCTCGACCAGGTCAAGCGGCTCGGCGAGAAGCTGCGGGACGGGATCGAGGGAATCGGCCATCCGCTGGTCTCGCATGTCCGCGGCTCCGGCCTGCTGCTGGGTATCGTGCTCACCGAGCCGGTAGCGCCCCGGGTGCAGCAGGCGGCTCAGGAAGCCGGATTCCTGGTGAACGTGCCCGCCCCCGGCGTCGTACGGCTGATGCCACCGCTGATCATCGGCGACGACGAGGTGGACGCCCTGCTCCGGGCGCTGCCCGGCGTCCTCGACGCGGCACAGGGGGACGAGGACGGACGAGCCGGAGAATGAGACGACGATGACCGAGAGACGGCGATGACCGAGATCCAGGACACAGAGCACGGCGGGCCGTCCGTGCCGCAGACGCGCACGGCCCGCCACCGCCGGATCGTGGACATCCTCAACCGGCAGCCCGTGCGCTCCCAGAGCCAGCTGGCGAAACTGCTCGCGGACGACGGTCTGAGCGTCACGCAGGCCACGCTCTCGCGCGACCTGGACGAGCTGGGCGCGGTGAAGATCCGCAACACCGGTGGTGAGCTGATCTACGCCGTTCCCAGCGAGGGCGGCTACCGCACCCCGCACGCCCCGCTCGGCGAGTCGGCGAAGGAGGAGCGCATGCGCAGGCTCTCCGCCGAACTGCTGATCTCCGCGGAGGCCTCGGCCAACCTCGTCGTACTCCGGACACCGCCGGGCGCCGCCCAGTTCCTCGCCTCGGCCATCGACCAGGCGGAGCTGAACGACATCCTCGGCACGATCGCGGGCGACGACACCCTGATGCTGATCAGCCGCGACCCGGCGGGCGGCCAGGCGCTCGCGGAACACCTGCTGAAACTGACCCGGAGCGACCGCTCCAGCTGACGGCCCGGTCGGAACGGCGACCCGCTGGGCGGCTCCCGGGCGGAACGGCGACCCGGTCAACGGGCCGCGCACCGTGGCCACCGTACGGCGACCCGCTCAGCGGCCCCGCTCGCCATGGTCAGCCGTGCGCCCGACCGTACGGCGCCCCGGTCAACGGCCCGCGCACCGTGGTCAACCCTACGGTGATCCGCTCAACGGCCCACGCTCACTGCGGCCATCCGTACGGCGACCCGCTGGGCGGCTCCCGCCCCGGCGGCCGGCCAGCCGCTGCGCCAGCGGATCGTCGCCGAGGAACGCCATCAGCTCCGTCCGGTCAGGCGCGGTCGCCGGGCCGCGCCGGGTCACCGCGTACGCCGCTGCCGCGTTGGCGCCGCGCGCGGCCGTCAGCGGATCGAAGCCCTGGCCGAGCAGCGCCAGGAACGCGCCGACGTGCGCGTCCCCCGCGCCGTTGCTGTCGACGGCCCGCACCGGGAACCCCGGCACATGCACCGGCTCGCTCCCGCCACCGTCCGCCGAACCCGGTGCCGCCAGCCAGCAGCCGTCCTTGTCCGCCCGTACCAGCACACCCGCGCCCGGGGCCAGCCGCTCCCGGAGCGCCTTCGCGGCCGTACCGGGGTCCGCGTGTCCCGACAGCAGCCGCGCCTCGCGCGCGTTGCAGCTGAGCCAGTCCGTACGCGCGAGTACGGGCGCGAGCAGCGCCTGGGGGATGTCCGCCACCAGCGGCGCGGGATCGAAGCAGACCGTGACGTCCGCGGGCAGCGCGGCCGTGAAGCGGGACAGCAGCGGGCCGTTGACCGGCATCACCAGACCGTACCCGGACAGCTGCACCAGGTCGCCCGGCCTCAACTGCCGCTCCACGGAGGCGACATCGGCCTCGGTCAGCCGTGCGTCGACCCCGAAGCCGGTGACGAAGGTACGTTCGCCTCCGGCGTCGACCATCGCCACCGTGAACCCGGTGTCGCCGTCCTCGCGGACCGGCAGCAGTGCCCGGATGCCCTCGGCCGCGAGTGCTTCGCGCACGAGGTCGCCGTACGGGCCCGTGCCGTGCAGCCCGGCGAAGACCGCTTCCGTACCGAGGCGGCCGGCCGCGACCAGGGTGTTGAAGCCGCCGCCCGCCGTCAGTTCCGTACGGGTGCCGATGACGTCACCGCCGCGCTCGGGCAGCGCGGGGATCTCGATCACCAGATCGGCGATGACGTTCCCCGCGAGCACCAGGCGGCTCATCGTCCGGCCTCCTGGAGCGCGGGGGAGTGGGCCTCGGGCGCGGTCCGGGGCCGACCGCCGGACACCGCGTACACCCCGGCGGCGACGGCCATGGAGATCGCCCAGCCGAGCCCGTTCACGCCGAGCCAGCTGCCGGCGAACGGACCGGCGAACCAGACGTCGTCGGCGCTCGTCGACGCCTCCGTGAACAGCAGTCCGGCCACGATCGCCGCGGCCCAGGCGAGGACGGCCGGCAGATGGAAGCCGCCGGTGTACCAGTAACGGCTGGTGTGGGTGGTGTCCATCAGGGCCGCCGGGTCGTACGTACGGCGGCGCGGCGCGTCCACCAGGATCACCCCGACCCACGCCGAGATGGGCACGGCGAGCAGCGTCAGGAAGGTGGAGAAGGGACCGTAGAAGTCCTTGGCGATCAGCATGAAGTAGATACCGCCGAGGAACATCAGCACCACATCGAGCCCGACGGCCAGCGGTCGCGGCACCCGCACGCCCAGCGTGATCATCGTGAGCCCGGCAGAGTACGTGGAGAGGTGGTTCGACATCAGCAGTCCGCCGAAGGCCGCGATCAGGTACGGGATCGCCATCCACGACGGCAGCATCCCGTTGATGGCGGCCACCGGATCGGCGGCGCTCGCAAGCGTCGTGTCGCCCGCCGACAGCAGCGAGCCGAGTGAGATCAGCAGCACGAGCGGAATCCCGGCGCCGAACGCGGAGGCCGTGACCAGCCGCCGGCCCGGGATCGCGCGCGGCAGGTAACGGGCGTAGTCCGCACCGGCGTTGGCCCAGCCGATACCGGTGCCCGCCGCGATGAAGCCGATACCGGCGATGACCCCGCTGCTCGGACCCGTGGGCGCGTCGAGGACCTTGGCCCAGTCGACGGTCGCCACGAGGAAGCCCATCACGATCAGATTCAGCAGACCGAAGACGACCGTGGCCCACTTGTTGATCCACATGATGGTGGCGTGGCCGAGACCGCTGATCAGCAGTGTGCAGACGATGAAGACCAGCAGACACACCAGGGTCAGCACGGTGTTCTGGTCCACCCCGAAGACGATGCCGAGCAGCGCGAGCAGGGCGTACGCGGCGGTGGTCGTGGTGATCGTCTCCCAGCCGACCCGGCTCAGCCAGCTGATCAGGGTCGGCCCCGCGTTGCCGCGCTGCCCGAAGACCGCCCTGGAGAGGGTCAGCGCGGGCGCGCCGCCCTTCTTGCCCGCCAGGCTCAACACGCCCACCAGCGCGAACGACCCGAAGGAGCCGACGACGGCGACCAGAATCGCCTGCCAGATGTTCAGCCCCCGGAAGGCGACGAGCGTCGCACCGAGCGGCAGCCCGAGGAGGGAGATGTTGGCGGCGAACCACGTCCAGAACATCTGCCCGGCGTGGCCGTGACGTTCGTTGTCGGGGACGGGCTCGATGCCCCGGGTCTCAATGGTGCCGACGCGATCGTTCGACTCCGAACGGGTCATGACGGAACCTCCTAGCAAGGTACGAAGGGGCGGGGATACGCGGGGTCACGCGGAAGCGGCGGGCCGCGGCCGGCGCAGCGCGAGCAAGCGGTCCGTCAGCGGCTCCAGTTCGAGATCGTTGACGGTACGGAGCGTGCGTACGGCGTCCTCGGGCAGCGCGGACAGCCCCGCGACGGAACCGGTGACCGCGCCCGCGATCGCGCCGATGGTGTCGCTGTCACCGCCGAGACTGGCGGCGAGCAGCGCGCTGCGCCACGGGTCGCCGCCGGCCACGGTGAGCACCGCGAAGGCGGCGGGTACGGACTCCTGGCTGGCCACGCTCGTCCCGACGAGCGCGCAGATCCGGTCCAGGGCCTCGGTCTCGGGCAGCCCCCGTACCAGCTCGCACGCCCACGCGATACGGGACGCGATGTCGGCGCCCGCGATCCAGTGCCCGCGCCGGGCGCCGGCCCGCGCGGCGGTGACGGCCGCGCGGACGGCCTCGTCGAGCGTGCCGCCACCGACTCCCGTGCTGACGGCGGCGGCGACGGCCGCGGCGCCCGCGATGCCGACGGTCGTGTCATGGGTGACCTGGCAGGACTCCACGACATGGTCGAGGAAGTCCTCGACAGGATCCGCGGCGAAGGCGATCCCGACCGGGGTGACGCGCATGGCGGCGCCGTTGGTCGAGCCGTACCGTCCCGCCTCGCGGGCCGGCACACCGCGCGAGACGGCGTCCAGCGCGGCCTTGGTGGAGGGGCCGAGAAGGTCGAAGGAGCCCTTGGCCTTCATCTCCTTCTCCCAGTCGAGGAGTTCACGGGCGAGGCGCAGCGGATCGATCCTGCCGTGTCCCTCCGCGAGCAGCCTGCCGACGATGACGGCCTGGTCGGTGTCGTCGGTGACGGAGCCGGCCGCCATGCCCGCGCTGACCGGGTTGTCGGGCCGGGCGGGTTCGAAGCCGGTGAGGGTTCCGTAGACCCGTACGACCTCCTCCCGGGACATCACCTGGGTGGGCATGCCCAGCGCGTCGCCGAGGGCGAGTCCGTAGTACGCGCCGAGCGCGCGGTCGTGTCGGTCGGTCACAGCTGGCCTCCTCGGCCCGATCGGACGTGCAGGTGGAATCTGACGGGGTCCAGCAGGCTGCTGACCTGCTCGATCACGGTGCCGTCGGCGGCGCGGTATACCTGGTCCAGGTGGAGGAACGGTTCCCCGGGGGAGCGGCCCAGTACGGCGGCCTCCGCCGCGTCCGTCCCGCGGACCGAGACCTTTCCCTCGCCGGAGTGGGTGAGGCGGCCCGCGCTGATCAGTGTCCTGCTCAGCGAGCCGCCGTCGAGGCCGCGCTCGGGAAGCCGGGCGAGGTCTCCGACGGCGGGGACTCTGCTGCGTTCGAGCGAGACTCCTTGCCCGTCGGAGAGCCGTCTGACCCGGTCGAGGGCGACGAAGGCGGTCGACGGTATGCCGAGGAGAACGGCCAGTTCCTGATCGGCGACCGTCTCGAAGCGCAGGATCTCGGTGGTCAGTTCGACCGCCTGACCGGCCAGTGCCCGGGTCCAGCCGAGCCGGTTGTCCAGCGGGGTACCGTCGAAGGTGACGAAGGAGCCGATCCCCGCGTGCGTGGCGATCAGTCCCTGCTCACCGAGGACCCGCAGCGCCTGCCGCAGCGTCGTGCGGCTCACGCCGAACCGCTGCCGGAGCGCGTGCTCGCCGGGCAGCCGGTCACCGGCGGAGTGGATCCCGGCGCGGATCTCGTCCTCCAGGACCCGGGCTATGTGATGGTGTTTGTGGACCTGTCCAGGCATGTCCGAACACTAGGCTCGGCCCATCGGGCCGGTCCATAGCGTCCGGCGGATTTTTTCCGCCGGGCCCGGCGGCCGGGCTCCGAGGGCTGTCGGACCGACAGCCCTCGGTGGCCTCCTGCGACCCTCTCAGTAGCGAGTGATCGCGGTGCTCCCGGACGTCGTCCCCATCGCGATGTGCGGCTCACGGCGCGGATCCGCCCAGCTCAGGATCGCGCTCATGGCCTCCGCCGGTACGGAGACGCAGCCGGCCGTCGCGCCCTTGCCGTTCACATGCAGGAAGATCCCGGCGCCGCGGCCGTGCACCGGGCGGTCGTAGTTGTAGCCGACCACCAGGGCGCGCGCGTACTGGACCGTGTAGTCGGCCAGATGCTCGGCCTCGCCGGGCCGGCAGTCGGCGGGCAGCCCTTCGACCCACCGGTTGTACGCCCGCGAGGCGTTGTCCTCGCACCACCAGGACGCGTCCGTCACCGGCCGGTAGGCGTACGTGGTCCCGGCGGGCGGCGGCGCGATCCCGAACGCGAACGGCAGGTCGTAAAGACCGGTCGGCGTGGTCGATGTGCCCTGCTGTCGCGCCTCGCCCTCGACCAGACCGCCGGACCCGAACCGAGCCGGCGCGGACCCGGCGGCCACCCACGAGTCCCCGCGCCGGTCCCACCAGGTGAGGCGCCCGCTGGTCGCCGACGTACTCGCGGCCTCAGCGGTGATCAGCTGGCTGCCGCCACCGGTGTCCGCCATCCGCGCGGGCAGCGGCGGCTCCCCGGGCGAGGCGCCGGTCGCGCCGACGACCGTGAGCAGGACGGAACCGAGAACCAGAGCGATACGCATGCTCAGGACGGTATGCCGGAGGACCGCCACCGGCCGCACATCCTGGGCCGTCCGGGTCCGGCGCCACCCGAACGAGCGGAGCACACCGCGCCGCTGGGCCTCTCACCAGGCACTTTGACAAAGCATACGGACCACTGCATAGTTATACCCATCAGTGAATGCATCGTAAGGAGATACCCGTGACCGAGCGCGTCGTACTCGCCTACTCGGGCGGCCTGGACACCTCCGTCGCCATCGGCTGGATCGCCGAGGAGACGGGCGCCGAGGTCATCGCCGTCGCCGTGGACGTCGGCCAGGGCGGCGAGGACCTGGACGTCATCCGCAAGCGCGCGCTCGCCTGCGGTGCGGTCGAGGCCGAGGTCGCGGACGCCAAGGACGAGTTCGCCGACGAGTACTGCCTCCCGGCGATCAAGGCCAACGCCCTCTACATGGACCGCTACCCGCTGGTCTCGGCTCTCTCCAGGCCCGCGATCGTCAAGCACCTCGTGGCCGCCGCCCAGAAGCACGGCGCCGGCATCGTGGCCCACGGCTGCACCGGCAAGGGCAACGACCAGGTGCGCTTCGAGGCCGGTATCTCCGCGCTCGGCCCCGACCTGAAGTGCATCGCCCCGGTCCGCGACTACGCGATGACCCGGGACAAGGCGATTGCCTTCTGCGAGGAGAAGAACCTCCCGATCGCCACCACCAAGAAGTCCCCGTACTCCATCGACCAGAACGTCTTCGGACGCGCCGTCGAGACGGGCTTCCTGGAGGACATCTGGAACGCGCCGATCGAGGACATCTACGAGTACACCGAGAACCCCGCCGTCGCGCGTGAGGCCGACGAGGTCGTCATCTCCTTCAAGGAGGGCGTCCCGGTCGCCATCGACGGCAAGCCCGTCACCGTCCTCCAGGCGATCCAGCAGCTCAACGAGCGGGCCGGCGGCCAGGGCATCGGCCGGATCGACATGGTCGAGGACCGGCTCGTGGGCATCAAGTCCCGTGAGGTGTACGAGGCTCCCGGCGCGATCGCGCTGATCACCGCGCACCAGGAGCTGGAGAACGTCACCGTCGAGCGTGAACTCGCCCGCTACAAGCGGCAGGTCGAGCAGCGCTGGGGCGAAATGGTCTACGACGGCCTGTGGTTCTCGCCGCTCAAGCGCGCCCTGGACGGCTTCATCAACGAGGCCAACCAGCACGTCACCGGTGACATCCGGATGACCCTGCACGCCGGCCGCGCCGTGGTGACCGGCCGCAAGTCCGACCAGTCGCTGTACGACTTCAACCTGGCGACCTACGACTCGGGCGACACCTTCGACCAGTCCAAGGCCCAGGGCTTCATCGAGATCTTCGGCCTCTCGTCCAAGATCGCCGCGCGCCGCGACCTCGCCTGATACACCTGCCGTACGACAGCCGCCTCCCCGTCCTTCGCGGCGGGGAGGCGTTCGTTTTCCCACCCCTTCTGAGGAGCAGCAGTGAGCAGCAACAACGGTGATGTCCGGCTGTGGGGCGGCCGGTTCGCGGACGGCCCGTCGGACGCGCTGGCGGCCCTCTCGGCCTCGGTCCACTTCGACTGGCGGCTCGCGCCGTACGACATCGCCGGCTCCCGCGCCCACGCCCGCGCGCTCCACAAGGCGGCGCTGCTCACCGATGACGAGCTGGCCCGGATGCAGGCCGGGCTCGACGACCTGGAAGCCGCCGTCGCCGACGGCTCGTTCACCGGCACCATCGCCGACGAGGACGTCCACACCGCCCTGGAACGCGGCCTGCTGGAGCGGCTCGGTCCCGATCTCGGCGGTAAGCTGCGCGCGGGCCGCTCCCGCAACGACCAGGTCGCCACGCTTTTCCGGATGTACCTCCGTGACCACGCCCGGATCATCGGCGGCCTGATCGCCGGACTCCAGGACGCGCTGGTCGGCCTCGCCGAGGCGCACCCGGCCGTCGCGATGCCGGGCCGTACGCACCTCCAGCACGCCCAGCCCGTCCTCTTCTCCCACCATGTGCTGGCCCACGTCCAGTCGCTGTCCCGGGACGCCGAGCGGCTGCGGCAGTGGGACAAGCGCACGGCGGTCTCCCCGTACGGTTCCGGCGCCCTGGCGGGCTCCTCGCTCGGCCTCGACCCCGAGGCGGTCGCCGCGGACCTCGGCTTCGAGCGCGGCTCCGCGGGCAACTCCATCGACGGCACCGCCTCGCGGGACTTCGTCGCCGAATTCGCCTTCATCACCGCGATGATCGGGGTCAACCTGTCGCGGATCGCCGAAGAGGTCATCCTCTGGAACACGAAGGAGTTCTCCTTCGTCACGCTCCACGACGCGTTCTCCACCGGCTCCTCGATCATGCCGCAGAAGAAGAACCCGGACATCGCCGAACTGGCCCGGGGCAAGTCGGGCCGCCTCATCGGCAATCTGACGGGTCTGCTGGCCACGCTGAAGGCGCTGCCGCTCGCCTACAACCGCGACCTCCAGGAGGACAAGGAGCCGGTCTTCGACTCCTGCGACCAACTGGAGGTGCTGCTCCCGGCGTTCACCGGCATGATGGCCACGCTCACGGTCAACCGCGCCCGGCTGGAAGAGCTGGCCCCGGCCGGCTTCTCGCTCGCCACGGACATCGCCGAATGGCTGGTCAAGCAGGGCGTGCCGTTCCGGGTCGCGCATGAGGTCGCGGGCGAGTGCGTCAAGGAGTGCGAAGCCCAGGGCATCGAGCTCGACCAGCTCACCGACGAGCAGTTCGCCAAGATCTCCGAGCACCTCACGCCGGAGGTCAGGTCGGTCCTCAACGTGCACGGCGCGCTGGCTTCCCGTAACGGCCGCGGCGGTACCGCCCCTTCGGCGGTCGCCGTGCAACTCGCAGAGGTCAAGGCCGACTTGGTGATCCAGCGCGCCTGGTCCGACGCGAAGAAGTAGCCGGAAACGGCCGAAGGCCCCGGGCCGCCTGTCCACAGGCGGCCCGGGGCCTCGAAGACTGCGGTCCTCAGCCGATGGCGGTCAGGCCGCCTTCGCCTTCGTGGCGTACATGTCCACGTACTCCTGGCCGCCCAGCCGCATGACCTCGGTCATCACCGAGTCGGTCACGGCGCGCAGCACGTACCGGTCACGCTCCATGCCGTCGTAGCGCGAGAACTCCATCGGCTTCCCGAAGCGGACCGTCACCTTGCCCGAGCGCGGCATGCCCTTGCCGTTCGGCTGGAGCTTGTCCGTGCCGATCATCGCGAAGGGGACGACGGGCGCGCCCGTCATCAGCGTCAGGCGCGCCATGCCGGTACGGCCGCGGTAGAGCCGGCCGTCGGGGGAGCGGGTGCCCTCCGGGTAGATACCGAAGATCTTGCCCCCCTCCAGCACGCGGCTGCCGGTCATCAGCGCCGCGACACCGCCGCGACCGCCGTCTCGGTCCACCGGGATCATGCCGACGCCGGTGAAGAACCACGCCATGGCACGGCCCTTGATGCCCTTGCCCGTGACGTACTCGTCCTTGCCGATGAAGAAGACCTGCCGGTCGCAGACCAGCGGAAGGATCATCGAGTCGATGAACGTCAGGTGGTTGCCGGCGAGGATGACAGGGCCGTCCCCGGGGATGTTTCCCGCGCCTTCCACCCGGATCCGGAACATCAGGCGCACAAGGGATCCGAGCGTTGCCTTGATGAACGTGAAGCGGGACAACGGGTCCTCCGGGTCGTGGCGGTGCTGAACGGGCACGAAGTCTGTGCAGTTGAGGACGATACTCGCGGGTCACGGGTGATCGCACATCGGGTTCACAGGACGGATACACATTGTTGACGTGTGTTTGTTTGTGCGACGTTCGCGCGCGTTCTGATGTTCGGGAGGCGAATCCGCCTACGCTCGAAGCGCGTTCGGTGAGCGAAACGTCCAGGACCAAGGAGAGTTCATGACACAGGGTGCGCGGAACACGCCCGGACGGCGGACCGTACTGGGAGCGGCCGTGCTCGGCTCCGCCGCTGTGGCACTGCCGGCCACCGCGCGGGCCGCCTCGGCGCAGGCCGCGGAGCGACCCCGCGCCGGGCACGGCTCCCCGCGTCCCGGGCTGCCCGTGCCCACGATCGTCGGGCACCGCGGGACCTCCGGCTACCGCCCCGAGCACACTCTCGGCTCGTACCAGCTGGCGCTGGACATGGGCGCGGACGTGATCGAGCAGGACCTCGTCCCCACCAAGGACGGCCATCTGGTCTGCCGTCACGAGAACGACATCACCGGGACGACCGATGTCGCGGACCACCCGGAGTTCGCGGGACGCAAGACCACCAAGATCGTCGACGGTGTGAGCATCACCGGCTGGTTCAGCGAGGACTTCACCCTCGCCGAGATCAAGACGCTGCGCGCGAAGGAACGTATCCCCGCGAACCGTCCGCACAACACCCTCTACGACGGTCACTGGGAGATCCCCACCTACGAGGAGGTCCTGCGCTGGGCGGAGGACGAGGGCCGGCGCCGCGGCCGGCCCGTGTGGCTGTACACGGAGACCAAGCACCCCACCTACTTCCGGGGGATCGGCCTCGGCCTGGAGGAGCGCTTCGCGAAGCTGCTGCGCAGGTACGGCCGCGACCGCGCCGACGCGCCTGTCTTCCTCCAGTCCTTCGAGCCGGACAGCATGCGGCGGATGGCGCGGCTCGTCGACGCGCCCCGGGTCGTCCTGCTCGACGCGGCCGGCACCACTCCGTGGGACTTCAAGGTCGCGGGAGACCCCCGTACGGTCGACGACCTGGTCACGCCCAAGGGCCTGGCATGGCTGGCGTCCTTCGCGCAGGGCATCGGCCCGACGCTCGACCTGATCATCCCCAGGGACGCCTCGGGCAGGCTGACGGAGCCGACCACGCTCGTCAGGGACGCGCACGCCGAGGGCCTGCTCCTGCACCCGTACACCATGCGCAACGAGAACACCTTCCTGCCCGCGGACTTCCGGCGCGGCAGCGACCCCAACGCGTACGGCGACGCCTTCGGAGCGTTCAAGGCGTACTTCGAGACGGGCATCGACGGCATCTTCACCGACAACGCGGACACCGGCCTGCTGGCCCGCGCGGACTTCGTCAGCCGCTGATCCACCGTCCCCCGGTCGGGTGATGACTGGTCCGGGGAGCAACCGTCATGTCCGGCGGGACGTCCCGCCGGACATGACCTGCCTTGAAAGCACCCCCGCCCCGCGCTCCGCGTCCGACGCCGTCATCGGCGCGCTGTCCCCGCTCGTACGCGCCGAGGCGAGGGCCGAGGCGCCCGCGGCCTGCACGGAGCCCCGGGACCTCGAACAGGCCGTGTGGGTAAGGCTGCTGGAGCGGCTGGAGCGCGAGGGCCCGCCCCTCGACGCCGCGCGCTGGGTGCGCACCGCCGTACGGGCCGAAGCGCGCAGAGCCCGGCGTACGGCTGCCAGGGAGCGGCCGTACCCGCCCCCGCGCGCACACGGCAACGACCCCGCCACGAACCCCGAATGGGGCCCTGAGCCCGTCGCGCTGCGTGCGGAACGGCACCGCGTGCTCCGCGCGGCGATCGCCCGTACGCCGGGCCTCTGCCCTCCGGTACTGACCGCGATGCTCTCGTCGCAGGACCCCACCTACCGCGAGATCGCCGGGCAGTTGGGTATCTCACAGGGGAGTCTGGGGCCGATGCGTTCCCGATGTCTGGGATGCCTGCGCCGAATGCTGGCGGCGGAGGTTGCGGCTCCGGAAGTCGGGGGAAAGGAGCGGTAGACAACCGGCGAACCAGGTGAGCGGGAGGCATGCACACATGGGCATGAGCGTGACCATCTCAGCGGCGAAAGCGCAGGACGCGGAGCACATCCTGAAGCTGCAGTACCTGTGTTACCAGAACGAGGCCGAGGTGTACGGCGACTACTCCATCGCGCCGCTCACCCAGACCCTCGACGAACTGCGCACCGAGCTGGAGGGCGGGCACGGTCTGGTGGCCCGGCTCGGCGACGAAGTGGTGGCGTCCGTACGGGGCGTGGCCGACGCGACGGGCACCGCCGGGATCTCCCGGCTGATCGTCCACCCGCGCCTGCGCAGGCACGGCCTGGGCGGCCGGCTGCTCGACGCGATCGAGGCCCACTTCGCTGCGGAGCCGTCGGTCGAGCGCTTCCAGCTCGTCACCGGCCACCGCAACGAGGGGAACCTGCGCCTGTACCGCGGCCGCGGTTATGTGCCGGTCTCCAGCGAGGAGGCGGGCCCCCGTCTGACGGTCGTCACCCTGCGGAAGGACGCGAAGGCCGGGCTGCACGCGGCCGGCGTCTGAGGCGCCGGCCGCCATGGCTCCGGGGTCAGGGCCTGGGAAGGTCCTGACCCCGCCGGGACGCGAGCAGCCACATGATGCCGGTGACGGGCAGGGCCACCGGGATGAAGAGGTATTCCATGCCGTACCAGGTCCAGACGGTGTGGTCCGCGAAGACCGACGGCTCGATCAGCGTCCAGGTACCGACGGCGAGTACGCCGAAGAGTTCGGCGGCGCAGCACACCAGCGCCACCTTCCGCGCCGTTTCTCCACCGCGTACCAGCGTGTACGTGATGAACACGTACACCGCGCCCGCGGCGGCGGACAGCAGATAGGACAGCGGGGCGCGCCCGTAGTCGGTGGCGATCTGGTAGACCGACCGGGACACCGCGCCCACCGACATCACACCGTAGAGCCAGACCAGCAGCACCCCGGGGCCCCGGACCAGGCGCTCGCGCCGCGCCCCCGGGCTCCGCTCCGGCCGTGTCTCCGGGGTCGCGCCGGTCGCCGTCGTGTCCATCGTCAGTGTCCCCAGATGTCGTAGAGCCGTACTTCCAGCACGGCCAGGACGACCGCACCCGCGCTGACCGTCACCGAGCCCCATCGCGTCCGCTCGGTCAGCGACAGGAAGCCCGCCGCGGGGATCGCCAATACGGCGCCGACCAGATACGAAACGAAGATCACCGTGCCCTGGTCGGCCTCCTGGCCGCGGGCCAGCTGCACGATCCCGACCACCAGCTGCGCCAGCGCCAGCACCGACACGACGGCCATGCCGATGAAGTGCCAGTCCTTCGTGGGCTGGTCCCGGTACGCGGCGAAACCGCACCAGGCGGCGAGGGCGAGCGCGGTCACCGACACCGCGATCGTCAGGGCGACAAGCATGAGCCCGAGCGTATTACGTCCCGAAGGGTCCGCCGCGCGCGCCCCCGGAGAGAGCGAAGGGCGTGGAACGGAGCGGACAGACGGAGCGGAACGCCGTGGACGGGCCGGATGTGATGAAGGAACTGTCCGCTATACGGACGATCTTCCTGGGTTCGTCTTGACGTCTGCTTTACTTACCCGCATGACCACGACGAGCGAGCGCGCCACCGCGACCGAGGCGATGTTGACGCCCGGTGCTCGTTGTCTGTGTCGAATGTGCGCCCACTGAGGGTCCCCGCCTGACTTTCTCGCGCCCCGAAGCGAGCCCCGGCAGTCCACGGACAGACCGCCCGCCCACGCCCTGACGGCCGTGGGCCGCGTCTCGCCGTCCCGCTCCCGGACGTGCCCCGCCCCCGCCCCGAATGACGAATGCCCCGTGCCCGGCTGACACTTCGCCGCGCACTCGACAGTGACGGATACCCCTGTGATCACGACTACGGGCCTGACCAAGGTCTACCGGTCAGCGCACGCCCCGGACCGCGAAGTCACCGCCCTGGACGGCGTCGACCTGCACGTACGCGAAGGTGAGGTGTTCGGCGTCGTCGGCAGGAGCGGCGCGGGCAAGTCCTCGCTCATCCGCTGCGTCAATCTCCTGGAGCGGCCCACCGCCGGCACCGTGACCGTCGCCGGCCAGGACCTCACCGCCCTCGCGGGCCGCGGCCGCCGGGCCGGCAAGGAACTGCGCCGGGCGCGCAGTTCGATCGGCATGGTCTTCCAGCACTTCAACCTGCTCTCCTCGCGCACCGTCAAGGACAACATCGGACTGCCGCTGGAGATCCTCGGCGTCTCCGGCCGCGAACGCTCCACGCGCGCCCTGGAACTGCTCGACCTGGTCGGCCTCGCCGACAAGGCCGCGTCCTACCCCGCGCAGCTCTCCGGCGGGCAGAAGCAGCGGGTCGGGATCGCTCGCGCCCTGGCCGGCAACCCCCAGGTGCTCCTCTCCGACGAGGCCACCAGCGCCCTCGACCCCGAGACGACCCGCTCGATCCTCCAGCTGCTGCGCGACCTCAACCAGCAGCTCGGCCTGACCATCCTGCTCATCACGCACGAAATGGACGTCGTGAAGACCATCTGCGACTCGGCCGCGCTGATGCGCGGAGGAAGAATCGTCGAGTCCGGCACGGTCGGCGAACTGCTCGCCACCGGCGGATCCGAGCTGGCACGTGAGCTGTTCCCGGTCGGCGGCGCGCCCTCGGACCCCGGCCGTACGGTCATCGACATCACCTTCCACGGCGACACCGCGGGACGGCCCGTGATCTCCCAGCTCTCCCGTACGTACAACATCGACATCTCGATCCTGGGCGCCGCCATGGACACCGTCAACGGACGCCAGATCGGCCGCATGCGCGTCGAACTGCCCGGCCGCTACGAGGACAACGTCGTGCCGATCGGATTCCTGCGCGAGCAGGGGCTCCAGCTCGAGACCGTTTCCGCGACCGGCGCGGCGCCCGTGAAGGAAGATGCCAAGTGACCTGGTCGCAGATGCAGCCCCTGCTGGCCCAGGGCACCGTGGACACCCTCTACATGGTGCTGTGGTCCGGGCTCGTCACCGTCGCCGGCGGACTGCCCATCGGCATCCTGCTCGTCCTCACCGACAAGGGCGGACTACTGCAGAACACCCCGGTGAACAAGATCGTGGGCGCGATCGTGAACGTCGGCCGCTCGCTGCCGTTCATCATCCTGCTGATCGCGCTGATCCCCTTCACCACACTGGTGGTCGGCACCTTCATCGGTCCCACCGCGATGATCGTGCCGCTGGCGATCGGAGCCATCCCCTTCTTCGCCCGCCTGGTGGAGACGGCGATCCGCGAGGTCGACCACGGACTGGTCGAGGCCGTCCAGGCGATGGGCGGCTCCATCCCCACCATCGTCCGCAAGGTGCTGCTCCCGCAGGCCCTGCCGTCGCTCGTCTCCGGCGCCACCACCACCGTCATCGCGCTGATCGGCTACTCGGCCATGGCCGGCGCCGTCGGCGGCGAAGGGCTCGGATCCAAGGCCGTCACCTACGGGTTCCAGCGCTTCGAGAACGGCTTCATGATCGCGACGGTCGTCGTCCTGATCGTCATCGTGACCGTGATCCAGCTGATCGGCGACCTCGCCGTACGGCTGCTGGCCCGCCGCGTCCGCGCCACCTCCTGACTTCCCCACGCACCCCCCACCCCCCATGTCCGACACACTGAGAGAGGCACTTTTCGTGCGCACGAAACTCACCTTCACCGCGGTTGCCGCCGCCGCTGCTTCCGCCCTCGTCCTCACCGCCTGCGGCACCTCCTCAGACCCGGGCGCCTCGTCCGGGAAGGACGGCACGGCCGACGCGTCGAAGCCGCTCGTCGTGGCAGCGTCCCCGGTCCCGCACGCCGACATCCTCGACTTCGTCAGGAAGAACCTGGCCGCGAAGGCCGGACTCAAGCTGGAAGTCAAGGAGTTCACCGACTACGTGCTGCCGAACACCGCCACCGAGAGCGGTGAGGTCGACGCCAACTACTTCCAGCACAAGCCGTACCTCGACGACTTCAACAAGAAGAAGGGCACCCACATCGTGCCCGTCGTCAACGTCCACCTGGAGCCCCTCGGCCTCTACTCCAAGAAGACCGACGACCTCAAGGGCCTCACCTCCGGCAAGACCGTCGCCGTACCGAACGACACCACCAACGAGGGCCGCGCGCTGCGCCTCCTCGCCGACAACGGTCTGATCACGCTGAAGGACGGCGTCGGCTCCGACGGCAACCTCTCCGACGTCGCGGACGCCAAGGGCCTGAAGTTCAAGGAGCTGGAGGCCGCCACGCTGCCCCGCGCCCTCAACGACGTCGACGCCGCCGTCATCAACGGCAACTACGCGGTCGAGGCGAAGCTCAAGCCGGCCACGGACGCCCTGGCCGTGGAGAGTGCCGGGGACAACCCGTACGCCAACTTCCTCGCCGTGAAGAAGGGCAACGAGAAGGACCCGCGTGTGCTCAAGCTCGCCGAGCTGCTCAACTCGCCCGAGGTCAGGAAGTACATCGACGACACCTACGAAGGCTCCGTCATTCCCGCCTCCGGACCCGTCAAGTAGTGCGGGGGGGTGCGCGATGCGCACCCCCCACCGCATGCTGCATGCTGTGCGTTTACGACGGACTGAGGCATGGAGCTGCGCATGACTACCACCTTTCCGGACGTTTCCATCAGCACGGAGCGCTTGGTGCTGCGGGCCTTCCGGCCCGCCGACATCCCCGCGCACATCGAGATGATGAACGACGAGATGGTCACCGCGTGGACGTCCGTGCCGTATCCGTACACCCGGGAGAACGCGGAGGCCTGGGTCAGGAGGATCGCCCCCGCGGAACGCACCCAGGGGCGCGGCATCGTCTTCGCCGTCAACGAATTCCTCACCCAGCGGCTCGTCGGCTTCGTACGGCTGCACAGCACCGACTGGCGCGTCCGCGCGGCCCAGGCGGCCTACGTCACCGCCTCCTGGGCGCGCGGTGAGGGATACGCCACAGAATCACTGCTGGCCGTCGCCCAATGGCTCTTCCGCGACCAGGAGTTCGAACGCATCGAGCTGCGCACCCCGGCCAACAACACCGCCTCCCAGCAGGTCGCGCAGAACATCGGCTGCATCAGCGAAGGCGTGCTGCGCAACGCCTGGATAGCGCGCACCCAGACCGAGGACGGCGGCTGGACGGACATCCGCACCGACCTCATCGTCTGGAGCCTGCTGCCCGAAGACCTCGAAGGCGCCCCGGACCACATGGCCGACGCCGGCGGCTACGGGGCCTTCACCGACCGCAACTGACAGCCGCTCCGCGCCCGCTCGGAGCCGGGCCGCCGCGAAGCGGCACGCGGCGGGCGGGTAATCTCAGCCTGCCCCCGCCTGCGACAACCCCCGGGAGACTGACGACCATGGCCGACCGCGTCACGGTGATCGGCTGGGACGGCTCACCCCTGACCCCGGCAGCCGAGTCCGCACTCTCCGCCGCCACGCTGGTGGCCGGAGCCGCCCATCACCTGAGCCTCCCCGAGGTGCCGGAGAGCGCGGAGCGCATCCAGCTCGGCAGCATCGACCTGGCGGCCCGCCACATCGCGGGACACCGCGGCAGCGCCGTCGTCCTCGCCGACGGGGACCCCGGCTTCTTCGGCGTCGTACGCACCCTGCGCGCGCCCGAACACGGCCTCGAGGTCGAAGTGGTCCCGGCGGTCTCCGCCGTGGCTGCCGCCTTCGCGCGGGCCGGCATGGCCTGGGACGACGCACAGATCGTCGCCGCCCATCCCCGAACACTGCGCCGCGCCGTCAACGTCTGCCGGGCGCACACCAAGGTCGCCGTCCTCACCTCACCCGGCGCGGGACCCGCCGAACTCGCCCTGCTCCTCGAAGGCGTTCACCGCACCTTCGTCATCTGCGAGGAACTGGGCACCGAGCGCGAACAGGTTTCCGTCCTCACCTCGGACAAGGCGGCCGACCACAACTGGCGCGACCCCAACGTCGTCATCGTCATCGGCGGCATCGGCACCGCCGCCTCCCCGGTGAGCGGCTGGATCGCGGGACGCGACCCCGGCTACCCGGCCGCCGCCCGCGGCTGGGCACTGCCCACCGAGGAGTACGGCATCGAGTTGGACGAGGGAGAGTCGACCTGGCTGCGCGCCGCCCAACTCGCCAGGATCGGTGCCCGCACCGGCGACCTGATCTGGGACATCGGCTCCGGCAGCGGAGCGATCGCCGCCGAGGCGGCCCGCTTCGGCGCCGCCGTCATCGCGGTGGACGACGAACCGGGCGCCTGCGCGAGCACCGCGGCGGCCGCCCGCCGCGCCGGCGTCCAGCTCCAGGTCGTCCAGGGCCGCGCGCCGCACGTGCTGGAACGGCTGCCCGAGCCCGACGTCGTACGGATAGGCGGCGGTGGCGTGGACGTCGTCATCGCCTGCGCCGACCGCAGGCCCGAGCGCATCGTCACGCACGCGGCGACCCGCGACGAGGCCGAGGCGATCGCCACCGCGCTGCGCGAGGGCGGCTACGCGGTGGAGTGCGTGCTGCTCCAGTCCGTCGGCATGGACACCGGCGACTGGGCGGAGCGTGAGCGCTCCGTCGTCTTTCTCCTCTCGGCGCAGCGGCCGGAGAACGCCGCCTGACCGGGCCCCTGACCACGCCCCCCGCCCTCCTGCCGGACGGCGGGAGGTAGGCTGGCCGATCGTTGTACCGCAGCCGGTCGTTCGTCGCTTCGTTCGTCAATGTCCGGAAAAGGGGACCGTTTTGGACCCTGATGTGATACGGCGGATCCGGGAGGACGCACGACGTGCCGACCGTCGGCCATTCGTGCCGCACGGCGCCCACGCTCGTTGTTCCTGACGGGCGCCGGCGGCGCCGCGGAACGGGCGCCCCGGTGAAGGGCCGAAGGAGCACAACCAATGGGCGAGGGGTACGCATGACTGACACCGGCCAGGTCCCGGGCGAGGTACTGCCGGAGAACGCGGGCACGGTGGAGCAGCCGGGCATCCCCGCTCCGGGCGCGTACCCGTACCAGGCCCCCTCAGCGGGCGCGACCACCGAGGACGAGGACCTGTTGCTGATGCCGAGTGCCCAGGGCGCGTGGGGAGACCCCCAGCCGGTGCCGTCGGAGGCTCCGGGCGGGTACGGGACTCCGGGGGCGCACGCGGGTCCGGCGGCCGTCGAAGAGGCGCACGCCCAGGAGCCGCCCATAGAACAGCCGGCGCCGATGCCGGAGGGCGATCAGCAGTTCGCGGAGCAGCAGTTCGCCGCCGAGCAGCAGTGGGCCGAGCAGGGGTTCCAGGCGGAAGCCGTGCCGGAGTATCCGGCCGGGCAGGGCGCGCAGGAATCAAGCGGCCGGCACTCCGGCCCGGTGGACCTGAGCGCCGTACGTGTCCCGCCGCCCGCGTCGATCCCCGCCCCCACCCCCGTACCCGCCCCGACGCCGGCCCCCGCGCGCCGGCCGCTCCACCTGGGCCCGCAGGTGCCCGACGCCACGGGCGGTGTGGTGCGTTCGCTCGCCGACCGCGGGCCCGCCGGCCGGACCGTACAGCCCGTGCCCGTGCCCGCCCCGGTGCAGGCGCAGGCGGTCGGGCCGCACGCCGCGGGGCCCGGGCACCTGGACATCCCGCGCGAGGAGCCGGACGCACTGCCGGGCCCGCAGCTGAGCGAGATCCCGGCGCAGGCGGAGGCACCGGCGGAAACGGTCGTTCCGGTACCGGAGTTGGCAGAGGAACCGGCGCAGGAGCCGGTGGCCGCCGAGGAGCCGGCCCCCGAGCCCGAGCCCGAACCGGCCCCCGAACCGGTCGTGGAGTCCGAGCCGGTCGCTGAGGCCGAGCCCGAGCCCGTCGAGCCCGAGCCGGTCGTGGAGCCCGCCCCGGCCCAGGTCGCGGAAGCGGCGGAAGAGCCCGCGCCCGCCCCGGAGGCAGAGCCCGAGGCCGCTGCGGAGCCCGCCCCGGCGGCGGAGCCCGAGCCGGTCGCGACGGCCCCGGAGCCCGAACCGGCCCCGGAACCCGCACCGGTACCCGAGCCCGAGGCAGCCCAGGTCCCCGAGCCCGAGCCCGAACCGATCCAGGCTCCCGAGGCCGAGGCACAGCCGGAACCGGCCCCGGTCCCGGAGGCCGAACTGCCCCCCGAGCCCGAAACCGAGCCCGCCCCCACCCCTGAACCCGAGCCCGCCGCCGAACCCGAGCCGGCGGCGGAGACACCCGCCGAGCCCGCGCCGGCATCCGCACCCGCAGAGGCGCCCCAGTCTCCCGCCGCCGCGTCCGGTTACGACGACGCCGAGCGTGACGTCGTACTCCGCGTGATGCGCGAGCGGCGCGACATCCGCAACGGTTTCCGCTCCGACCCCGTCCCGCACGAAGTGCTGCTGCGCGTCCTCGAAGCCGCGCACACCGCGCCGAGCGTCGGCCACTCCCAGCCCTGGGACTTCGTCGTCATCCGCTCCGCGGAGACCCGGCGTTCGATGCACGAACTGGCCCAGCGCCAGCGGGACGCGTACGCCAAGTCGCTGCCCAAGGGCCGGGCCAAGCAGTTCAAGGAACTGAAGATCGAGGCCATCCTCGACACCCCGGTGAACATCGTGGTCACCGCCGACCCGACCCGCGGCGGCCGCCACACCCTAGGCCGGCACACCCAGCCGCAGATGGCGCCGTACTCCTCGGCGCTGGCCGTCGAGAACCTGTGGCTCGCGGCGCGTGCGGAGGGCCTGGGAGTCGGCTGGGTCAGCTTCTTCGACGAGCGCGAGATGGTGCGCGCGCTGGGCCTGCCCGAGCACCTGGAGGTCGTGGCCTACCTCTGTGTCGGATACGTGGACGCGTTCCCGGAGGAGCCCGAGCTGATGCAGGCGGGCTGGTCCAAGCGCCGTCCGCTGTCCTGGGTCGTCCACGAGGAGACGTACGGCCGCCGTGCCCTGCCCGGCGAGGAACCGCACGACCTGCTCCAGGAGACCGTCTCGGCCATCAGGCCGCTGGACGCCAAGGCCCTGGGCGAGGCGTGGGACCGCCAGAAGCGCATGACGAAGCCGGCCGGCGCGCTCGGCATGCTGGAGATCATCGCCGCCCAGCTGAGCGGCCTCTCCCGGATCTGCCCCCCGCCGGTCCCGGAACCGGCCGCGGTCGCGATCTTCGCGGGCGACCACGGCGTGCACGCCCAGGGGGTCACTCCCTGGCCGCAGGAGGTCACGGCGCAGATGGTCGGCAACTTCCTGGCGGGCGGCGCGGTGTGCAACGCGTTCGCCGCGCAGGTCGGGGCCGAGGTCTGTGTCGTGGACGTCGGTGTGGCGAGCGAATTGCCGACGACCACAGGACTGCTGCCGCGCAAGGTCCGCGCCGGAACGGCCGACTTCACCACGGGCCCCGCGCTGTCCAGGGACGACGTACTCGCGGCGATCGAGGTCGGTATCGAGACCGCGCGCGACCTGGTGGCCGCGGGCAACAAGGCGCTGATCACAGGCGAGATGGGAATCGCCAACACCACGGTGTCCGCGGCGCTGATCTCCGTGTACACCGACGTGGACCCCGCGGAGGTCACCGGGCGCGGCACCGGCATCAACGACGAGACCCACGCGCGCAAGGTCGACGTGGTCCGGCGCGGTCTGGACCTCCACCAGCCGGACCCGGCCGACCCGATCGGCGTCCTCGCGGCGGTCGGCGGCCTGGAACACGCGGCACTGGTCGGTTTCCTGCTGGGCGGCGCGTCCATGCGTACGCCGGTGATCCTGGACGGCGTGAGCGCGGGAGCGGCCGCACTGGTCGCACGGGCGATCGCGCCGGAGGCCCTGGCCGCCTGCATCGCCGGCCACCGCAGCGCGGAGCCGGGCCACGTAGCGGCCCTGAACAAGCTGGGCCTGCGCCCGCTGGTCGACCTGGACCTGCGCCTGGGCGAGGGCACGGGCGCGCTGCTGGCGCTGCCGCTGGTACAGAGCGCGGCGCGCGCGATGCACGAGGTGGCGACGTTCGACTCCGCGGGCGTGACGGAGAAATAACCCGCGCAAATGACGGCTTTGCGGCTGGACACCACTGGCCTGGTGTCCACCGCGCCCGTACAGGCCGTACATCACGCATCGCCGGTCACCGCAGCGCGGACCCGGGCCACGTAGCGGCCCTGAACAAGCGGGTGCGAGGTGGCGGGCGTGTCGGAGGAACAACCCGCGGGAATGACGGCTCGCGGGTGGAAGGGGGCCGTGGAGGGGTGGTGTCCAGAACGTAAAGCGTGACTTTGCGGCGTGGAAACCACCGGCCCGGTGTCCACCGCGCCTGTACACGCCGTAAATCATGCAGTGGCGGACACTTCCCCTCCGCGGAACCCGGCACCGACCGCACCCAAGACGCCCCGGCCCAGGGCGGCGCGCACAGGACAGCGCGACCGCAGCGCGCAACACCCGGCCCACGCCGGACAACGAACCCCCGCCGGACGGCAACCCCGTACCGAGACCACCCCGACCAGAACCGCCCGTAAGGTGGTCGTCTGAGGGCGTACCCCGCCCCACCAGCCGCTTCACCGTAGTCGCGGCCCACCGCCTACCCCGCCCGTCGCCCGAGGAGCCCCTACCGACATGGCCGAGCACGCCGAGCACCCCGCCTACCCCGTCGGACTGCGCCTCTCCGGGCGGCGCGTCGTCGTCATCGGCGGCGGACAGGTCGCGCAGCGCAGGCTCCCGGCGCTCATCGCGGCCGGCGCGGACATCGTTCTCGTCTCGCCGTCGGCCACCCCGTCCGTGGAGGCCATGGCGGGCACCGGCGAAGTCCGCTGGGAGCGCAGGCGGTACGCCGAGGGCGACCTGGCCGGTGCGTGGTACGCGCTCGTCGCGACCAGCGACCCCGCCGCCAACGCCGCGGCCTCCGCCGAAGCGGAGCGCGGCCGGGTCTGGTGCGTGCGCAGCGACGATGCCGAGGCCGCCACCGCGTGGACGCCTGCCACCGGCCGCAGCGAGGGCGTCACCGTCGCGGTGCTCACCGGCCGTGACCCCCGCCGCTCCGCCGCCGTACGGGACGCCATCGTGGAGGGCCTGCGCGAGGGCACCCTCGCGGCTCCGCGTCACCGCGTCCGCACCGGCACACCCCCTGTCGCGCTCGTCGGTGGTGGTCCCGGCGATCCGGATCTGATCACCGTGCGCGGCCGCAGACTCCTCGCGGAGGCGGACGTCGTCATCGCGGACCGCCTCGGCCCGCGCGATCTGCTGGACGAGCTGCCGCCGCACGTCGAGGTGATAGACGCCGCGAAGATCCCGTACGGCCGTGCCATGGCTCAGGAGGCGATCAACGAGGCGCTGATCGAGCACGCGAAAGCGGGCAAGGCAGTGGTCCGCCTCAAGGGCGGTGACCCGTTCGTCTTCGGGCGCGGGATGGAGGAGGCCCAGGCGCTCGCCGCGGCCGGGATCGCCTGCACGGTGGTCCCCGGTATCTCCAGCTCGATCAGTGTGCCGGGCGCGGCGGGAATCCCCGTCACCCACCGTGGTGTGGCGCACGAGTTCACGGTGGTCAGCGGCCATGTCGCCCCCGACGACGAACGTTCGCTGGTCGACTGGGCGGCGCTCGCCCGGCTGCGCGGGACGCTCGTCCTGCTGATGGCGGTCGACAAGATCGGCCCGATCTCGCAGGCGCTCATCGCGCACGGCAAGGACCCCGGGACGCCCGTGGCCCTGGTGCAGGAAGGCACGACGGCGGCCCAGCGGCGGGTGGACGCCACGCTCGCGACGGTGGGGGAGACCGCGCGGACCGCCGGGGTGCGGCCGCCGGCCGTCATCGTCATCGGCGATGTCGTGGCCCTCGGCTGACCGCAGGCCCCCGAAAACCCCCGCCGCCCCGGAGAAGGCACGATCACCCCATGGCTGAACTCATCACCGTCGACGACCCGGACGACCCCCGTCTGAGCGACTACACCGACCTGACCGACGTCGAACTGCGGCGCAGGCGCGAGCCCGCCGAGGGGCTGTTCATCGCCGAGGGCGAGAAGGTCATCCGCCGTGCGGGGCTGGCCGGGTACGCGATGAGGTCGATGCTCCTCTCGGCCAAGTGGGTCGACGTCATGCGGGACGTCATCGACGAGGCCGACGCCCCGGTGTACGCGGTCGACCCGGCGCTGGCGGAACGCGTCACGGGGTACCACGTACACCGCGGGGCTCTCGCCTCCATGCAGCGCAAGCCGCTGCCGGCGCCGGGCCAACTGCTGGGGGAGGCCGGGCAGTCCACGGTCCGGCGCGTGGCCGTGTTCGAGGACATCGTGGATCACGCCAACCTGGGGGCCGCGTTCAGGAACGCCGCCGCTCTCGGCGTCGACGTCGTCCTGCTGACGCCCCGGTGCGCGGATCCCTTCTACCGGCGGTCCGTGAAGGTCTCGATGGGAGCCGTGTTCCAGGTGCCGTGGACCCGTCTGGAGTCCTGGCCCGCCGACATCGGGATCCTGCGTTCCGCCGGCTTCACGGTCGCCGCGCTCTGCCTGAGCGACCGGGCGATCACCCTGGACCAGCTCGCCGCGCGGCAGGACGAGAAACTGGCCCTGGTCTTCGGCACGGAGGGCGCCGGCCTGACCACCGGGGTGCTCGCCGCCGCCGATGAGCACGTTCGTATCCCGATGGACGCCGGCGTCGACTCACTCAATGTGGCGGCGGCTTCGGCCGTGGTCTTCTACACGACCCGCCCGCGGTCCGCCTGAACCAGATCCTCGCCGGCCGGGCCGGCGTCGGCGGCAATGGCGGGTCCGGTGCCGGAAGGACCGCCCGCGGCCACCACCGTGCTCGGCGTCTTCTTCGGACGGAGCGCGCGCCACAGCAGCGGCGCGGTGATCAGCGCGAGTATGACGCTCACCCAGATCACCACGTGCAGGGCGCTGGTGAAGGCGTCGGCCGCGACGGCGGAGGTGGTGTGCACACCGCTGTTCAGGTCTGCCGTCACTTTTCCGGGGTCGGCGACCTTGCCGGCGAGGTGCGAGGACGTGATCGTCAGGAGGAGCGATCCGCCGACGGCCGCGGCCGCCGTGTCACCGGTGAGACGCATGGCGTTGAACATCCCGGAGGCCATACCGGCGCGTTTGAGGTCCACGCTGGAGATGGCGGCCCCGTCGACGATGGCGAGCGTCATGCCGTAGCCGGTACCGGTGAGCAGCAGCGGACCGACCAGTGCGGCGATGCCGGTGTCCGGCTGGATGGTGCTCAGCCAGATCATGCCGCCGGCGGCTATCAGCATCGCGGCGGTGAGCTGCACGCGCACCGACAGCCACTTGGCGATGACGGGGGCCAGCATCGGGATGATCAGGGTCGGGATGGTGACGATGATCAGAACGGATCCGGCGCCCAGAGCGCTGTATCCCTTGACGGCGCTGAAGTAGGTCGGCAGCAGGACGAGCAGGGGCAGCAGGGTGAAGGCCATCGCGACCGCGGCGGCGTTGACGCCCATGAAGCCGGTGTTGCGCAGCAGGGACAGGTCGAACATCGGGTGCCGCTGCTTCTTCTCGGCGACCGCGAAGGCGGCGAACAGCAGGACGGTCGCGGCGAGCGAGCCGAGCACGAGGCCGGACGTCCAGCTGTACGTCGGCGCTTCGACCAGCGCGAAGATCAGGAGGACGAGTCCGAGGGTGAAGGTGACGGTTCCCGTCCAGTCGACGCGCTTGGCGTCCGGGTTGCGCGATTCCCTCAGCGCGGGCGTGAAGACGGCGACCAGCATGCCGAGAGCCGCCGGGAGGAGCAGAATGCCGCGCCAGCCCATGAATTCCATCATCAGGGCGGAGACGAGCGGCCCGAAGGCCAGTCCGGCGCCGAGGGCGGTGCCGAAGATGCCGAAGGCGCGCACCCGCTGGGTTCCCTCGAAGCGGGACGCGACGAGCGTGGAACCGGCGGTCAGCGTCGCGGCGGCACCGATGCCTCCGGTGATCCGGGTGATGTCGAGGAGGATGACCGAGTTGGCCAGCATCCCGACGAGGGCGCTGACGGCGAACAGCGCGATGCCGATCTGGAAGATGCGGCGGCGGCCCACCCGGTCGGCGATGGTGCCGAAGGCCAGCATCAGCGCGGCGAAGGTCACGTTGTAACCGCTGACCACCCACTGGAGCGCCTGCGAGCTGGGGTGGAAGTCCTTCGCGATCTCGGGGAGTGCCACTCCCGCGCCCGTCATGGCGATGGGGAGGAGGAAGACGGCCACGCTGACGAGGAGCAGCGTGGCCCAGGCGGGTTTCCGTGAGAGGGCCGGGACTTCCTCTGCGGTGGTTGTGTTGCTCATGGCCAGGGACCTGACTTTCGTTGCGCTTGTGTACGGAGGGGCTTTCACCGTGGTTCTTCGGCGTCCTCCGGTTCACCTGACCGGGGCCCGGGAGGTGGGGACGAGTTGGCCGTGCGGGGGCTCCGGCCGGCTTCCGGCCGGCCGGAGCCCCGTGTGCTCACCGAGGCCGGAGGTCCGGTCCCTGTGTCACCGGCGGAGAGTGCCGCCGGGGGAGTGCGAACGGGGGACTGTCACCGGGGGACGGTGACGACGACCTTGCCGACCTGTCCGCCCGCTTCGAGGTGGCGGTGGGCGTCGACGACGGCGTCGAGGGGGAAGGTGGCGTCGATGACGGCCGTCAGATGTCCCTCGGCCAGGCCCGTGCGGACGAAGTCCACGGCCTTGCGGCGGCGTGCTTCGTCCAGGGTGATCTCGAAGAGTTCGTAGCCCCGGATGGTCAGGCGCTTGAAGAGGACGGCGCCGACGTCGAGAGGCGCGGGCTCGGAGTCGAGCCGTCCGTAGAGGACGATGGTGGCGCCGGGAGCGGCGGCGGCGACGAGGTCCGCGAGGGCCGGACCGCCGACAGGGTCGAAGATCACCCGGACTCCGGCGCCGTCCGTCAGGTCCCTGACCCGGGCGACGACGTCTTCCTCGGTGGTCGCGATGACCGCGTCCGCGCCCGCGTCCAGGAGCGGTTGGCGCTTCGCGCTCGTACGGGTCAGGGCCACCGGCCTGGCGCCGACCATGCGGGCGATCTGGATGGCGGCGATCCCGACACTGCTGGAGGCGGCGGGGATCAGTACGGTCTCTCCGGCGCGCAGACCGGCCAGGTCGACGAGACCTCCGTAGGCGGTGATGAACATCATCCACACCGACGCGGCCTCTTCCCAGGACAGGGACTCGGGATGGATGACGACCGCGTGCGCGGGGGCGACGACCAGTTCGCCGTGCACCACGTAGTCCGTCATCGCGAAGGCCGGCACGATGCTGACCTTGTCGCCGGCGGCGAGGCCGGTGACGCCCGCACCGAGGGCCTCGATCTCACCGGAGGCCTCGTAGCCGATGCCCGAGGGGAAGACAGGATCGACGCCGTAATCGCCGCCGCGGAACATGGACTCCGCCCGGTTCAGCCCCAGGGCCCTGGTCCTGATGAGGACCTCGCCCTGTCCGGGGACGGGATCGGGTACGTCCTCCAGGCGCAGGACTTCGGGCCCACCGGTCTTGTGGAAACGGACAGTGCGGTTCATGGTGTATCTCCTGGTCGTCATGGAGGCGTGTGTGCGGAATGCCGGTTTCGCGCCCGCTCCGCCCCGCCTCTTCACTAGAACTCTTATGACGACCACTGTCAAACTTTGATGGGTGTCGAACTGTGTGAACTGTGGAACTTCGAACCATGTCGACATTCGAAGAGTGTCGACGTACTCTGGCCCCCATGTGCACACCGCTCAGCAGGCTCATCACCGAGCGTGCTACGGACGAGGAGGAGAGCCGGTGACTCGTCAAAGCAGCCGGGTGCCCGAGCATCCGAGCGTTCAGGAGATCGCCCTCCAGGCGGTTCTGGAGGCGCTGGTGGACCCCGTGCGCCGCAGCATCGTGACGCAGCTCCATGACGCCCCGGCGGACATCAGCTGCGGAAACTTCGACCTGCCGGTGGCCCGTTCGACCGCGACGCACCACTTCAACGTCCTGCGCGAGGCCGGAATCATCCGCCAGCACTACGTCGGCACGTCGCGCATGAACACACTGCGCCGCGACGACCTCGACGGCCGTTTCCCCGGCCTCCTCGACGCCTGCATCGCCGACGCCCATGTCGCGACCGCCGGCGCGCCCGCCTGACGGAACCCGCCTGCCGACGGGCCCGCCGGCCGCCCCTGAGCGGCGCTGGGCGGTCAGGGCCGGATGGCGACCGCTCCGTAACAAGACGCTTCGGCGTCGGTCACGGGCTCGGAATCAGACGACGGAGACGGACGCCATCGCGGCGTCGCGACGACGCCTGGGTCGAGCAGGTCCCAGCCGGTGAAGAACCGCGTGAACTGCTCCTTCGTGCGGGCTTCCACCTGGGTGCCGGACGCGGTGTACACCTCGACGAGCCGGGCGGTTTCCTCTGCCGCGAAATCCGGCGTGAGGTGGCTGATCGTGAGGGTGCTGCCGCTCGGCAGCCGGTCCTTGAACGACTCGACGATCTCGTGGGCGGTGCCCGGCACGAAGTGGAGCAGCGCGTTCATGCTGAGCGCGATCGGCTGTGTGAAGTCGAGCAGTTCTCGGGCGGCGTCGAGCACCGCCTTGGGTTCCTGCACGTCGGCCTGCACGTACGCCGTACGGCCCTGGGAGGTGCTGCGCAGCAGTGCCTGGGCGTGGATGAGGACGATCGGGTCGTTGTCGGCATAGACCACATCCGCCTCGGGTGCTGCTCGCTGAGCGATCTCATGCAGGTTCGGTGAGGTGGGAATTCCGGTGCCGACGTCGAGGAACTGGCGTATGCCGGACTCCGCGAGCGCCCGCGTCGTGCGGTGCATGAACGCGCGGTTGGAGCGGGCGGCGGCCCGAGCGACGGGGAACACGGCCAGCGCTCGGCCCGCCGCCTCCCGGTCGGCCGGGAAATTGGTCGTGCCGCCGAGGTAGTAGTCGTACATCCGGGCGGAGTGCGCCAGGTGGATGTCGAGATTCACCGCGGTGTCCGGTTCGGTTGCCGCCGTCTGTGCCCGGTCGTCGTCCATTTGCTCCCCCAAAGTCATGGACCGTCCCCTCGCGCACCAGGAGTCGGCAAAGACCGGCGAACCCTGGTGCAGGGGCCTCTTTACTTGTCCCACACCCGCACCGGAGCAGGCAAGGGTGCGCCGACCATCGGACGGACCGTGCTCCAGCGGGCGTGGTGCGACAGAACCCGATCGTTCGGTGATCGCGGAGAGGCGATGTCCGACCTGATGTGGCGATCTCAATTGCCCATGTGAACGGTTGAACTGTCGTACCTCGATGGGCTCACCATCCGGGCGGTGGATGCGCTCCAATGTTCCTGCGGGGGACGGCAGTTCCCTGTTCGTCAGCCGTCCCAGCCGTCCCGGACTACCGGCCGGAGGCGGGGAGGCACAGCGCCGGGCGATGCCCCGATCGGGCGGTCGCCGGGGAGGAATAGCGCGTGAAAGAGAGCGACTGGGCGGTACGGCGCGACCATCGGCCCCGCCTGACGTTCGACGCGTTCTGCGAGACGCACGAGCGGGCATGGGCCGGCTTCGCCCGGACCTGGCTGTGGGACCTGACCGCCGCCGCCAGAGTGGTCGAGGAGATGAAGGAACACCTCTGGCGGAACTGGCCGACGGCCCTCCGGGAGCCTGTCCCGGCTTTCGAGGCCTGGATGCTGATCAAGGAGCACGTCCGGAAAGAGATGCGCGTCGCCGCGGCGCTCAACACCGGGCCGGGCCGGCGCCAGGAGGCCGTGCCGGAGTGGGTGGACGAGGTGCGGGACTCCGTCTGCCCGGTGGAGACTGGGCGTGCGGGGGCCGGGCCGCCGGGGGCAGTAGCGGGGGGCGGCGAAGACGGCCGGAGGCGATTCCACGAGCAGATCTGCGCACTCTCCGAGCGGAGACGTGATGTGATCATCCTCCGGTATCACCTCGGCCTGACGTATCGGGTGATCGCCGAGTACCTCGGAATCACGGAAGCCGGCGCGCGTTCCGCGGCAGAACAGGCCGGTGAAGCGCTTGCCCGGAGGCTGGGCAGCCGGCAGGAGGGCGAACAGTGAGCAGCGGACGGGAATCTCTCCTGCGGGAGGACGAACGGTCGCCCGTCGCGGCGGACCACGTAAGGCTCGCCGAACCGCCCTCGGAACAGCTTTCCGCCCCCGCGGGCATGGCATGGCGGCAACTGATGGCCGCGCCCTCGCCGTTGCCCTCGGACCAGCGCCAGGCCGAGCACGAGTTGGGACTGGCCGCCGCTCTCGTCCTGGCGACGCCGACGGCGGCCGTTTCCCTCGGCCGGCTGGTCAACGACCGGCGTATTCATCCCGAGGGCGCGGTCGTTCTCGGCGCTCTTCTGTACGTCGTCGGATACCGCGACGCCGCCCAGTTCTGGTGGCAGTTCGCGGCCGGCGGCGGTAACTACACCTCCGCGTCCTGTCTGAGCCTGCTGCACCGGAGTCTCGGCGAAGGCGCCGATGCCGACGTCTGGCGCCTTCAGGCGGAGGCCCTGGCCGCGGGTCCCCGCCGGGTGGAGCGCGTCCTGGACTCCCCGGTCGAACTGCTGCCCGCCGCGATACGCGCCGACATAATCTCCCGCTGCCACAACGGACTTGACGTGATGCTTCCCTCCCGCGTCGCCGCCGTCATCCACCAACTCCCGGTCGAGAGCGCCGACGAGGAGCACGGCGAGATGCCGCAGGTGTCGGCCGGCCTCGTACAGCATCTGGCCGACGCGGCCCTTGAGTGGGACCCACTGGCTCCGGACGGCGTGCACCGTGACCGCGGATGACGCCCGCGCCACGCATCGGACAGGGCCAACGCCCCGCCGGGAGAACGCGGTTGTGCCCGGCAGGGCCTGAGGTGCGCCGGCCCTGTCCGAAGGTGAAGGAGTACGCCTGGATGCCGGCCGCCGGACGGATTTCGAGGCGGGCGTCCTCGGGCCGGTCGTGGTCGACCAGCGGGTAGAGAGTGGGTGTGCCCTTCACCTGGATGGTCCTGGTCACCTTGCCGTTGACGAGGACCTGTACGGGTCCGTCGCCCGCGAGGACCGCGTTGACGTTCCTGGCACGGTAGTTCAGCGCGAGCCCGGCGCCGGCACCGGCGGTGAAGTGCTCGTACCCGGCCGTCCATGTGCCGTCCAGCGCCACCCCGTTGGCCGGGATGCTGTCGGGGAAGTGGTAGACCGTGGCCTTGTCGTCCACGATCGGGTCGCCGGCGTATCCGCGGATGCGCAGGGTGCTCAGGTAGGTCTCCGGCGTCCGGTCCTTGGTGAGGGCGTCCGCGGTGCCCGTGGTCTTCGCGGGGAGCTTGACGGCCGGGTCGGCCTGCTTCAGCAGGTCACGGATGAGGTCTTCGGTCCGGTCGTACGTGCCCTCGCCGAACTTGAAGTACCGGACGGTGCCGTCGGTGTCGATCAGGTATTTGGCGGGCCAGAACCGGTTGCGGTAGTTGTTCCAGGTGGACAGCTTGTTGTCGAGGGCCACGGGGTAGGCCACGCCGAGCTTCCTGGCCTGGTCCGCTACGTTGCCCGCGTCCTTCTCGAAGCCGAACTCCGGTGAGTGGACGCCGATGACGCGCAGCCCGGCGTCCTTGTAGGCACGGTCTCAGGCCTCGATGTGCGGCAGGCTGCGCTGGCAGTTGATGCAGGAGTAGGTCCAGAAGTCGATCAGCACGACCTTCCCGCGCAGAGACGCGAGGTCGACGGGCTGTCCGCCCGGCGTGTTCAGCCACGCGGAGATGCCGTCGATGGCGGGGGCCTTGCCGCAGGAACGCAACTCGTCGACACCGTCCTCGCAGCGGGACAGCTCCTTGTTGGAGTTGTCGTAGAGACCGGAGAGCTGCTGGCGGGCCGTGTCGCTGTCCTCGATCGTGCGCTGCGCCGCGGCCGTGTAGTCGGGCAGAGCCCGCTGGATGGCGTCGGTGACATTGAAGGCCAGCGCGCAGGCGAGAGCGATCATCAGCACACCGGCGGTGATCCGCAGCTTGCGCGCCCGGGTACGGAAAGCCGCGACCCGCTGTGCCACCCGGCGGCCGGCGAGCGCGAAGGCGAGCAGCGGGATCGCCGTGCCGACGGCGAAGGAAACCGTCAGCGCGACGATGCCGGCGTTGGTCTCACCGCGCGCTCCGGCCACCGTGATCGCGGCCAGTACCGGACCTGCGCAGGGTACGTACAGCAGGCCGAGCCCCAGTCCGAGGACGAGCGCGCTGCCCTCCTTGTTGACCTGACGCTGCGGAATCCGCGCGAACGGCTTCTCCAGCAGGCTCTCGACGCGGGGGAAGACGAGCCCGAGACCGATCAGGACGAGAAGCGTCAGGCCGACGTACCGCATGATGTCCTCGGGCAGCCCGAGCGCGGAGATCAGCGTCACTCCCAGCAGAGTGAAGAAACTGAAGCTGACCACCAGGCCCGCCACCACCGCGTAGGGGCGGCGATTGCGAACGGTGCGCGGCCGCACCGGAGCGGGCGCCACCAGGACGTCGCCGTGCTCTCCGGCCGACGCGGCCTCGCGTGTTCCCGCCGAGGTGTCCGCACGCCGCGAGACGGTCTCGTCAGCCGCGTCCGTCCCCGGCCCGCCGGCCAGGAACACGACGGGCAGGACCGGCAGGATGCACGGCGAAACCGCCGTGATCAGCCCTCCCAGCAGTCCGATCAAAATCAAGGTCACCATGGGTGAGGCCCTCCGCTTCGGAGGTCCGGGTTCCCGGCCTCCACGCGGGCTATTCGGAGAGACCCGCCTCGCGGATTGGACCCGGCTCGCGCCTCAGGCCTCTCATTGGCAAGGCCGATGCCAAAAAAGCCTGGCAAATGCCTTTCCAGGGGCGGCCGTTGTGCCCTGCGCGTCCGGCTTCCCCGCCGTGACGGAGCCTCGTACTTCCGCCAACCCGGCGGAAACGGTGGTATGGGCCCGATGTCCGCAGGGTACGGATACGGGCGCTGGGGGGAGTCGGATCCAGGGGCGCCCATGCCCGGTGGACGGACGCTCCGGGCGGAGGGGCGGGGCCGGGTGGACACTGGTCGGGGAGTTCTGGCACTGATGGGCTCGGGTGAGACCAGTCCCACGATGGTGACTCTGCACCGGGAGCTGGTCGCGCACCTGGGCGGCGATCCCGGCGCGGTGATCCTGGAGACGCCCTACGGATTCCAGGTGAACCGCGATGACATCTCCTCGCGGGCGCGGGACTACTTCCACCGCAGCGTGGGCCTCACCACCCAAGTCGCACCCGACCTGGACACCGGTACGGGGGCAGGGGACATGGACGGCGTGCGCGATCAGGTGCGAAGGGCGGCCTGGGTGTTCTCCGGCCCCGGCAGCCCTTCCTACGCGCTCAGCCGCTGGCACGCCCAGCGCCTGGGAGAGGTCCTGTCGGAGCGGGTGCGCCGGGGGTACGGGGTCACGGTCATGGCGTCCGCGGCGGCGTGCACCGCCGGGTTCGCCGCGCTGCCTGTCTACGAGGTCTACAAGGCCGGGCATCCCCCCGTCTGGCTGGACGGATTGGACCTGCTCGGGGTACTCGGCGTGAAGGTCGCGGTCATCCCGCACTACGACAACGCCGAAGGCGGCACCCACGACACCCGTTTCTGCTATCTCGGCGAACCCCGCTTGGCCGCCCTGGAGCGGGAACTGCCTGACGACAGCGCAGTCCTGGGCATCGACGAGCACACCGCGGTCATCATCGACCTCGCCGCGTCCGCGGCGCGGGTGTGGGGGCGTGGCGTGATGACCATTCGGCGCAGGGGCGTCAGCACACCGATCCCGGCCGGTACTGTCCTGACACTGGATCAACTGCGCGACTCGGTCGGCGGCAAGACGCCGGGAAACGTTCCCGCGCCCCGGCAGCCCTCCGCCGATGACCGGACGGACGCGTCCTCGGACGACGGTCCGGTCACCCTCCAGGAGGCGGTCGCCGCGTCGGAAGCGCGTTTCGACACCGCTCGCTCGGCACGGGACGCCACAGGCATGGTCGAGGCGATCCTCGGCCTGGAGGCCGTGATCGCCGCGTGGGCCGCCGACATGGAGGAGGACCAGGGCGGGGAATGGGCCCGCACGGTCCTGCGTGGCATGATCCGCCAGATGGCCCAGCCCGCTCAACGGGGCATGGTGGAGCCAGAACACACCCTCGGTCGCGTCCTCGACCCCCTGCTCGGTCTCCGCCGGCGCCTGCGCGCCCAGGGCGCGTACGAACTGGCCGACCAGTTACGCGAGGTCCTCGCGGCCGGCGGGGTCCGGATACGGGATGCCTCCGAAGGCAGCGTGTGGCAGCTTTCCGAGGGCGGCGCCCTCATTCCACCGGCCTCCGGAAACTCCGTATCCGCGGAAAAATAAAGCGCGACCGCCTAACTGCGCATATGTTGCAGTTGCGTCATGCCTGCGATGAGGCTGGGGTGGGTCCTGTAAGGACCTGGCCCGCCCGCCGACCCAGGAGCCGTCACGTGATGACGCCCGCCCCGCCCGTCACTCCGCCGCCCGTCCTCGTCGAAGTACTGCTCCTGCGCCACGATCCGGGCGAGGGCTTCGCCTACCGCAGGCTGGTCACCGGCCTGGACCGCCGCGCCCGCCCCGACGACACCGCCCGTCGCCTCGCGCTCCTGGACGAGCACGACGACCGGCACATCGTGCACTCCAGCAGCTGGCGCGCCACGGACGAGGGCCACATCATCCTGACCTACTTCGTCCACCCGGACCCCGACCCGAGCCGTCCGGGCATCCCCCTGACAGACCCGCACGACATCGCACGCTCACCCAGTCCCGGCCGTCCCGCACCGCCGGATCTGTCACTCGACAACGTCGCCGCGCACGCGATCAGGCACCTCGCGTTCCTCGGACGTACCGACCCCGCCGTCGCCGCACGCCTGGCGCTCCAGACCCACACCTGGCCCGCCCTCGATACCGTCCCGGGCGTCACCGCCGGGCAGTTGCAGCATATTTAGGGCGCGCGCCTCAATGGGACACCTCGCGGGCCTTCCCGTGAAGGAGGGTTCAGCGGACCTGCGTGTCACGCCCGGGACGGTTGCCGTGTTCGCCCACGAGCCTGGTGTAGAGGTCGCTCCATCGGCGGTCCGTGCGGCTGGCGGCTTTGCCGTCGCAGAAGGACTTCGTCCCGTTCGCGGTGTAGTACCGCAGCAGTTCCAGGACGGCCCGTGTGTCGGCGCGCGACCCCGCGCTGTACTTGGCGGCGGGCTCGTTCCTCTGGTGCACCCGGCAGGTGGGAGACGGCGTGCCGGGCTGCGCGTCCAGGGAGCCGCCGGGCGACGGCGCGCAGCCGCTCAGAGCGAGGGCGGCCAGCAGGGACACGGAGGAGATGATCCGGCGGTACGTCATGTGCGCTCCCGGTGCGTTACAGGACGGGTGGCAGGCTGCGGGCCATCAGGCCGAGCCCGACGACGAGGACGAGCAGGGCTGTCAGCAGGGCGGTGTACGGCGTAACGCGGCGTACCAGGGCGAACGCCGGACGGTTCGCGAGCCTGCCCAGCCGGCCCCCGAGCCGTACGAGGAGCAGGCCGACGGCGGTCAGCGCGGACGCCATGCCGACCCCGTACGCCAGGACAAGGGCCGCGCCGAAGAAGGTCCGGCCCAGCGCGACGGCCCCGAGGAGCACGATCAGGGCGGACGGACTCGGCACCAGACCTCCGGCGATCCCGAGACCGACGAGACCACGGGTGGTGAACGGCTGGTCCCCGGCGCCGGACGGCGTGTGGGTGTGGCGGTGGCCGAGCAGGCCGTGACGGTGTGGTTCGCCGTGCCTGTGAGGGTGGGGGCCCGCGTGCGGGTGAGGGTGCGCGTGATCGTGCGTGTGTTCGCCGTGGCCGTGGGCAGGTCCCTCGTCATGACCGTGAGCCCGGACGTGATGCTCCGTCGAGACCGTACCGAGTTCCGCTCCGGGCGTCGCGGCGGAGCCGGCCGCGCCGACCAGCGCGGACTGGGGCACGTCGGCCGCCGGATCGTCGGCGATGCTGACTCCGCGGTCGCGGCGCGCCCGGCGCGCCGCGTCGGTCAGCAGGCTCGCCCCGACCAGCGTCACCAGAGCGCCGCCGGCGACTCCGAGCCAGTTCAGCACGGTGTCGCCCGCGAGCGAGGAGAAAGCGGTGAGGCAGAGGCCGATGACGAGGACGCCTGCGGTGTGCGTGGCCGTCACCGTGGCACCGACGGTGACGGCGTCGCGGGTACGGCCCCGCCGTCCGGCCAGGTACGCGGCCATGACGGTCTTGCCGTGGCCCGGCAGCAGCGCGTGGCCGGCGCCGAGGACGAAGGAGAGCAGGACCGCCAGCAGCCCGACCGGGACGGTGAGGTTCCGGGCACCGGCGAGTGAGGTCACGTACTGGGACAGCGCCTCGAAGCGCGCGGTGAGGCCGCCCCCGGAGCCCGCCTCGGACGACGTTCCGTCAGCGCCCGGCGCCGTGTCACCCGCGAGGACGGTGAACCGCGCCTTCGTGTCTCCGCGCGGGGTGGCGAGCAGGTCGCGCGGGTAGTCGCGGAGTTCTCCGGTGGACGAGGTGCCGGGCACGCTGGAGTGCTGGAGGTGGGCGCCCACCCCCTGCGCCGTGATCTCGTTCCAGCCGACCCGGGAGGCGTCAACGCCGGTGTCGGCCCGCAGCGTCACCGGGCCGCTCGAAAGGTCGAGCGGGGCCTGGAGCCGGCATTCGAGCCGGCTGGTGCGCAGGCCGCCCTGCCCCGGCCGGTAGCCGAAGGTGGCGGAGGAAACCGTCCAGGCCAGCCGCCGTGGGGTGGTGACGACGAGTCTCCTGCTCGTCTCGGCGCACCGGGCGGTGGCCCACGCGGCGCGTTCGCTCTCGCTCTGGCTGCCGTCGCCGTCGGTGTCCACTCCCGGTGCGGCCTGAAGGGTGGGGATCTCCGCCGCGTCGGTGACCGCCAGCACGCTGACCCGGCCGGGACGAAGGGTGAATCCCGTGTAGTGGTTGATGGAGAAGTTGCCGAGCGGGTGGGCCTCGGCGGCAGGGGCGGACACACCGAGCAGCCACACCACGCCCGCGGCCGTCGCCGCCGCGCGACTGACGAGGTGGCTGTACGTCATGAATCCCTCCGAGGGCCGGACGGCGCGGGTACGCGCCCCGAGTCGTTGGCCGGGCACCCGCCGCCCTCACGGTCTGTCCGAGGACGTGAAGTCACACGTACCCGATTGACCGGCGTGCGCGCTGACCCGGACGTCCCGTCACCCGCACGGGGCATCAAGGCCATCGGGTCGGCTCAGGAGGAGTAGTCCAGGAGACGTTGCTCAGGAGAAGGCGCCGGAGAGCTCATTCGGCTCAGCGGCATTGCGGTCATACCTCATGCATGGTGCCTTATTCATAGCTTCGGTCACATTACGTGCCTATCGCCTTAAAGCTGACGTCACTCGCGACGGAAGCGGGCGGGTCCGTGTGGGTCTCCGAGCTTCCCGACGCCCTCAGCCGCTCAGGTCCCCGCCCACGGGGCAGCGGCTCTCACAGGAAACGGACGGCACATGCAGTTCTCCAGCCCATCGCGTCGCAGGCCCCCGGCCCGGCCGGCCGAACGCGCTCTCGCCACCCTCGGCACCCTCGCCCTGGTGACCTCGGCCGCGCTCACCGGCCTCACCCCCGGCGTCAGCTCCGCGTCCAGCCACCGGGAGGCGCCGCTGACCGCGGGTGACCCGAAGGCCGACAACACCGACCTCTACGCGTTCACCAGCCCGGACAACCACGACATGGTGACCCTGGTGGCGAACTGGATCCCGTTCGAGGAGCCCAACGGCGGACCGAACTTCTACCCGTTCGCCAACGACGCCCGCTACCACATCAAGGTCGACGGAGACGGGGACGGCAAGCCCGACACGACCTACACCTGGGCGTTCACCGATCACATCCGTGACTCCGCCAACCAGTTCCTCTACAACACCGGTGTCGTCAACTCCCTGAACGACACGACGCTGAACTTCCGTCAGACGTACTCCCTGACGGTCACCGACAGCACCGGCAACACCAGGACGCTGCTCAAGGACGCCCCCGCCGCCCCCTCCAAGGTCGGCAAGGCGTCGATGCCCGACTACGCCGCGCTGCGCAAGGAGGCCGTCGTGCAGCTCCCGGGCGGCGGCCAGACGTACGCCGGGCAGGCGTCCGACCCGTTCTTCCTGGATCTGCGGATCTTCGACCTCCTCTACGGCGGCAATCTCTCGGAGACCGGCCACAACACGCTCGCCGGCTACAACGTCAACACCATCGCCATCGAGGTGCCCAAGAAGAGCGTGGCTCTCAAGGGCGACGCCACCCGCAACCCCGTGATCGGCGTGTGGGCCACCACGGACCGTCAGGGCGCGGTCGTCACCGCCGCAGGCGGCAAGGGCGGCGAGAACGCCGCGCCGCAGGACGGCAAGGGTACGAGCGGACAGGGCGCGAGCGGGCAGCTCACAAGCGGGCAGGGCGCACCCGACAAGGGCGCGGAACCCGGCTGGCACCAGGTCTCCCGGCTCGGCAACCCGCTGGTCAACGAGGTGGTCGTGCCGCTCAAGTACAAGGACGCCTTCAACACCCTGTCCCCGTACGAGGACCACACGGTCACTCCGGTCGTGAACAAGGTCAAGGACCCGATCCTGCCCATGGTCGTGCAGAGCATCTACGGGATCCCGGCGCCGCCCACTCCGCGCAACGACCTCGTGGAGATCTTCCTCACCGGCATCTGCAAGGCGTGCGGGCCCATCAAGGCGGACCTGAACTCGCAGCTGCTCAACGCCGATGTGAACAAGAGCGCGTTCGTTCCCGCCGAAGAGCTGCGGCTGAACATGTCCGTGCCGGTCTCCGCCAAGCCCAACCGTCTCGGAGTGCTCGGCAACGACCTCCAGGGCTTCCCCAACGGCCGCCGGCTCAACGACGATGTCGTCGACATCGAGCTCCAGGCCCTCGAAGGCGCCGCGCAGACCGGCAAGATCGTGCCCGCGCTGGCTGCGGGCGACGGGGTCGACTCCCCCTACCGGCAGCCCGGTGCCACCTTCCCGTACGTGGCGCTGCCCAACACGGCCGCCGTCAACCAGGCCGACTCCCTGCATCCCGACGGCGGCGTCGGCGCGGGCTTCGGCGGCACCGCCGGCGGAGGCTTCCCCGTCGTGCCGGTGACCGCGGTCGGCGGCGGCGCCCTGCTGGCCTGCGCCGGACTTCTGGCCCTGCGCCGACGGCGTGCCGGCCAGGTATGACCACCCCCACCGCAGAAGGTCGCCCGCCCTCCTCACGGCAGGGCGGGCGACCGCGGCACATCCGCCGGTGCCGCCCCACGCGCCAGGGCCGCGTATTCGCGGCGGCGGCCGCCGCGGCCGGCATAGTCCTGGCAGCCGTCGGCACCTCCGCGCTGGTCGCGGCCCCGCACCGGACCCCGGCCCGGGCGGACATCGGCTCTCTCCCCCTCCCGCAGGGCGCCGCCGACCAGGGCGCCCGAACGGCCCGGGCGGCACCGCCGGTACGCATACGGATCGCCGGTATCGGACTCGACCGGCCTCTGACCCGCCTGCGCATACAGGAGGACGGCCGTCTCGGCGCCCCGGAGAACCCGAGCCAGGTCGGCTGGTGGAGCGAGGGCCCGAGGCCGGGCGACCCGGGCGCCGCGATCATCGTGGGCCACGTCGACTCGGCCACCGGCCCCGCCGCCTTCTACAGCCTCTCCTCGCTCCGTCCCGGAGACGCGATAACCGTCGACCGCGGCGACCGCAGCAGCGTCACGTTCACCGTCCGGGCCCTGCGCCAGTACGAGAAGGACGCGTTTCCCGACGACCAGGTCTACGCGGCCGCGGGACCTCCCGCCCTGCGGCTGATCACCTGCGGCGGCACCTACGACAACGAGCAGGGCGGATACAGCGACAACGTCGTCCTCTACGCGACACTCGCCGCCCCCGGCACCCCGAAGCCGTCCACCCCGCCCTCCCACACCCACCACCGGAGCAGGAATTGACCACGTTCCTCCGTCGGAATCCGAAGTACCGACGCCCTCTGCTGTCCGCCGCCGTCGCCACCGCGCTGGGAGCGGGGCTGTTCCTCGCAGGAGGACTGGGCCTGGCGCCCTGGCCCGCGGGCCGGAGCGACCGGCACGAGGCGCCGCCCACCGAACAGGGCGCTCACGCCACCGGGGCCGACCCGCTGTCCACGGGCATCACCGCGCTCCAGGCCCACCTGAGGCAGACACCGACGGACGCCGTCGCGCTGGGCACCCTGGGGCTGAACTACGTCCAGCAGGCCAAGTCGACCGCCGACCCGACGTATTACCCCAAGGCCGAAGCGGTCCTCAAGCGGTCCCTGGCGGTGGAGCCGGCGGACAACTTCACCGCGATGGGAGGCATGGCCGCCCTCGAAGCGGGCCGCCACCGCTTCGGCCAGGCGCGGGACTGGGCCCGGCGTGCCCTCGCCGTCAACCCGTACAACTCCTCCCTGTACGGGACCCTCGCCGACGCCTACACCCAGCTCGGCCGCTACTCCGAGGCCGCGGACGCCGTACAGCGCATGGTCGACCTCAAACCCGGCACACCGTCCCTCGCCCGAGCCTCCTACGTCGCGGAACTGCGCGGTGACACCGCCACCGCCCGCACCGACATGCGGCGAGCGCTCCAGGACGCGGGCGGACCGGCCGACCAGGCCTTCGCGCGCTACTACCTCAGCGAACTCGCCTTCAACAGCGGCGACCCGGCCGCCGCGCTCACCGAAGCCGACGCCGGCCTGCGCGCCGCCCCTTCCTACACCGCCCTGCTCCAGGCCAGAGCCAGGGCCGAGGCCGCTCTCGGAAAGACCGACGCCGCCGTCACCGATCTCACCCGGGCCGTGGAACGGGTCCCGCTGCCCGAATACGTCCTCCAGCTCGGCGAGCTCTACCAGTCGCTCGGCCGTACCTGGGAAGCCGACCAGCAGTACCAGATCTTCCGGGCCGAACAGGAACTCTTCACCCGCAACGGCGTCACTCCCGACGCCGATGCCGCGCTGTTCGAAGCCGACCACGGAAGTCCCGTGAAAGCCCTGGTCATCGCGCGCCGGGGGATCAAGAGCCGCCCCTTCCTCGACTCCCACGACGCTCTTGCCTGGGCCCTGCACGTCAACGGCCACGACCGCGAGGCGCTCGCGGAATCCGACCGGGCACTGGCTCTCGGCACCAGGAACGCGCTCTTCCACTACCACCGTGCGATGATCCACCGCGCTCTCGGCGACACCGCCTCCGCCCACCGCGACCTGACCCGGGCCCTGGCGCTCAACCCCCGCTTCAGCCCGCTGCACGCGCCGAAGGCACGGGCGGCCCTGACCGCCGTGGCGAGAGGGAATTGACCTGCCGCGCGGGTGAACCCGCGCGGCGCGAACGCCTCAGAGCTGCTGCGCGGCCGCGATGCCCAGAGCGACGATCAGCGTCACCACGACGAAGACGATGATGCGCTGCCGCAGCAGACGCGGATTGGCGGGCCTGGGAACACCGGAGGCGATACGCGCGACGCCGTTCCCGCGCCGGCCGGCCCCCTGACGCTGCCGCTGGGGGCGGGAGCGTCCGCTGCGGGGCGAAGTGCCGCGCTGAGCGGGCGGCCGGGGCGCCGCGGTGCCGGAAGCACCCGGTGCGTGGCCGTGCGGACCGCGCTCGGCGTGCGGACCGCGCTCGGCGGACCGGTCGGCGCTCCGCTCCGTATAGCGCTCGGTCATCCGCCCGGTCGGCAGCTCCTGCTCGCGCCGCTCCCGCTGGGCGGGCGGCCGGCTGTCCGAGAGTCCCTGGGCCTCCCTGGCCGCGATCTCCTTGAGCCGCATGGACAGTTGGAGCGTGCTGGGCCGGTCCTCCGGGTCCTTGGCGAGACAGGCCCGTACGAGCGGTGCGAGCGCGTCGGGCACGCCGTGCAGCTGCGCCTCCTCATGCACCACCCGGTAGAGCATGACCTCCGAACTGCCGTGCCCGAAGGGCGACTCGGCGGTCGCCGCGTACGCCAGCGTCGCGCCCAGCGAGAACACGTCGGTCGCGGGAGTCACCGCCGCGCCCCGCACCTGCTCGGGCGCCAGGAACCCCGGCGAGCCCACCGCCGTACCGACATGCGTCAGCGTGCTCGCCCCGGTCGCCCAGGCGATGCCGAAGTCGATGATGCGCGGGCCCTTGGGGGAGAGCAGGATGTTCGACGGCTTGAGGTCACGGTGAACGACCCCGGCCTCGTGCACCGCCACCAGCCCCTCGGACAGCGCCGCACCCACGGACGCCACGTCGGCGGCGCTCAGCGGACCTTCCTCGTTCACCTTGTCGTGCAGCGAAGGCCCCGGTACGTACTGGGTGGCGAACCACGGCCGCTCCGCGTCGAGATCCGCCGCCACCAGCCGCGCCGTACAGCCACCGCGGATACGCCGCGCGGCGGACACCTCACGCGCGAAACGGGACCTGAACTCCTGATCCTCCGCCAGATCCGGCCTGATCACCTTCAGCGCGACGCGCTGCCCACGCCGGTCGGAGCCCAGGTAGACCACACCCATACCGCCCGCGCCGAGCCGCCGGTGAATCCTGAACGAACCGACGACACGCGGGTCCTCGCGCCGGAGCCGCATCATCGCCATGTCCATCCCCGCTGCCCGGTCGTCCGTGTGCCGTGGCACAGCTTACGTACAGCCCGCCCGGCGCGCTCATAGGCCGCGCCCTCCCGGGCCGACCGATTGTCAGTGCCGGGTGGGAAACTTGAGGGGTGGTCAGGGGACGGCGGATCCAGATCCCCTGACCCGTGCGAGATCGCAATGGTCCGTCGCGGAAGGGGGAGTTGGATCGTGAAGGGTGACCGGGTCGAGATAGTCGTGGACGCGGGTGACACGACGCGTACGTACGAGGTGATCGCGAGCAGAGCGGGCCGCCGGGTCGAGACGGCGGTGCGCAGAGGGGTGGTGGAAGTGAGCGAAGTCACCAGGAACGGATCGGCGGTACGTACGGCGCGGTTCATGGCCACGCGCGTGCTCGCGCTCGTGGAACAGCCGGTACCGAGGGAGGACTCCCCGGACCACTCCGTCCTGGAAGTATCCGGTTCTTAGTTCCCTTCCCGCTCATGTATGCACAGCCGTGTCCCGCTCTCCACCCAGGGGAGTAGTCGGCACGGCCGGGACTCATCCTCCCGCAGGCCCGGCAATCGGTACGCGGGCATGACGACGTGACCGCGCCGGATCCCTAATGTTGAAGTCGAGCGGCGAATGGTGCCCCCCTCTCCCGGGGCCGGACCCACGCTGCCGTACGACTGGACAGGAGAGGGACCATGGCGGACACGGCGTCGCGGGCAATGATCCGCATGCGAGGACGCAGGGCATTCGCCGCGTCCGGCACGCGCCCGTCCGGCAGACGCCATCCGCTGGTCGCGGCGGCGATGGTCCTTCCTCTGGCGGCGCTGCTCGTAGTCGTCTTCGGCGGCTGGGAAGCGGTGGTCACACAAGCGTCGTCCGTAGGCGTGATGCTGGGGCGCTGACGGCGTCCCGGACGAGGGAGAGCGGCCCGAGTCAGGCACATACGGCCAATAAACCCCGTGGGGACGGGGGTGCGGCGGACGGCAGCGTTTGGCCGGTCAGCTGGGGAGCTGACCGGCCATCGCGCTACCTGGGCGAGAGCCGGTCGGCGCGTCCGCGGCCACCGGCGGCACCGTGCGCCCGGGGGCCGGGGCCTGCTCCGGCGCGGGAGTTACGCCGTTTCCGGAAGCGCGGGCAGCTGCCGGGCCGGGCGTGTGTCTTTTGCAGCCGGGCCGCGTCGTGCGTTGTGTGTTCGGGGGCCGGGGCTTGTTCTGACGCGGGCTCAGTGCGGTGTGCCTGCTTCTCACCACGGCTTGCGCGTCGGGTGGTCTTCAGGGGTGTCGGGGTTGCCCTGCTTCCGGCAGCGCGGGCAGATATCCCGCCGGACGCGGGCTCCGGTCCTGTCCGCGCAGCGAAGCGGGCGCATCGGGTTGTACGCCCTCGTGCTGCTGCCCGGTCTCGGGAGGCGCCGACCGGGGACCTCCCGCCGTTAGCTCCGGCCTGCGTGCGCGGCGAATCATGCGCTTCGAGGCGTTGCCGACGCACCGGCGCATCGCGCCGCGAGGCGGGCGCTTGGGAGTGGGGGCGTCAGCCCCGCGTCCCTTGTGCCCTTCGGGGTCCGGGGCCTGCCCCGGTTTCGGGAAGGGGCGGGGAGGGGACAGCCCCGCGCAGCGTGCCACCCGCTCCCACGTATGCTCCCGCCCGGCAGGACACCGCACCGGGGGAGCGCACCATGACCGTATCCGTCGTACGCACGCTCACCCGCGCCGCCCGCGCCGCCGCCCACCGTGAACTCCCCCCGCCCCACTGCCCCGCCTGCGCGCGTGACGGGCGCGAAAGCCGCGACGATCCCGGCGGCCGCGAAGCAGCCGTACTGGCCGACCGCCGCGACGGCACCGTCGTACGGCACGGCAGCGCCGTCGCCAAGGCCCACGCGGACGACACCGACCCGCACGCGCACCGGGCCAGGACGGCCGTCGCCGCGCACCCGCTGCTCACCGGCGTCCTGCTGCCGCCGCTTCCCCCGCCCCAATCCGACGAGGACGCGCCCGGCGACGACGCACCCCGCGAGGGCGGGCCCGGCAGGCTCGTCACCCTGTGGCCCTACGGCGCCCCCGTGGACCCCGACCACCCCGACGCCGCCCCCTGGGAGCAGGCCGGTGCCCTCGCCGCCCGGCTGCACTCCGTACCGCTCGCCGCGCTGCCCGGTCCGCTGCCCGCCATGCGCGGGCCCGCCAAGGCCGCTCGTGCCCTCGCCCGGATGCGGGCAGCGGTGGCCGGGGGGCGCCGGCCGGCTGCCGTCGTCCCCGTGGAGCGCGCCTGGGCACGGCTGCCCGCCTGGGCACGTGACGAGGCCCGCAGCCCGGCCGCCGCCGGCCCGGACGAGGCCGTCACGCTCTGCCACGGAGACCTGCACCTCGGCCAGCTCGTGCGCCACCCCGCCCCCGAAGGGCCATGGCTGCTCATCGACGTGGACGATCTCGGAATCGGCGCCCCCGCCTGGGACTTGGCCCGCCCGGCCGCCTGGTACGCCGCCGGGCTGCTGCCGGAGGAAGCGTGGCAGCGTTTTCTCGCCGGCTACCGGTCGGCGCACGGTCCCGCCGTGCCTGCCGAGGGCGACCCCTGGCCCCGACTCGACGTCGCTGCCCGGGCCCTGACCGTCCAGACCGCCGCACTCGCCATCGCCAGGTCCGCCGCCGAGGACCGCGATGTCGACGAGGCCGAACAGCTGATGATCGACGCCTGCGGCCGGATCGCCGCGCTCGCAACCGAGTTGGCCTGCGACGCGTCGTCGTAAAGTGAACCGACCGTCGCCGGAACCACGTTCCGGCGGTGCCAGACGAACGGCGAGGAGCTGACCCGACGATGCAGTGCCCCAAGTGCCACGCACCGATGCACACCTACAACCGCAATGGCGTCGAGATAGAACAGTGCAGCGGCTGCAGGGGGATCTTCCTCGACTACGGCGAGCTGGAGGCTCTGAGCCGGATCGAGTCGCAGTGGCAGCAGCAGGGCCCCGTACCGCCCGCCCCGCCGGCGTACCCGGCGCAGCCCTACCCGGCGGCCCACGCGCCTGCCTGGGGCGCCCCGCAGCACGGCGGCGGTCACTATGGCGGCCACCACCGCAAGAAGGGCTTCGGGCACATGCTGTTCTCGTCCTGACCGGTCCGGTCACACGAAAAGCACGAAGAAGCCCCGGTCGTCGTGACGACCGGGGCTTCTGGTGGTGCGCGATACTGGGATTGAACCAGTGACCTCTTCCGTGTCAGGGAAGCGCTCTCCCGCTGAGCTAATCGCGCGCGGGACCTGCGTTACTGCGAACATCCATGCACTGCGTACTGCTGAACCACACTGCCTACTGCTGAACGCGTGCGCGATACTGGGATTGAACCAGTGACCTCTTCCGTGTCAGGGAAGCGCTCTCCCGCTGAGCTAATCGCGCGGGGAATCCTTGCGGATCCAGTGGACGATACTGGGATTGAACCAGTGACCTCTTCCGTGTCAGGGAAGCGCTCTCCCGCTGAGCTAATCGTCCTTGGAGGTGGAGACGGGATTTGAACCCGTGTAGACGGCTTTGCAGGCCGTTGCCTCGCCTCTCGGCCACTCCACCAAGAGCGGGGGCCGCGAAATATCCCCCACATCGAGCGGACGACCAGGTTCGAACTGGCGACCTCAACCTTGGCAAGGTTGCGCTCTACCAACTGAGCTACGTCCGCGTGCCGTTTCCCGGTCCGTTTGTGCGGCCCGGCGACGTGGTGAACTCTAGCGGATTCCGGGTCCAGCACAAAAACGCGTTTACGCAGCGTGCTGCGGTGCGTTCACGCCAGAGCAACCCGGAGGACCCCGTTCTACACTCGGCGCCGTGCACGCCCTCGCTCCCCTGGCCCGCTTCGGCGGCCTCGTCGCCTCCGGTCTCCGCGACGTCACCCATGATCCGGAAGCCCTTGACTCCACCGGTTTCTGGGCCGTCGCCGCGGACTTCGAAGGCCGTCTCACCTGCGCCCGCTTCGCCGACGTACGGTCCAGTCCGGTGCCCGCCCCGGTCCCGGGCCGGTGGCGCGGGCCCCTGCCCGGTGACTGGACGTCCTCGCTCGACCGCGCCGCGTATCTCACCGGCGTCCGCCGTATACGCGAGCACATCGCTGCCGGTGACGTCTATCAGGCCAACCTCTGCCGGGTGCTCTCCGCGCCCCTGCCGGATCCGGCGGGGGCCGACATCGACGCGCTGACCGCGCTGCTCGCGGTGGGCAACCCCGCCCCTTACGCCGGAACGATCCGGCTGCCCGCGCACGGCGTGGAGATCGCCACCGCCTCGCCCGAGCTGTATCTGCGCCGCGACGGCCGTACCGTCGAGTCGGGGCCGATCAAGGGCACGGGCCGCACCGCGGCCGATCTCCTGGAGAAGGACCGCGCGGAGAACGTCATGATCGTGGACCTCGTGCGCAACGATCTCGGCCGGGTCTGCGCCACGGGATCCGTGACCGTCCCCGCGCTCTGCGAGGTCGAGCCCCATCCCGGTCTCGTCCATCTCGTCTCGACCGTACGCGGCGAACTCGACGCGGCGGCCGGCTGGCCTGAGCTGCTGGCCGCCACCTTCCCGCCCGGTTCGGTGACCGGAGCGCCCAAGTCCAGTGCACTGGAGATCATCCAGGCGCTGGAAACCGCACCGCGCGGTCCCTACTGCGGCGGCATCGGCTGGGTGGACGCCGACCGCGGCACGGCCTCACTGGCGGTCGGGATCAGGACGTTCTGGATCGACCGCACCACCGTGCCGGGCCCCGTCCTGCGCTTCGGCACCGGCGCCGGGATCACCTGGGGGTCCGATCCGGAGCGTGAGTGGGACGAGACCGAGCTGAAGGCGGGCCGGCTGCTCGCGATAGCGTCGGACGTGTACGCCCCGAGTGGAAGGACCGCGTAGATGAAGATCTGGGTCAACGGCGGGCTGCGATCGTCCGAAGACGCACAGGTGTCCGTGTTCGACCACGGACTGACCGTGGGCGACGGCATCTTCGAGACGGTCAAGACCGTCCAGGGACGCCCCTTCGCCCTCACCCGCCATCTGGACCGGCTGACCCGCTCGGCCCGCGGCCTCGGGCTGGCGGACCCCGACCTCGACGAGGTGCGCCGCGCCTGCGCGGCCGTCCTCGACGCCAACCCCGTGGAACTGGGCCGGCTGCGGATCACGTACACGGGCGGGCTGTCCCCGCTCGGCTCCGACCGGGGCGACACGGGACCGACGCTGGTCGTCGCCCTCGGCGGGACGAAGCGCCGCCCCGACACCACCGCCGCGATCACCGTCCCCTGGACGCGCAACGAACGCGGCGCGGTGACCGGGCTGAAGACCACGTCGTACGCGGAGAACGTCGTCGCCCTCGCCCGCGCCCACGAACAGGGCGCGACCGAGGCGCTGTTCGCCAACACGGTCGGACAGCTCTGCGAGGGAACGGGCTCCAATGTCTTCGTCGTCCTCGACGGCGAACTGCACACCCCGCCCGTCGCGTCGGGCTGCCTGGCGGGCATCACCCGCGCCCTGGTGGCCGAGTGGACGGGCGCCAGGGAGACGGACCTTCCGGTCGCGGTCCTGGAGCGCGCGGACGAGGTATTCCTGACGTCGAGTCTGCGCGACGTCCAGGCGGTTCACCGCGTCGACGACCGCGAACTGACCGCCGTCCCGGGCCCGGTGACCGCCAAGGCGATGCGGATCTTCGAGGAGCGGTCCGGCGCGGACCTCGACCCGTGAACCCGCGACGGCCCGCACAGCAGGTGACGCGGGCCTCCCGGGGCGGGTAGAACTCCCAGGGTGACCACCACACTGCGGCCGGCCGGGCCGCTTCAGCAGGCCGATGACGGAACGAAGTCGCGCACGTACGACGTGTGCGTCAACAGCCGTCGTGTCGGCACGATCGACATCGGCACGGATCCGGGATTCGGCCCCGCGGTCGGTCTCCTGGGCTCCTTGCGGATCGACGAACCGGACCGCCGCCGCGGTCGCGGTACGGTCGCCGCGCTCGCGGCGGAAGAGGTGCTGCGCGGCTGGGGATGCGATCAGGTCCTGGCCTCCGCGCCGCCCGGAGCCGCCGCCGCACGGCGGATGCTGGCGTCGCTCGGCTACACCGAACGCAGCCGCAACATGGTCAAGGAACTGCCCGGCGAACCACCGGCGCTCCCCGCGGGCGTCGAGGGCCGCCCCATGAACGAGGCGGAGTTCGCGCGCTGGCGGGCTGACTCGGTGGAGAATTACGCGCGGTCGTGGACCGACCGGGGAGCCCGCCCGGAAGAGGCCCGCGCCAAATCAGTGGCGAGCCACCGGGAGAACCTGCCGGACGGCCTCGCCACCCCGGGCGTCGCGATGTGGGTCCTGGTCGAGGGCGCCACCGTTCTCGGCCATGTCTGGGTCAGCCACCGCGAGGGCCGGGAGAGGACGTCGTACGTGTACGACGTGAGGGTCGGCGAGGCGCACCGCGGCCGGGGCTTCGGGCGGGCGCTGATGCTGCTCGCGGAACGCCTCTGCGCGGAGGCCGGGTCGGCGCGGCTCGGCCTCCACGTCTTCGCGGACAACGCCCCGGCGGTCGGGCTCTACGTGTCGCTCGGATACACCACGACCAGCGGGCACTTCTACAAGAAGCTGCTCTAGAGAGGAGCCTTCAGAGAGGCGCCCGCTTCAGGGGGCGTCGTCGCCGAGCAGCCGGTCGGCGATCTCCTCGATGCGCTCCCGCAGCCCGTCCTGGCTCTTCCCGCCGTCCAGACGCTCCCCGTCGATGACGTACGTCGGTGTGCCGGTCACGCCGATCGCCTTGCCCTCCGCCTGGTCGGCGTCCACGATCAGCATGTGGCGCCCGTCGATCAGGGCGGTGTCGAACTCCTCGGCGTCCAGACCCAGCTCGCCCGCGATCTCCACCAGGAAGGACTCGCCTCCGGCCGCGAGGTCGTCGGTGCGGGCCAGCACGGCTTCCACATACGGCCACCCCTGCCCCTGCTCCACGGCCTCCTCGGCCGCCTGGGCTGCGGCGAACGCGTGCCGGTGCTTCTCCAGCGGGAAGTGCCGGAGGCGGGGCTCCAGACGGTCCCCGTAGCGGGCGCGCAGGGCGTGTACGTCGGCCAGGGCGCTGCGGCAGTCGGGGCACTGGAGTTCGCACCAGATGTCGAGGACGACGGGGCGCGCGGGGGTGGAGTCGCTCATGGGGGCCAGTCTCGCAGCACGCGCGACCACGCGGAACCGGCACCTGGGGAGGACAGCGTCCCTCAGATCTCCCTGATGGTGACCCTGGAACGTGGCCTCTCACCCCTCCGGGGTGCACAGTGGAGAAAGAGTCACGTCCGACCGTCGACCGCACGCTGCCTGGAGGCTCCCGATGATTGCCGAGACCGTTCTGTCAGCGGTGTCAGTGGCGGGCCTGGGCATCGCCGCCGTCACCGCGTACCGGAAGCGTTTCCTCCGGGCGACGCGGATCGCCGCGTTCGCGCTGGTGCCGATCGGTCTGGTGATGACGGGCGTCGTCAAATGGCTGGCGCACACCGCCTTCAGTCCGGTGGCCTGGGGCGGATTCGCCGTCCTCGCGCTCGCGTGGCTGCTCTTCATCACGACCCGTGCGGTGGAACGGCGTACCGTCGGGACCCGCAAGCAGCGGAAGGAAGCGGCGAGGGCCGCGCAGCGTGACGCGGTCGCGCCGACGGCATCCGTGCCCTCGCTCAGGGGTGGGACGGGAACGGGCGCCGGAACCGGGTCGACGCCCGCCGGGAAGGGCACGGCCGCGCCTGGCGGGACGAAGAACGGCGACGACTTCAGCGACATCGAGGCCATCCTGAAGAAGCACGGCATCTGAATCGCCGCGTCCGAATCGCCGCGTCCGGACCGCTGCGACCGGAACACCGCGTCTGAAACACAGCATCTGACCAGGGCCGACGTCAGCGGCGAGCCGTCACCCAAGCATATTCCGCGGCAGATTCCACGGAATATGACGAACTCCCGCTCGAACGAGTTCTCTTGGTCATGAGCCGGTGACGTGCTGCGTCATCATCGCTCCCGAGATGCTCGATACATCACGGGATCAAACCCCCGTAGCCCCCGTAGCCCCCGTACCCGCCGAAGAGCCGCGCGGCTGCCTTTTCGCGCTCTCCCAGCCACCGCTGATGATCTTCCTGACCGTGGTCGGCGCGCTGCTGCTGCTGGCGGCCGTGCACGATCTCTTCCTCCTGTGACTGCCGTGATTCCCGCGACGCCTGTGACTCCCGTGCGGCTCAGCCGGCCGCTTCCTTGCGGCGCGCCCGGTACGCGGCCACATGCAGGCGGTTGCCGCAGGTGCGGCTGTCGCAGTACCTGCGGGAGCGGTTGCGCGACAGGTCGACGAACGCGCGCCCGCAGTCCGGGGCCTCACAGCGGCGCAGCCGCTCCTGCTCACCCGCCACGACGATGAACGCGAGCGCCATGCCGCAGTCGGCCGCGAGGTGATCGGCGACGGAGGCGCCCGGCGCGAAGTAGTGCACATGCCAGTCGTAGCCGTCGTGGTCGGTCAGCTGCGGGGTCGTCCCCGCGGCCGCCACCAGCTGATTGATCAGTGCGGCCGCGACCGGTGCGTCGGGCGCCGCGAAGACCTGCGCGAAACGGTCCCGTACGGCCAGTACGGCGCCCAGATCCGGGTGGCCGAGGTCGTCGCCCACCCCACTGACCTGGTGGGCGCGCAGGAAGACGTACAGGGATTCCAGGTCGGCGAGCCCGTCGGCCCGGCCCTCACCGCCGGTGTCCCCGTCGTCCTGCGGCATGGTGTTCACGAGATCGACGACGGTGTCGAGCGCGGTCCGGGTGTCGTGAGGGATCAGCACGATTCGCTCCCTGGCCGTCAGGCGGGCGCGGTGCCCGCCGAATCGGCATGACTCTAATACCCCTTCCCGGCAGGGGCGCCGCGCGCACCGGCGCCGTCGCCGCGGTGGGTTCCGCGACGACGGCGCCGGTGTCCTGCTGTATGCGGTTGTCCGCGCGGCGCCGTCTCCCCGAGTCGGACGGCGCCGAGCAGGTCTCTGCCTGGCTCAGCTCTCGGCCAGGATGTGTGACAGCTCCGTGTCGAGGTCGAAGTGCCGATGCTCGGTACCGGGTGGCACCGCCGCGTCGGTTCGCTTGAGGAACGATTCCAGGGCCCGCGCCGGGGCTTCGAGCAGGGCTTCGCCCTCCGGAGAGCTGAGAGCGATGCAGACGACGCCCTGACCGTGGCTGCGGGACGGCCAGACTCGGACATCGCCGGTGCCGGTGGGCCTGTGCAGCCCCTCGGCGAGCAGGTCGCGGGCGAAGACCCACTCGACCGTCTCTTCGGCTCCTGTGTGGAAGGTGGCGTGCACGGCATAGGGATCGGCCGTGTCATACCGGAGGCCCGCGGGTACAGGCAGTGAGGACTCGCTCGATACAACGAGGCGCAGGTGCAGCTCGCAGCTGACCGTGGTGTTCATAAGCGCCAGGGCCTTTCGCTCAGTGTGCGCTCGGGGATTCGCACGTCGGCGAAATCGACATGCCACGTACCGTGCCGTTGTAAACCCCTCTGTCTGTTTTGTGCGGTTTCAAGTCGCTCGGACAGCGGGGTGTAACTTCAGGTTATGCCGCCATTCCAGTGACGCGGTCGCTTCGGGTAGGTTGGCTCGCATGCATGCGGAGAGTGACGAACAGGACGACGTAGCGTCGGCGATCCCGGAGGGGCCGGAGGCGTCGGGGGTATCGCCGGGTGGGGCCGACGCGGCGGGGGAGCCGGGCGGGGCGGAGTCCGGGCGGAAGGCCGAGCGTGCGCTCGGCTCTCGCGCGCCGGCCTTCATCAGGGCGTCGCGGCCGCTCCACGTGAGCTGGCAGGTCGGTGTCTTCGTCGTGGGCCTGGCGGTGGTTGCCGCGGGCATCGTGATGCTGCCTCTGCCCGGTCCCGGCTGGCTGGTGATCTTCGGCGGCATGGCGATCTGGGCGACCGAGTTCGTCTGGGCACAGCTGGTGCTCCGCTGGACCAGGCGGAAAGTCACGGAAGCGGCTCAGAAGGCTCTCGACCCCAAGGTCCGGCGGCGCAACATCATCCTCACGGTCGTCGGTCTGGTGATCATCGCGGCGCTGCTCGCCGTCTACCTCGTGAAGTTCGGCGTCGTCATGCCGTGGAAGATCGATCAGTGAGCCAGGATCCGTCCGTGAGTGCGGGACGGTCCGGGAGCTCGTCCGGCATCGGGTAATGTGTGCGGTGCGTCCGGGCGATTAGCTCAGTGGGAGAGCGCTTCGTTCACACCGAAGAGGTCACTGGTTCGAACCCAGTATCGCCCACCCGGAATTGAGGCCCCGAAGACCTGCCAGGTCTTCGGGGCCTCGGTCTGTTTCCGACCCGGTGGGGGAGCCCGGCGCGCTTCCGGGGGCCGGGCGTGGACCGCCGTCCCTGTGATGCCGGGGCCGCCGTCGCGCGGTTTGATCGAAACCCGCGGAGACCTGTAAGGTTCAGTCCGTTCCCGGGCGATTAGCTCAGTGGGAGAGCGCTTCGTTCACACCGAAGAGGTCACTGGTTCGAACCCAGTATCGCCCACCGGGAAAGGCCGGTCCGTCACTGACGGACCGGCCTTCGCGCGTTCGGAACCTTCGCGCGTTCGGGGCGTTCCGTGCGGTCGGGACCTCGTGGCGTCCGGGCCCCACCTTCCGATCAGGCGGCCGCCAGCGGCAGTTCGTCCCGCAGCGGCCAGTCTGCCGGGTCCGAAGCCACCGCCGTGCCGCCGAGCGGGAACCATGCCCGCCGGGCGCGTGCCTGCGGCCCCCGTACCTGCGCCGCGTGCCACACCGCCTGGAGCGTGTGCAGCTCCGGGGCGGTCAGCCGCTCCATCCGCAGCGCGAACCGGCGTCCCACCGCCCTGACCACGTCCAGCGCCGCCGTCGCGTCGGAGGTCGCCTCATGCGCCTCCCCCCGGGCCACCCCGTACTGGGCGCACAGATCCGTGAGCGTGCGACGGCCCTTGCGGTAGCGGTCCAGGTGCCTGTCGAGGACCCGGGGGTCCAGTACGCACAGCAGTGTCCGCTCCAGGTAGCGGGCGAACGACGAGGCGCGGTGCCGCCGCAACTCCCGGTCGAGCATGGTCAGACCGAACGGAGCGTCCATGATCACCAGTGGCCTGCCCGCGGCGTGCTGGGCGGCCAGCGCCCGCGCGATCTCCTCCGTCGCGGGCGCCGGCCAGCGGCCGTTGCGGTGCAGGAAGTCCTCGGTCAGCCCGTGCAGGGCGGTGGCCTCGGCGGGAACGGGCACCCCCGGGTCGATCACCCAGCGGGTCACCTGAAGCTCCGCGCCCGCCGCCTCCTGGACGACCAGGGAGGCCGAGACTATTCGGTCCTCCTCGACGTCCACCCCCGTCGTCTCGGTGCCGAACGCGGCCAGGGGACCCTCGTACCAACTCGTCATCGCCGAACTCCTCGTGCATACCTGCCAGATGCCGTTCGTCCACGGCACGAATCGGTGCTACCCGGACAGGTCGTGCCGTATGCGCTGTTTACGACGCCCTGGTCACCTCTGTACGGCCCCATGGGGCGTGCGCCGGAGGACGGGTGGGACGGCGGGCCCGGCGGCCGCCGGGGGAAACCGTTGAGCGGCCCCGCCCTCCGGCTCGGTACGATTGGGGCGCGCAGCGTTTGCTGACGCGCCCCGTGAGTCAGGAGAGACCGGTGTCAGACGTCCGTGTGATCATCCAACGCGATTCCGACCGGGAAGAGCGCGTGGTGACGACGGGCACTACGGCGGCCGAACTATTCCCCGGTGAGCGCACCGTCGTCGCCGCGCGTGTGGGCGGCGAGCTGAAGGACCTGGCGTACGAGGTCACCGAGGGAGAGGTCGTCGAGCCCGTCGAGATCTCCTCCGAGGACGGCCTCAACATCCTGCGCCACTCCACCGCGCACGTCATGGCGCAGGCCGTGCAGGAGGTCTTCCCCGAGGCCAAGCTCGGGATCGGTCCGCCGGTCAAGGACGGCTTCTACTACGACTTCGACGTCGAGAAGCCGTTCACCCCCGAGGACCTCAAGGTCATCGAGAAGAAGATGCAGGAGATCCAGAAGCGGGGACAGCGCTTCTCGCGCCGCGTGGTCACCGACGAGGCCGCCCGCGAGGAGCTGGCCGCCGAGCCGTACAAGCTCGAACTCATCGGCATCAAGGGCGCGGCCTCCACCGACGACGGCGCGGACGTCGAGGTGGGCGGCGGCGAGCTGACCATCTACGACAACCTGGACGCCAAGACCGGCGAGCTGTGCTGGAAGGACCTCTGCCGCGGTCCGCACCTGCCCACCACCCGGAACATCCCGGCGTTCAAGCTCATGCGCAACGCCGCCGCGTACTGGCGCGGCAGCGAGAAGAACCCGATGCTCCAGCGCATCTACGGCACCGCCTGGCCGTCGAAGGACGAGCTGAAGGCGCACCTCGACTTCCTGGCCGAGGCCGAGAAGCGCGACCACCGCAAGCTCGGCAACGAGCTGGACCTGTTCTCCTTCCCCGACGAGGTCGGCTCCGGGCTCGCGGTCTTCCACCCCAAGGGCGGCATCATCCGCCGCACCATGGAGGACTACTCGCGCCGCCGGCACGAGGAGGAGGGGTACGAGTTCGTCTACACCCCGCACGCCACCAAGGGGAAGCTGTTCGAGAAGTCGGGCCACCTGGACTGGTACGCCGACGGCATGTACCCGCCCATGCAGCTCGACGAGGGCGTGGACTACTACCTCAAGCCCATGAACTGCCCGATGCACAACCTGATCTTCGACGCGCGGGGCCGTTCGTACCGTGAACTGCCGCTGCGTCTCTTCGAGTTCGGGACGGTGTACCGGTACGAGAAGTCCGGCGTGGTGCACGGCCTGACCCGGGCCCGCGGCTTCACGCAGGACGACGCGCACATCTACTGCACCCGCGAGCAGATGGCCGACGAGCTGGACTCGACGCTGACCTTCGTGCTGAACCTGCTGCGCGACTACGGTCTGACCGACTTCTACCTGGAGCTGTCCACCAAGGACCCGGAGAAGTTCGTCGGCTCGGACGAAGCGTGGGAAGAGGCCACGGAGACGCTGCGCAAGGTGGCCGAGAAGCAGGGCCTCCCGCTGGTCCCCGACCCGGGCGGCGCCGCGTTCTACGGTCCGAAGATCTCGGTGCAGTGCAAGGACGCCATCGGCCGCACCTGGCAGATGTCGACCGTCCAGCTCGACTTCAACCTGCCCGAGCGCTTCGACCTGGAGTACACCGGCCCCGACGGCACCAAGCAGCGGCCGGTCATGATCCACCGGGCGCTGTTCGGCTCGATCGAGCGGTTCTTCGCGGTGCTCCTCGAGCACTACGCGGGCGCGTTCCCGGCCTGGCTCGCGCCGGTGCAGGCGGTGGGCATCCCGATCGGTGACGCCCACGTCGAATACCTGCGGGAGTTCGCCGCCGAGGCGAAGCGCAAGGGCCTGCGGGTCGAGGTCGACGCGTCCTCGGACCGGATGCAGAAGAAGATCCGCAACCAGCAGCGCCAGAAGGTCCCGTTCATGATCATCGTCGGTGACGAGGACATGCAGGCGGGCACGGTCTCCTTCCGCTACCGCGACGGCACGCAGGAGAACGGCGTCCCGCGCGACCAGGCGCTGGCCAAGCTCGTCGACGCCGTGGAGAGCCGCGTCCAGGTGTAGTACCCGGCCCGGCGCCACTCGCGGCCGGCACTCGTACGGGACAGAGGTCTCCCGGGAACGTTCAGTTCCCCGGAGACCTCTTCTCGTCCTCCCGGTTGAACACCTGGATCAGCCATGCGGAGAACGAACCCGTCACCGCTCCCAGCAGCGCGATCCCGCACACCATCAGTCCCACCGCGAACACCCGCCCCCACGGGGTCACCGGCGTGACATCTCCGTACCCGACCGTCGTGATCGCCGAGCAGGCCCACCACACCGAGTCGCCGAACGAGCGGATCGTGGCGCCGGGCGCACCGCGTTCCTGCTGGTAGACGGCGAGCGATGCGGCGAAGGACAGGAGGAGGGAGGCGATGCCCGAGTACGCCATCACACGCCCGTACAGACTGAGCCGCGGCCGGCCGCGCCTGCGCTGCACCACGGTGTACGCGTTCACGATCCGCAGCGGGCGCAGCAGGGGCAGCACCAGCACCAGGGTGTCCAGCCAGTGCGTGCGTACGAAGCGCGGCACGTGCTGGCCGCTGAGCACCAGCCGGACCAGGTAGTCGGCCAGGAAGAGCGCCCAGACCAGCAGCATCAGCAGCCCCGCGACATCGCGCAGGACGGGATCGGCTCCCTGGTCGAGGACGCGTACCGCGTAGCACCCGAGGAACACCGGCGAGGCCGCGAACAGCGGCACCTCCACCAGCCGGTCCCAGCGGCGCTGCCACAGCGGCCCGTTGCTCACATGCATCGCCCCAGCATCGTCCCGAGGAGCGCGGATGGCGGGGACGAGGCCCGGCGACACGCTTCACGGGCCCGAAGTCATATGCTGCACAGCATGACGAGTGAGCCGGAGCAGCAGATCGGAGTGGGGAACCCGGACGCGTTCCAGCGCCTGTGGACACCCCATCGGATGGCCTATATCCAGGGCGAGAACAAGCCCACGGGGCCGGGCGCCCACGACGGCTGTCCCTTCTGCGCCATTCCCGCCAAGTCCGACGAGGACGGGCTCATCATCGCGCGCGGTGAGTGGGTGTACGCGGTGCTGAACCTGTACCCGTACAACGGCGGACACCTCATGGTGGTGCCGTTCCGGCACGTCGCCGACTACACGGACCTGGACGAGGCGGAGACCGCCGAGCTGGCCCTCTTCACCAAGCGCGCGATGACCGCGCTGCGCACCGCGTCCGGCGCGCACGGATTCAACATCGGCATGAACCAGGGCGCGGCGGCCGGCGCCGGTATCGCCGCTCACCTGCACCAGCACGTCGTACCCCGCTGGGGCGGCGACACCAACTTCATGCCGGTCGTCGGCCATACGCGCGTGCTGCCGCAACTCCTCGCGGACACCCGCGCCATGCTGGCCGACGCCTGGCCCGCTCAGCCGTAAGGTCCGGACAGCCGAAGGGCGCGCCGGGTTCCTGCCCGGCGCGCCCTTCGGCTGTTGGATGTGCCCTACGCGTCGTACGTGTCCGCCTTCTTCGGCGAGGCGTCCTGCACCGCGCCGCTGAGGGAGCCCGCCCGGCCCGCGAAGCCCGCGGTGTCCACGCCGTTCTCCTCCAGCACCCGCAGCACCGCGGCATGCGTCGCGCGCAGCACCGGGGTGGCGGTGCGCAGCACGTCGTCGGCCTTGAAGCGGTCCCCCCAGGGCTGCTCGGCCCAGGCGTGCCGCAGCCCGAACGGCTCGGGCAGCACCAGCTTGCCGCCGAGGTGGTCCAGGACCGGCTGGTACCACGTGAGAGGCGCCCGTACGGCGATCCTGACGACCTCGCCCGCGTCGACCAGCGGCAGCGTCCGGCTGGTGGTCTCCCAGAACTTCACGGTCTTCGCCCGCGAGACGGTCTTCGCCGACGGGCCGCCCTTGAAGAGGGAGTGCACGGGACCCAGCGCGTGCCCCGTCACCTCGATGCGCAGGGTGTTGAACAGGACGGTGACCGTGATCATCATCGTGATCACCAGATCGCCGCCCCAGGTGACGAACTGGATGCCCAGGTAGTGCCGGTCGCCGCTGTCGAACTGCTGGTGGTTGCAGATGCGCTGTATCTCGTGGCCCTTGACCTGGAAGTGCTCCACCTCGGGGCCGCCCGGCCTCTTCACCGAGCCCGCGCCGTCACCCACCGAGACCACGATCCAGTGCTTGACCGAAGGCGCGGGAAAACCTCCCGAGTTGAGCGGGCCGCGCTCCAGCAGCTTCAGCTGGTCGTGGATCGCCCGCGCCACGTCGTAGCTGCGGAACTGATTGAACTCCTTGCCCGGTACCCGGGACGTCATCTGCTCGGCGAGCTGCCAGCTGCCCCAGCGGGTGCCCATGCCGAGTATGCCCTTGCGGCCCGCGTAGAAGACCACGTTGGAGTACTGCTCCGCGGTGAGGTTCTCAAGTGACTGGCGCAGCTCCTCCCGCGCGGTCTCATTGGGATGTCCCGGGACGGCCTCGGGGATCTTCGCGCCGATGCCGCCGCCGGCCAGCAGGTCGCTCCAGCGGGCGCGCAGGTCCTTGGCTGTCGACTCGCAGATCCGTTTGGCCAGCACCCAGCCGATGGCCGGGGCGATGATCATGGCGCGCAGATACAGGCCGAGGAAACCGAAGAACGGCAGCGCAACGAGAACGATCACCGCCAGCACACCCACCGCGACCATCAGCAGCGGCCCGATGGCGCCCGCGTACTTGCTCTTCGAGGCCGCCAGGCTCCTGCGGAGCTGGAACACGCCCAGCCACAGCAGCAGTCCGGGCAGGAAGAGCACCCCGAACAGCACGGTCACCGCGGTGAGTTTCTTGTCCCGTTCCTTGCGGATGTGGTTCGCGGCCAGGCAGTGCTCGACCACGGTCTGCGGCTCGGTGCCGAACGACTGGATGAGCGCGTCACGCCCGGCGCCCAGCATCCTGACCTGGACGGCCCGCGAGAACGCCTCGCCCAGATTTGGCGCGAAGAGCTTGGAACTGCCCGGCTTCACCGTGGACTTGTGCCACTCGTTGTCGGCCTTCAGGATCTCCTCGACCGGGCTGTCCCGGTACGCGGCCGAGGCGAGGGCCTGCGTCGCCGCGGTCTGTCCTGCCGTGCCCTGGAGCGGGATTTGCGCTCCAGGGCTGAAGTCGAAGAAGTCATTCGCCACTGCCGCCCCCACCCATCGCCGCACGGATCGCTCTCGCGGCCTCTTCCCGACCGGCGCGTCCCGCACACCTCCGTGCCCGGCACACCTGCTGAGCTGGGCACCCCAGCGTAACCGGGCTGTGCTGTCCGCGTCATGAAACCGAGCAGACTTCAGCCACCGTGATGAATCGGTCCCGGCCAACGCAACTACGCCGCGCGGCCACGCTGTTCGTGCCCGCGCGCCCGGACCTTTCCGCCGCCGTCACGGACCGTCCATCCGGCGTACCGGGGAACGTGATGCGGGTCTCGGACATGCGGAGCGGCGGTCCTGGCTACGATGGGGCCGCCGGGGGCCAACGGGGCCGCCCGGCCCACGACCGTCGGGAAGGCCATGCTGAACAAGTACGCGCGTGCATTCTTCACGCGTGTCCTCACGCCGTTCGCCGCGTTTCTGCTCCGCCGGGGAGTCAGTCCTGACGCGGTCACACTCATCGGCACGGCCGGTGTGATGGCGGGTGCGCTGGTCTTCTTCCCGCGCGGGGAGTTTTTCTGGGGCACCATCGTCATTACGATTTTCGTCTTCTCCGATCTCGTCGACGGCAATATGGCCCGGCAGGCGGGTATCTCCAGCCGCTGGGGCGCGTTCCTGGACTCGACCCTCGACCGGGTCGCGGACGGCGCGATCTTCGCCGGCTTCGCGCTCTGGTACGCGGGCAGCGGGGACAACAACGTGCTCTGCGCCGTCGCCATCTTCTGCCTGGCCAGCGGCCAGGTCGTCTCGTACACGAAGGCGCGGGGCGAGTCCATCGGGCTGCCGGTGGCCGTCAACGGGCTGGTCGAGCGCGCGGAGCGGCTGGTCATCTCGCTCGTCGCGGCCGGTCTCGCGGGATTCCACCGCACCTTCGGGGTGCCCGGTATCGAGATTCTGCTTCCGATCGCCCTGTGGATCGTGGCGGTCGGCAGCATCGTGACGCTCGCGCAGCGCGTCGTGACCGTACGCCGGGAATCGGCGGAGGCCGACGCGGCGGGAACGGCCGCGCGGGGGAGTGGGACCACGTCATGAGCCGGGCGAGCGACCGCGTGACCGACGCGCTGTACGGGCTCGGCTGGAGCACCGTGAAAACGCTGCCGGAGCCCGTGGCCGCCGCCCTGGGCCGGACCATCGCCGACACCGTCTGGAAGCGGCGGGGTCCGAGCGTCCTGCGGCTCGAATCCAATCTGGCGCGCGTCGTGCCGGACGCGGGCCCCGAACGGCTCGCGGCGCTCTCGAAGGCCGGGATGCGCTCGTACATGCGGTACTGGATGGAGTCGTTCCGGCTGCCCACCTGGACCGACGAGCGGGTGGCCGCGGACGTCCGGGTGGAGGGCGACCACCACCTGAAGGACGTCCTGGAGTCCGGGCGGGGCGCGATCGTGGCGCTGCCGCACCTGGCCAACTGGGACCTGGCGGGAGCCTGGGTGACGAGGACGATGGGCGTGCCGTTCACGACCGTCGCGGAACGGCTCAAGCCCGAATCGCTGTTCGACCGCTTCGTCGCCTACCGCGAGAGCCTGGGCATGGAGGTGCTGCCGCACACCGGGGGCTCCGCCTTCGGCACCCTCGCCCGGCGGCTGCGTGCCGGCGGCCTGGTCTGCCTGGTCGCCGACCGCGACCTGTCGGCCTCCGGGATCGAGGTCGACTTCTTCGGCAGCCGCGCCAGGATGCCGGGAGGCTCGGCGCTCCTGGCCCAGCAGACCGGCGCGGCGCTGCTGCCCGTGAACCTCTGGTACGAGGCGTCACCGGTGATGCGAGCCCGGATACACCCGCCTGTCGAGGTACCCGGGACAGGTACGCGCGCCGAGAAGACGTCTGTGATGACGCAGGCGCTGGCCGACGCGTTCGCCGGCGGAATCGCGGAACATCCGGAGGACTGGCACATGTTGCAGCGGCTATGGCTCGAGGACCTCGATCCTCGTGAGCCCCGGCGGGGGAACGAGTGAAGATCGGCATCGTCTGCCCGTACTCGTGGGATGTGCCGGGCGGCGTCCAATTCCACATCAGAGATCTGGCCGAACACCTGATCCGGCTGGGTCATGAGGTCTCGGTGCTGGCTCCCGCCGACGACGAGACACCGCTGCCGGCGTACGTCGTCTCGGCGGGCCGTGCCGTGCCCGTCCCGTACAACGGCTCCGTGGCCCGGCTCAACTTCGGCTTCCTGTCGGCGGCGCGGGTACGGAGGTGGCTGCACGACGGGACATTCGACGTGATCCACATCCACGAGCCCACCTCGCCCTCCCTCGGCCTGCTGGCCTGCTGGGCGGCGCAGGGACCGATCGTCGCGACGTTCCACACGTCGAACCCCCGGTCGCGGGCGATGATCGCGGCGTATCCGATTCTCCAGTCCGCGCTGGAGAAGATCAGCGCGCGGATCGCGGTGAGCGAGTACGCGCGCCGGACGCTGGTGGAGCATCTGGGCGGCGACGCGGTGGTCATCCCGAACGGCGTCGATGTCGGCTTCTTCGCGAAGGCCGAGGTCAATCCGGCCTGGCAGGGCGGCACGATCGGCTTCATAGGGCGCATCGACGAGCCCCGGAAGGGGCTGCCCGTCCTGATGCGGGCGCTGCCGAAGATCCTCGACGCGCACCCCGGTACCCGGCTGCTGGTGGCGGGGCGCGGGGACGAGGAGGAGGCGGTGGAGTCGCTTCCCGAGGCGATGCGCTCACGCGTCGAATTCCTCGGCATGGTGAGCGACGAGGACAAGGCACGGCTGCTGCGCAGCGTCGATCTGTACGTCGCCCCCAATACGGGCGGCGAGAGCTTCGGGATCGTCCTGGTCGAGGCGATGTCGGCGGGCGCGCCGGTACTGGCGAGCGACCTGGACGCGTTCGCGCAGGTGCTGGACCAGGGTTCGGCGGGCGCGCTCTTCGCGAACGAGGACGCGGACGCGCTGGCGGCCGCCGCCGTGGAACTGCTGGGCGACGCGCAGGGCCGTGCGGGGCTGCGTGCCCGGGGCAGCGCTCACGTGCGGCGGTTCGACTGGTCGACGGTGGGCGCGGACATCCTGTCCGTGTACGAGACGGTCACGGACGGCGCGGCCTCGGTCGCGACGGACGAGCGGACGACTGGGCTGCGGGCGAGGTTCGGACTGGCGGCGCGGGACTGAGCCCGGCGGGACGGCCTGTCACGGTTTCGGGGAGGGGCGGGGTGGGAACCTTCCCCTCCGGTGGCCCGGTGGCCCGGTGGCCCGGTGGCCCGGTGGCCCGGTGGCCCGGTGGCCCGGTGGCCCGGTGGCCCGGTGGCCCGGTGGCCCGGTGGCCCGGTGATTCCGGCCGGCGGTGAGCCGTGGCCGTGGTGGCCGGGCCGGTAGCCTGCCGTGCGTGAGCACCCTTATCTGGATCGTCATCGTCGTCGTCGCGTTCGCGATGTACCTGAGCTGGACCGCCGGACGTCTTGACCGGCTCCACACGCGCGTTGACGCCTCCCGAGCCGCACTTGACGCCCAGTTGCTGCGACGGGCCTCCGTCACGCAGGAGTTGGCCACCTCCGGTGTGCTCGATCCCGCCGCGTCCATCGTGCTGTACCAGGCCGCGCACGCGGCCCGGCAGGCCGAGGAGGAGCAACGGGAGTTCGCCGAGAGCGAGTTGAGCCAGGCGCTGCGGGCCGTGTTCGGCGAGCCGGCGCAGGTGGAGGCCGTACGGGCCGAGCCGGGCGGCGAGGAGGCCGCGGATGAACTCGCCGCCGCCGTACGGCGCGTACCGATGGCCCGGCGGTTCCACAACGACGCCGTACGCGCGGCTCGCGCGCTGCGCAGGCACCGCAAGGTGCGCTGGTTCCGGCTGGCGGGACACGCGCCGTTCTCGCTCGCCTTCGAGATGGACGACGAGCCGCCCGTCGCGCTCGCCGACCGGCCCGGCACCTGAGCACCCGGGGCACCTCAGCGGCCCGGCGGACTGAGAACGAGCCACCGGTCATTCATTGGCCCTTGCTGTGGACTGCTCCGGGGCGTTTGCTCGGAGCGAAGAAGTCCACCGTTTTCAGCCAGTGAGGTCGCTCCGTGTCCGTTACCCCCCAGACCCCCGAGACCGGCACCGCACGCGTCAAGCGAGGCATGGCCGAGCAGCTCAAGGGCGGCGTGATCATGGACGTCGTCACGCCCGAGCAGGCGAAGATCGCCGAGGACGCCGGCGCCGTGGCCGTGATGGCCCTGGAGCGGGTGCCCGCCGACATCCGCAAGGACGGCGGCGTGGCCCGGATGTCCGACCCGGACATGATCGAGGGCATCATCGGAGCCGTCTCGATACCGGTCATGGCCAAGTCCCGCATCGGCCACATCGTGGAGGCGCAGGTCCTCCAGTCGCTGGGCGTCGACTACATCGACGAGTCCGAGGTCCTGACCCCGGCCGACGAGGTCAACCACTCGGACAAGTGGGCCTTCACCACGCCGTTCGTCTGCGGTGCGACCAACCTGGGCGAGGCGCTGCGCCGGATCGCCGAGGGCGCGGCCATGATCCGCTCCAAGGGCGAGGCCGGCACCGGCAACGTGGTCGAGGCCGTCCGTCACCTGCGGCAGATCAAGAACGAGATCGCGAAGCTGCGCGGCTTCGACACCAACGAGCTGTACGCGGCCGCCAAGGAGCTGCGCGCTCCGTACGAGATCGTCAAGGAGGTCGCGGCGCTCGGCAAGCTGCCGGTCGTGCTGTTCTCGGCGGGCGGGGTGGCCACTCCCGCGGACGCGGCGCTGATGCGCCAGCTCGGCGCCGAGGGCGTGTTCGTGGGCTCCGGCATCTTCAAGTCGGGCGACCCGGCGAAGCGCGCGGCGGCCATCGTGAAGGCCACCACCTTCTACGACGACCCCAAGGTCGTCGCGGACGCGTCCCGGAATCTGGGCGAGGCCATGGTCGGGATCAACCTGGACACCCTCCCGGACGCCGAGCACTACGCGAACCGTGGCTGGTAGGCACCGATGAGCACCCCTGTGATCGGCGTCCTGGCCCTCCAGGGCGACGTCCGGGAGCATCTGGCGGCGCTGGCCTCGGCGGGCGCCGAGGCCAGGACCGTACGGCGCCCCGAGGAGCTGGCGGACGTCGAGGGTCTGGTGATCCCGGGCGGCGAGTCCACCACCATGTCCAAGCTGGCCGCGCTCTTCGGGATGCTGGAGCCGCTGCGGGAGCGGGTAGGGGCCGGGATGCCCGTCTACGGCACCTGTGCGGGGATGATCCTGCTGGCCGAGAAGATCATCGATCCCCGCTCGGGCCAGGAGACCGTGGGCGGTATCGACATGATCGTCAGGCGGAACGCCTTCGGGCGGCAGAACGAGTCCTTCGAGGCGGCCGTCGAGGTGGCGGGGGTCGGGGGCGCCCCGGTCGAGGGCGTCTTCATCCGGGCGCCCTGGGTCGAATCGGTGGGCGCGGAGGTACAGGTGCTCGCCGAGTACGGGGGACACGTCGTCGCCGTACGGCAGGGCAACGCCCTCGCGACGTCGTTCCACCCGGAGCTGACCGGCGATCACCGGCTGCACCGGTTCTTCACGGACATGGTGCGCGCCGCACGGTGACCGTGTCCCGGTAGGATCGCTGCCGAACGGAGCAGAATTGGTTACGCGAAGGAGACAGGCAGATGTCCGGCCACTCTAAATGGGCTACGACGAAGCACAAGAAGGCCGTGATCGACGCCAAACGCGGCAAGCTCTTCGCGAAGCTGATCAAGAACATCGAGGTCGCGGCGCGCACCGGCGGTGCCGATGTCGAGGGCAACCCGACGCTTTTCGACGCCATCCAGAAGGCGAAGAAGAGTTCGGTACCGAACAAGAACATCGATTCGGCGGTCAAGCGCGGCGCCGGTCTCGAAGCCGGCGGCGCCGACTACGAGACGATCATGTACGAGGGCTACGGACCGAACGGTGTCGCGGTGCTCATCGAGTGCCTCACCGACAACCGCAACCGCGCCGCCTCCGACGTCCGGGTCGCCATGACCCGCAACGGCGGCTCGATGGCCGACCCGGGTTCCGTCTCGTACCTGTTCAACCGCAAGGGCGTCGTGATCGTCCCCAAGGGTGAGCTGGGCGAGGACGACGTCCTGGGCGCGGTCCTCGACGCGGGCGCCGAGGAGGTCAACGACCTCGGTGACACCTACGAGGTGCTGAGCGAGGCCACCGACCTGGTCGCGGTGCGTACCGCGCTCCAGGAGGCCGGCATCGACTACGACTCGGCCGACGCCAACTTCGTGCCGACCATGCAGGTCGATCTGGACGAGGAAGGCGCTCGTAAGATCTTCAAGCTGATCGACGCGCTCGAGGACAGCGACGACGTGCAGAACGTCTTCGCCAACTTCGACGTCTCGGACGACGTCATGGAGAAGGTCGACGCCTGACCGCCGCTTCTCAGCAGCCTTTGCCTGACGGGCCGACGGACACACCTCCGTCGGCCCGTCGCGTTGTCAGTGGCGACCGATACTGTGCTGATCAGCGGGAACAGTTGACCGAGCGGGTGGGGGAGGGCGCGATGCGGATCCTGGGTGTGGACCCCGGGCTGACCCGGTGCGGTGTCGGAGTCGTCGAAGGCGTCGCGGGACGGCCGTTGACGATGCTCGGCGTCGGAGTCGTGCGTACGCCCGCGGACGCGGAGATCGGCGTGCGGCTCGTCGCCATCGAGCAGGGACTCGAAGCCTGGCTCGACGAGTACCGGCCCGAACTCGTCGCGGTGGAGCGCGTGTTCAGCCAGCACAACGTACGTACGGTGATGGGCACGGCCCAGGCGAGCGCGGTCGCGATGCTGTGCGCCGCGCGCCGCGGGCTGCCCGTCGCGCTGCACACCCCCAGCGAGGTCAAGGCCGCGGTCACCGGCAGCGGCCGCGCCGACAAGGCCCAGGTCGGCGCCATGGTGACGCGGCTGCTGCGGCTCGCGGAGCCGCCCAGACCTGCCGATGCCGCGGACGCGCTGGCGCTCGCCATCTGCCACATCTGGCGCGCCCCCGCCGTGAACCGGCTGCAACAGGCACACGCGGCCGCGCGCGCCTCGCGTATCCCCACCACCACACCTGCCAGGAAGGTCACGCGATGATCGCCTTCGTCAGCGGCCCGGTCGCCGCTCTCGCCCCGACCACCGCCGTGATCGAGGTCGGCGGCATCGGCATGGCCGTCCAGTGCACCCCGGGCACGCTCGCCGAGCTGCGCGTCGGCGAGGAGGCGAGGCTCGCCACCTCCCTCGTCGTCAGGGAGGACTCCCTCACGCTCTACGGCTTCGCCGACGACGACGAGCGCCAGGTGTTCGAGCTGCTGCAGACCGCCAGCGGCGTCGGGCCCAGGCTGGCGCAGGCCATGCTCGCCGTGCACAGTCCGGACACCCTGCGGATCGCGGTCGCCGCAGGCGACGAGAAGACGCTGACGGCCGTCCCCGGCATCGGCAAGCGCGGCGCCCAGAAGCTCCTGCTGGAGCTGAAGGACCGGCTCGGCGAGCCGGTCGGCCCGGCAGCGGGCCGCCGCACCGCCGCCGCGGCGTCCGCGGCCTCCTGGAGCGATCAGCTGCACGCCGCCCTGATCGGCCTCGGCTACGCCACCAGGGAGGCCGACGAGGCCGTCGCCGCCGTCACCCCGCAGGCCGAGGCCGCCGTCGCCGAGGGCGGCCGGCCGCCGGTGCCGCAGCTGCTGCGCGCCGCGCTCCAGAGCCTGAACCGCACGCGTTGACCGTACTCCGAGGTGATGCACAGTGAACTGGGACGAGACCGAGTCGCCGTCCGCGACCGACACCGTGGGAGCGGCCGAGCGGCTCGTCGCCGCGTCCGCGTCCGTGGACGGCGAGGACCAGGCGGTCGAGGCGGCGCTGCGGCCCAAGTCGCTGGACGAGTTCGTCGGCCAGGAGCGCGTCCGCGAACAGCTCGACCTGGTGCTCAAGGCGGCGCTCGCGCGCGGCGCCACCGCGGACCACGTCCTCCTGTCGGGCGCACCCGGCCTCGGCAAGACCACTCTTTCGATGATCATCGCGACGGAGATGAACGCGCCGATCCGCATCACCTCGGGCCCCGCCATCCAGCACGCCGGGGATCTCGCGGCGATCCTCTCCTCCCTCCAGGAGGGCGAGGTCCTGTTCCTCGACGAGATCCACCGGATGTCCAGGCCCGCGGAAGAGATGCTGTACATGGCGATGGAGGACTTCCGGGTCGACGTCATCGTCGGCAAGGGCCCGGGCGCCACCGCCATCCCGCTGGAGCTGCCGCCGTTCACCCTGGTCGGGGCCACCACCCGGGCCGGGCTGCTGCCGCCCCCGCTGCGCGACCGCTTCGGTTTCACCGGCCACATGGAGTTCTACGGGAGTGGCGAGCTGGAGCGCGTCATCCACCGCTCGGCTCAGCTCCTCGACCTGGAGATCGACGCGGAGGGAGCCGCCGAGATCGCGGGCCGCTCCCGGGGCACGCCCCGTATCGCCAACCGCCTGCTGCGCCGGGTCAGGGATTACGCGCAGGTCAAGGCCGACGGCCGCATCACGCGCGAGATCGCCGCCGTGGCACTGAAGGTGTACGAGGTCGACGCGCGCGGTCTGGACCGGCTCGACCGCGCCGTGCTCCAGGCGCTGCTGGGGCTGTTCGGCGGCGGTCCCGTGGGCCTGTCGACCCTCGCCGTCGCCGTGGGAGAGGAGCGTGAGACCGTGGAGGAGGTCGCGGAGCCCTTCCTCGTACGGGAAGGACTTCTGGCCAGGACCCCCCGCGGCCGGGTCGCCACACCTGCGGCCTGGACCCACCTGGGGCTTGTCCCGCCGCAGCAGCCCGGCGGGCAGCCGGGCTTGTTCAGGACGTGACATAAGGCGCAGTCGTCCAAATCAGGAACCCCGGTGCGATGCTGGGCGTTGTTCCAACGATGCGGACTCGCTTAGACTCCGCCGATGCCACCCTTCCGGGTCGGCATGCCCACCCCCGTATACAGACCGCTTCATCATGCGGTCGTGTGAAGGAAGTTCCTCCTCGTGAGTCCTGCAGCCCTCCTCCCCTTCATCGTGCTCATCGGGGCCATGTTCCTGATGACCCGGTCCGCCAAGAAGAAGCAGAAGGCGGCGGCTTCGATGCGTAACGAAATGCAGCCCGGCTCGGGTGTCCGGACCATCGGCGGCATGTACGCCACCGTCAAGGAGGTCCATGACGAACTGGTCCTCCTCGAGGTCGCTCCGGGCGTGCACGCCGCATACGCGAAGAACGCGATCGGAGCGGTCCTCGCCGACGACGAGTACAACCGCATCGTCCACGGTGACGACAGCAACGACGAGGAAGGCCTGGAGCTGGACGGCCCGGTCGTTCCCGACGACGCCTCGTCGCTGACCGAGCTCGACAGCACCCCGGACGACGCCAGGATCGACCTGGGCAAGAAGCCCGAGGCCGACGTCACCGCGGCCAAGGACACCAAGTCCGGGTCGGAGGACGAGTCCGCGGACGGCAAGACCGACGGCGAGGCCGGCGCGAAGTAGCCACGTCCGTGACCGCGGGCCGTTACGGCGGCCCGCGCGGCGCACGGTATGTGTCGATTTCTGCGGGGGGCAGGGTCCCCACATCACTTCGTGGCCGCTCCGGCGCAACCGGGCGAGGGGCGGTTGGACAGGGAGAAACGAGAAGGTGGCAGCACCTAATAAGGGTCGAAGGCCAGCCGGGGCATCCGGCAGGCCAGGGCGCACCCTGACACTGTTCCTGATCGCCTTGGTCGCGCTCACCGGCGGGATGTTCGCCTCCGGTCACACCACGCCGAGGCTCGGGATCGACCTCGCGGGTGGCACGAGCATCACGCTCCAGGCGAAGAACACGCCTGGCAAGCCGAACGCGATCAACAAGACCAACATGGACACCGCCGTCAGCATCATCGAGCGGCGTGTCAACGGTCTTGGTGTCTCCGAGGCCGAGGTCCAGACCCAGGGCGACAAGAACATCATCGTCAACGTCCCCAAGGGGACGAACGAGAAGCAGGCCATCAAGCAGGTCGGCCAGACCGCCCAGCTGTACTTCCGTCCGGTGCTGACTGTCCAGCCGGGCAGCCCCACGCCCCCGCAGCCCTCCACCACCGGCTCTCCGAGCCCCAGCGCCAAGCCGAGCGGCAAGCCCTCGGCCGGCGCCCCCTCCTCGTCGCCGCAGCCCTCGGACAGCGCGACCTCCCAGGGCCGTGCGGTGACGGACGCGCTCAAGGCGGACGCGACGCCGACCCCGGGCGCCTCAGCTCCCGGCGAGAGCGCCCCGCCGGCGGATCCGTCCGCCAGCCCCGCGCCGGCACCCGACCCGGCCACGGCCGCGCTGCAGAAGAAGTTCGAAGAACTCGACTGCTCGAAGAAGAGCGCGCGCACCTCGGTCAACCAGACGGCGGCGCCCAAGGACACCATCGTCGCCTGTGGTCTCGACACCGAGGGCAAGACGTACGACAAGTACGTGCTCGGCCCGGCGGAACTCGAAGGCACCGACGTCGCCAAGTCGAAGGGCGTCCTCGACCCGCAGCGCAACATGTGGATCGTGACGCTGGACTTCACCGGCGGCGGCACCAAGAAGTTCCAGTCGATCACCAGCAAGATCTCGCAGCAGCAGCCCCCCATGAACCAGTTCGCCATCGTGCTCGACGGCGACGTCGTCTCCGCGCCCTCGGTGAGCGGGACGCTGGGCGCCAGCGCCGAGATCTCCGGCAGCTTCAACCAGCAGTCCGCCCAGGACCTGGCGAACGTCCTGTCGTACGGTGCGCTGCCGCTCTCCTTCGAGACGCAGAGCGTCACCACCGTCACCGCCGCGCTCGGTACCGAGCAGCTGGAGGCGGGTCTGATCGCCGGTGCGATCGGTCTGGGCCTGGTGATCATCTACCTGGTGGCCTACTACCGCGGTCTCTCGCTGATCGCGCTGCTCTCCCTGCTGGCCTCCGGCGTCATGACGTACACGATCATGTCGCTGCTCGGCCCCGGTATCGGCTTCGCGCTCAACCTGCCCGCGGTCTGTGGTGCGATCGTCGCCATCGGTATCACCGCGGACTCGTTCATCGTGTACTTCGAACGGATCCGGGACGAGATCAGGGAAGGCCGTACGCTGCGTCCGGCCGTGGAGCGGGCCTGGCCGCGTGCCCGGCGCACGGTCCTGGTCTCCGACTTCGTGTCGTTCCTCGCCGCCGCGGTGCTGTTCGTCGTCACGGTCGGCAAGGTGCAGGGCTTCGCCTTCACCCTCGGTCTGACCACGGTCCTCGACGTGGTCGTGGTGTTCTTCTTCACCAAGCCCGTCATGACGCTCCTCGCCCGTACGAAGTTCTTCTCGGGCGGCAGTCCCTGGTCCGGCCTGGACCCGAAGCGGCTCGGCGCCAAGCCGCCCCTGCGCCGCGCCCGCCGCACCGGCTCTCCCACCGACCAGCCCAAGGAGGCGTGAGATGTCGCGACTCGGAGCATTCGGCGCCCGTCTCTACCGCGGCGAGGTCGGCTACGACTTCGTCGGGAAGCGCAAGATCTGGTACGGGATCTCGATCCTGATCACCATCACGGCCATCGTCGGCCTGGCGGTGCGCGGTCTGAACATGAGCATCGACTTCGAGGGTGGCGCCGTCTTCACCACCCCGAAGACGAGCGTGTCCGTGCAGCAGGCGGAGACCTTCGCCAAGGAGGCCTCCGGACACGACGCGGTCGTCCAGAAGCTCGGCAACGGCACCCTGCGCATCCAGGTCACCGCGCTGGACACCCAGCAGGCCGACCACGTGGGCAGCGAGCTGGCCAAGGACCTCAAGGTCGACCAGAACGACATCGCCGCCGACCTCGTCGGCCCGAGCTGGGGCGAGACCATCGCCAACAAGGCATGGACCGGCCTCGCCGTCTTCATGCTCCTGGTGGTGATCTATCTGGCCATCGCCTTCGAGTGGCGGATGGCGCTGGCCGCGCTGGTCGCCCTGATCCACGACCTCACCATCACCGTCGGTGTGTACGCGCTGGTCGGCTTCGAGGTCTCACCGGGCACCGTGATCGGTCTGCTGACCATTCTCGGTTACTCGCTGTACGACACCGTGGTGGTCTTCGACAGCCTCAAGGAGCAGTCGAAGGGCCTCACCAAGCAGACGCGCTGGTCCTACGGTGAGATCGCCAACCGCAGCATCAACAGCACCCTGGTGCGTTCCATCAACACCACCGTGGTCGCGCTGCTGCCCGTGGCGGGTCTGCTCTTCATCGGTGGCGGTGTCCTCGGCGCCGGCACGCTGAACGACATCTCGCTCGCGCTGTTCGTCGGCCTCGCGGCCGGCGCGTACTCCTCGATCTTCATCGCCACGCCGCTCGTCGCCGACCTCAAGGAACGCGAGCCGCAGATGAAGGCACTGAAGAAGCGCGTCCTCGCCAAGCGGGCCGCCGCCGCGGCCAGGGGCGAGTCCGCCGAGGAACCGGCCGAGTCCGGGTACGACGAGCGGGACGGCTACGAGGACGAGATCCCCGGCCCCGCCGCAGCGGTCGTGGGCCCGCGGGGCCGCGACGGCCGCGGCCGTCCGACAGGGCGGCGCCGGTGACCGACGACAGCACCCGGGAGCTGCTGGTCAGCCGCATCCGGGACGTTCCCGACTACCCGAAGCCGGGCGTGATGTTCAAGGACATCACGCCGCTGCTGGCCGACCCGAAGGCCTTTTCGGCACTGACCGACGCGCTGGCCGGACTGTGCGCGCGGTACGGCGCCACGAAGGTCGTCGGCCTGGAGGCGCGCGGCTTCATCCTGGCCGCCCCGGTGGCGGTCAGGGCGGGCCTCGGCTTCATCCCCGTACGCAAGGCGGGAAAGCTGCCGGGGGCCACGCTGTCGCAGACGTACGAGCTGGAGTACGGCAGCGCCGAGATCGAGGTGCACGCGGAGGATCTGACGGAGGGCGACCGCGTCATCGTCATCGACGACGTCCTCGCCACCGGCGGTACGGCGGCGGCCTCGCTCGAACTCGTCCGGCGGGCCGGAGCCGAGGTGGTGGGCGTGGCCGTACTGATGGAGCTGGGCTTCCTCAAGGGCAGGGACCGGCTGGAACCGGCACTGCGCGGAGTACCGCTCGAGGCGCTGATCACGGTCTGACAACCGGGACCGATACCCCGGAAAGAATCGGTTAGTGACAGGCATGGACGGGCATCCGGGAACAACCGGGTGCCCGTCCGCGGTTGTCCACAGCCCCCACTCCCGGGGCGAGCGGTACGCCCGAGGTCGATACCATGGAGTAGCCGGGCCTGACCGGGGTCCCCGGATCCGCACGAGGAGCGCTCTTGCCAGACGAGGCCAAGCCACTGGCTGCCGCAACGCCCGATCCGCACGCCGACCGGTCTGCGGCGGCGCCCGAAGCGCCGCAGACGCAGTCCGCTGCCGACGCCGGGGTGAGGCCTGCGCAGACGCCCGCGAAGCCCGTCGAGAGCGGTACGACGCCCCAGCAGCCCGCACCCCAGCAGCCCGCACCCCGGCCGACCGCGCAGGCCCCGGACGCTCAGGCCGCTCAGGCCCCCGAGGCGCGGCCCCCGGCGAAGCCCCAGCCTGCCGCGCCCGAGCGTCCGCACAGTGCGACGCCCGTCAGCGCCCCCAAGCCCTCCACCGCGTCCGCTCCCCGCTCCGGCGGGTCCTCCAACCGCGTCCGCGCCAGGCTCGCGCGCCTCGGCGTGCAGCGCTCCTCGCCGTACAACCCGGTGCTCGAGCCGTTGCTGCGGACCGTCCGGATCAACGACCCCAAGATCGAGTCCTCGACGCTGCGGCAGATCGAGAGCGCCTACCAGGTCGCGGAGCGCTGGCACCGCGGCCAGAAGCGCAAGAGCGGCGACCCGTACATCACGCACCCCCTCGCGGTGACCACGATCCTCGCCGAGCTGGGCATGGACCCGGCCACGCTGATGGCGGGACTGCTGCACGACACCGTCGAGGACACCGAGTACGGCCTCGACACCCTGCGCCGTGACTTCGGCGACCAGGTCGCGCTGCTCGTCGACGGCGTCACCAAGCTCGACAAGGTCAAGTTCGGCGAGGCCGCGCAGGCCGAAACCGTGCGCAAGATGGTCGTCGCCATGGCCAAGGACCCGCGCGTCCTGGTCATCAAGCTCGCCGACCGGCTGCACAACATGCGCACGATGCGCTATCTCAAGCGGGAGAAGCAGGAGAAGAAGGCCCGCGAGACGCTGGAGATCTACGCCCCGCTCGCCCACCGCCTGGGCATGAACACCATCAAGTGGGAGCTGGAGGACCTCGCCTTCGCGATCCTCTACCCGAAGATGTACGACGAGATCGTGCGGCTCGTCGCCGAGCGGGCCCCGAAGCGGGACGAATATCTGGCCATAGTGACCGACGAAGTCCAGTCGGACCTGCGCGCCGCCCGCATCAAGGCCACCGTCACGGGACGGCCGAAGCACTACTACAGCGTCTACCAGAAGATGATCGTCCGCGGCCGTGACTTCGCGGAGATCTACGACCTGGTGGGCATCCGCGTCCTCGTCGACACCGTCCGCGACTGCTACGCGGCGCTCGGCACCGTCCACGCCCGGTGGAATCCGGTCCCCGGGCGGTTCAAGGACTACATCGCGATGCCCAAGTTCAACATGTACCAGTCGCTGCACACGACGGTCATCGGGCCCAACGGCAAGCCGGTCGAGCTGCAGATCCGTACGTTCGACATGCACCGCCGCGCCGAGTACGGCATCGCCGCGCACTGGAAGTACAAGCAGGAGGCCGTCGCGGGCGCCTCCAAGGTCCGTACCGACGTGCCCAGGTCCACCTACAAGGGCGCGGGCCAGGACACCGTCAACGACATGGCGTGGCTGCGCCAGCTGCTGGACTGGCAGAAGGAGACCGAGGACCCCAGCGAGTTCCTGGAGTCCCTGCGCTTCGACCTGTCGCGCAACGAGGTCTTCGTCTTCACGCCGAAGGGCGACGTCATAGCGCTGCCGGCCGGGGCGACCTCCGTCGACTTCGCCTACGCCGTGCACACCGAGGTCGGCCACCGCACCATAGGAGCGCGGGTCAACGGACGGCTCGTACCGCTCGAATCGACCCTCGACAACGGCGACCTGGTGGAGGTCTTCACCTCCAAGGCGTCGGGCGCGGGCCCCTCCCGGGACTGGCTGGGCTTCGTCAAGTCCCCGCGGGCCAGGAACAAGATCCGGGCGTGGTTCTCCAAGGAGCGCCGCGACGAGGCGATCGAGCAGGGCAAGGACTCCATCGCCAAGGCGATGCGCAAGCAGAACCTGCCGATCCAGCGGATCCTCACCGGCGACTCGCTGGTCACGCTCGCGCACGAGATGCGCTACCCCGACATCTCGTCGCTGTACGCGGCGATCGGGGAAGGCCATGTGGCCGCGCAGGGCGTCGTGCAGAAGCTGGTCCAGGCCCTCGGCGGCGAGGAGGCCGCCAACGAGGACATCGCCGAGAGCGCCCCGCCCTCACGCGGCCGCAGCAAGCGCCGGTCCAGCGCCGATCCCGGCGTGGTCGTCAAGGGCGTCGACGACGTCTGGGTGAAGCTCGCCCGCTGCTGTACGCCGGTTCCCGGCGACCCCATCATCGGGTTCGTCACGCGGGGCAGCGGCGTCTCGGTGCACCGCGCCGACTGTGTGAACGTCGACTCGCTCTCGCAGCAGCCCGAGCGGATCCTCGAAGTCGAGTGGGCGCCGACCCAGTCCTCGGTCTTCCTGGTCGCCATCCAGGTCGAGGCGCTGGACCGCTCCAGGCTGCTCTCGGACGTCACGCGCGTCCTGTCCGACCAGCACGTCAACATCCTCTCGGCGGCCGTCCAGACCTCCCGCGACCGGGTCGCCACCTCGCGCTTCACCTTCGAGATGGGCGACCCCAAGCACCTGGGACACGTCCTGAAGGCGGTACGGGGCGTGGAGGGCGTCTACGACGTCTACCGGGTCACCTCGGCGCGCAGGCCGTAACGCCCGGGTGCGCCGCGACCGACGCACGGACGTATACGCGGGCAACGCGGCCACGCGCAGGCAACGCGGTCATACGGAAAGGCTCCCCGCACAAGCAGTGCGGGGAGCCTTTCCGTATCGTGCGCCGGTCGGCGCGCGGTCAGAACCTCAGCCGCCGAACTCCTCAAGGCCCTTGAGCGCCTGGTCGAGCAGCGCCTGCCGGCCTTCCAGCTCCCTGGAGAGCTTGTCGGCCCTGCTGTTGTTGCCCGCCGCGCGCGCGGTGTCGATCTGCCCGCGCAGCTTGTCCACGGCCGCCTGGAGCTGGCCCGTCAGACCCGCGGCACGCGCGCGCGCCTCCGGGTTCGTCCGGCGCCACTCGTTCTCCTCGGTCTCCTGGAGAGCGCGCTCCACCGCCTGCATCCGGCCCTCGACCTTGGGCCGTGCGTCGCGCGGCACATGACCGATGGCCTCCCAGCGCTCGTTGAGGGACCGGAAGGCCGCCCGCGCGGTCTTGAGGTCCCGTACGGGAACCAGCCGCTCGGCCTCGGCCGCCAGCTCCTCCTTGAGCTTCAGGTTCTCCGTCTGCTCGGCGTCACGCTCGGCGAAGACCTCGCCGCGCGCCGCGAAGAAGACGTCCTGGGCACCGCGGAAGCGGTTCCACAGATCGTCCTCGTACTCGCGCTGGGCGCGGCCCGCCGCCTTCCAGTCCGTCATCAGATCGCGGTAACGCGCGGCCGTCGCGGCCCAGTCGGTGGAGCCCGAAAGCGACTCGGCCTCCGCGACCAGCTTCTCCTTGGCCTTACGGGCGTCCTCACGCTGCGCGTCGAGCGCGGCGAAGTGCGCCTTGCGGCGCTTGGAGAAGGCGGAACGCGCGTGCGAGAAGCGGTGCCACAGCTCGTCGTCCGACTTGCGGTCGAGCCTCGGCAGGTCCTTCCAGGTGTCCACGAGCGCGCGCAGCCGCTCACCGGCGGAGCGCCATTGGTCGCTCTTCGCCAGCTCCTCCGCCTCGGTGACCAGCGCCTCCTTGGCGACCCGCGCCTCGTCGGTCTGCTTCGCGCGTTGCGCCTTGCGCTCCTCGCGACGGGTGCCGACCGTCGCGACGAGGGCGTCCAGACGCCCACGCAGCGCGTCCAGGTCGCCCACGGCGTGATGTTCCTCGACCTGTCCACGAAGGTGGTCGATGGCCGCCGTCGCGTCCTTCGCGGACAGGTCGGTGGTCTTCACCCGCCGTTCGAGGAGGCCGATTTCGACGACCAGGCCCTCGTACTTGCGCTCGAAATAGGCCAGAGCCTCATCCGGAGAGCCTGCCTGCCACGATCCGACGACCTGCTCGCCCTCGGCCGTACGCACGTACACGGTGCCCGTCTCATCGACGCGGCCCCACGGGTCGCTGCTCACAGCGCCTCCTCCACCTGATGCCTGCGGGGGAGTTCGCCCCCGGGCATCGTCCACAGTTTCCTGGGGCGGGCTGTGCCCGCCCTGTCACAACGCCAATCTAGGCGACCGGCCGCCCGGCTGTCCGCACTCGGCGGGGCCGAATTCAATCAGGGCTCACGCCTTGTCGACAGTGGCCTTCGAGATGGTGACGGCCTTCTTCGGCGCACCGTCGCCCGCACCGCCCTCGACACCGGCCTTGGCCACCGACTCCACGGCCTTCAGACCGGCCGCGTCCATCGTCCCGAAGGGCGTGTACGTGGGCGGGAGTTCGGTGTCCTTGTAGACGAGGAAGAACTGGCTGCCGCCGGTGTGCGACTGACCCGTGTTGGCCATCGCCACCGTGCCGGCCGGGAAGGTGACGGTGCCGTCGGCGCCCGCCTTGCCGAGCGCGGTCAGGTTCTCGTCGGGGATCGTGTAGCCGGGACCGCCGGTGCCGTCGCCCTTGGGATCGCCGCACTGAAGGACGAAAATACCCTCGGTGGTCAGGCGGTGGCACTTCGTGTTGTCGAAGTAGCCCTTGTCCGCGAGGGACTTGAAGGAGTTCGCGGTGTGCGGTGTCTTCGCCGCGTCCATCGTGAACGCGATGTCGCCCTCGTTCGTCTTGAGCGACATCGTGTACTTCGCCTTCGTGTCCACCGTCATCTTCGGCTCCTGCGCGTCACTCGCGTTCTCCGAGGGCGAAGGAGTGGGCGTGGGCGCGGCGGACGGAGCGGCCGCGTCGTCCTTCGTGCCGTCGTCGCCGCCCATGGCGAAGGCGACGCCGCCCGCCACCACCACGACGGCCACCACGGCGGCGATGACGATATTGCGCCGCTTCGCCTTCCGGCGGGCCTCCGCCCGCCGCTCCTGCTGCCGCTCGAACTTCTTCCGGGCGAGCTCCCGCCGCCGCTGATCGCTGTTGACCACCGGGTCTTCTCCTCCAAAGGTCACGTGATGCTGTCCGGCCTGGCTAAGGACCCCCGTACGGTATATGGGTTACCTGTGGAATGAGGAGCGCCGGTAGGCTCTGATCTGCTGCATTCTTCCGCCGGACGACATATAAGGACGATCGTGCTCATTGCCGGGTTCCCCGCCGGGGCCTGGGGGACCAATTGTTATCTGGTCGCCCCCGCCGCCGGTGAGGAGTGCGTCATCATCGACCCGGGCCACCAGGCCGCGGAGGGCGTCGCGGACGCGGTGCGCAAGCACCGGCTCAAGCCTGTCGCGGTCGTGCTCACCCATGGCCACATCGACCACGTCGCCTCCGTCGTTCCCGTGTGCGGAGCGCATGACGTACCGGCGTGGATCCACCCCGCGGACCGCTTCATGATGAGCGACCCGGAGAAGGCCCTCGGCCGCTCCATCGGCATGCCGCTGATGGGCGAGCTGACCGTGGGGGAGCCGGACGACGTCAGGGAGCTGGCCGACGGCGCCGAGCTGAGGCTCGCGGGGCTGGACTTCACCGTCGCGCACGCGCCCGGCCATACCAAGGGGTCGGTGACCTTCAGCATGCCCGAGGCCGTCGGAGGGGCAGACATCCCGCCGGTCTTCTTCTCGGGCGATCTGCTGTTCGCCGGCTCCATCGGACGCACCGATCTGCCGGGCGGCGACCACGCCGAGATGATCGAGTCGCTGGGCCGTGTGTGCCTGCCGCTCGACGACTCGACCGTGGTGCTGTCGGGCCACGGCCCCCAGACGACCATCGGCCAGGAGCGCGCCACCAACCCGTATCTGCGGGAGGTGGCGGCCGCACACGCGAGCGGCGGCCCGAGCGCTCCGCCGCGACGAGGAATGTGAAGCAGCGATTCTCATGAGTACTTTCCAGGCCCCCAAGGGCACCTACGACCTGATCCCGCCGGACTCCGCGGTCTTCCTCGCGGTACGCGAGGCGATCGCCGCCCCGCTGAAGAACTCCGGCTACGGCTACATCGAGACGCCCGGCTTCGAGAAGGTGGAGCTGTTCTCGCGCGGTGTCGGCGAGTCCACCGACATCGTCAGCAAGGAGATGTACGCCTTCGAGACGAAGGGCGGCGACAAGCTCGCGCTGCGCCCCGAGGGCACCGCCTCCGTCCTGCGCGCCGCGCTGGAGGCCAACCTCCACAAGCTCGGCAATCTGCCGGTCAAGCTCTGGTACTCGGGCTCGTACTACCGCTACGAGCGCCCGCAGAAGGGCCGCTACCGGCACTTCTCGCAGGTCGGCGCCGAGGCGATCGGCGCCGAGGACCCGGCGCTGGACGCCGAGTTGATCATCCTCGCCGACCAGGCGTACCGCACGCTCGGTCTGCGTACGTTCCGCATCCTGCTCAACTCACTGGGCGACAAGGAGTGCAGGCCGGTCTACCGGGAGGCGCTCCAGGGCTTCCTGCGCGGTCTCGACCTCGACGAGGAGACCCGGCGCCGCGTCGACATCAACCCCCTGCGGGTCCTCGACGACAAGCGCCCCGACGTCCGGCGTCAACTCACCGGCGCTCCGGTACTCCGCGACTATTTGTGCGACGCCTGCAAGGCGTACCACGAAGAGGTCCGCGAACTGCTGACGGCGGCCGGGGTCGCGTTCGAGGACGACGAGCGGCTGGTGCGCGGCCTCGACTACTACACCCGCACCACCTTCGAGTTCGTCCACGACGGTCTCGGCGCGCAGTCCGCGGTGGGCGGCGGCGGCCGGTACGACGGTCTCTCCGAGATGATCGGCGGCCCGGCGCTGCCATCGGTCGGCTGGGCGCTCGGTGTGGACCGTACGGTGCTGGCCCTGGAGGCCGAGGGCATCACGCTGGACCTCCCCGTGGCCACCAGCGTCTTCGCCGTACCGCTGGGCGAGGAGGCCAGGCGGACGCTCTTCGCGGTCGTCACCGAACTGCGCAAGGCCGGTGTCGCGGCGGACTTCAGCTACGGCGGCAAGGGCCTCAAGGGCGCCATGAAGAGCGCCAACCGGTCCGGTGCCCGCTTCACGATCGTCGCGGGCGAGCGCGACCTCGCCGAAGGCGTGGCGCAGCTCAAGGACATGGAGAGCGGCGAGCAGACCGCGGTCCCGCTCGACGCGCTCGTGGCGGAGCTGACGGGCCGCCTCGGCTGAGCATCTGTACGGAAGCGGGCCCGGACGGTCACCGTCCGGGCCCGCTGTCCGTCCTGCGCCCTTATCTCCTTCGAACAGTGGCAACGGGCGGGTGTGCGGCACAATGACCGTGCCCCCACAGACCACCGACCCGATGGAACCGCGATATGACGAGTACAGCGCTTGACGACGTCTCCTCCTCCCGGAGGGAGGACGAGGGAGCCCCGCGCACGGTCGGCGGCAGCCGCGCGTTCGCCGTGTTGCTGATGGTCACGGGCGCGGCCGGGCTGCTGGCCTCCTGGGTGATCACGCTCGACAAGTTCAAGCTGCTCCAGGACCCGAACTTCACCCCCGGGTGCAGCCTGAACCCCGTCGTCTCGTGCGGCAGCGTGATGAAGAGCGCGCAGGCGGCCGTCTTCGGATTCCCCAACCCGATGCTCGGCCTCGCCACGTACTCCGTCGTCATCGCCATCGGACTGGCCCTGCTCGCCGGCGCCCGCTTCCGGGGATGGTTCTGGCTGGGACTGAACGCGGGCACGCTGTTCGGCGTCGGCTTCTGCACCTGGCTCCAGTACCAGTCGCTCTACAGCATCAACGCGCTCTGCCTGTGGTGCTGCCTCGCCTGGGTCGGCACGATCGTGATGTTCTGGTACGTCACCTCGCACAACCTCCGCAAGGGAATCCTGCCCGCGCCCGGCTGGCTGCGCGGCTTCCTCGGCGAGTTCACCTGGGTCCTTCCCGTGCTGCACCTCGGTGTCATCGGGATGCTGATCCTGACCCGCTGGTGGGACTTCTGGACCGGCTGACGGAGCCGGCTGCCCTTGCCGGCGAAGCGCCCCTGCCCACGAGGGAGTCCCTGCCGGCAAGGCCGTACCCTGCCCGCACCGGCGGCCGCTGCCCGCACCGGCTGCCTTGTCAGTGCGCTGACATAGGCTTCACGCGTGGAGCCAGATCTCTTTACCGCAGCCGCCGAAGACCGCCAGGAGAAGGACCCGGCCAGCAGTCCCCTGGCCGTCCGGATGCGCCCGCGCGTCCTCGGCGAAGTCGTCGGGCAGCAGCATCTGCTGAAGCCCGGTTCGCCGATGCGCCGCCTTGTCGATGTGGCTTCCGAAGGCGGCGGAGGTCCCGCGGGACCCTCCTCCGTCATCCTCTGGGGCCCTCCAGGCACCGGCAAGACGACCCTCGCGTATGTCGTCTCCAAGGCGACCAACAAGCGCTTCGTGGAGCTGTCCGCGATCACCGCCGGTGTCAAGGAGGTCAGGACCGTCATCGACGGAGCCCGCCGCGCCTCCGGGGGGTACGGCAAGGAGACCGTCCTCTTCCTGGACGAGATCCACCGCTTCAGCAAGGCCCAGCAGGACTCCCTGCTGCCCGCCGTCGAGAACCGCTGGGTGACGCTGATCGCCGCCACCACGGAGAATCCGTACTTCTCGGTGATCTCTCCGCTGCTCTCCCGCTCCCTGCTGCTCACGCTGGAGCCACTGACCGACGACGACCTGCGCGATCTGCTGCGGCGGGCGCTCGCGGAGGAACGCGGCCTCGGTGGTGCGGTCACGATGCCCGAGGACGCCGAGGCGCACCTGCTGCGGATCGCCGGCGGTGACGCCCGGCGCGCGCTGACCGCGCTGGAGGCGGCGGCCGGCGCCGCGATCTCCAAGGGCGAGGAGGAGATCAGCCTCCGGACCGTCGAGGAGACCGTCGACCGGGCCGCGGTGATGTACGACCGCGACGGGGACCAGCATTACGACGTGGCGAGCGCGCTCATCAAGTCGATCCGCGGCTCCGACGTGGACGCGGCGCTGCACTACCTGGCCCGGATGATCGACGCGGGGGAGGACCCCCGGTTCATCGCCAGGCGCCTGATGATCTCGGCGAGCGAGGACATCGGTCTCGCCGACCCCGCCGCGCTGCCGCTCGCGGTCGCCGCCGCCCAGGCCGTGGCCATGATCGGATTCCCCGAGGCGGCCCTCACCCTGAGCCACGCCACGATCGCCCTGGCCCTGGCCCCCAAGTCGAACGCGGCCACGACCGCGATCTCCGCCGCCCTCGAAGACGTCAAGCGCGGACTGACCGGACCCATTCCGCCGCATCTGCGCGACGGCCACTACAAGGGCGCGGCCAAGCTCGGCCACGCGCAGGGTTACGTCTACCCGCACGACGTCCCGGGCGGGATCGCCGCGCAGCAGTACGCTCCCGACACGGTGCGGGGCAAGCGGTACTACGAACCCACGCGGTACGGCGCGGAGGCGCGCTACGCCGATGTCGTCGACAAGGTACGCGAACGGCTGCGCGGCGACGGCTCCTGAGCGCCCCTACTCCGTGCGGGCATCCTCAGGAGGCGGCCGCGTCGAAGAGCGTGTGCACCGCCCGGCGCAGCCCGGTCATACCGCTCACCGGCTCGGGGAAGTCGAAGCGCGCGTCGAAGCACCGCACACCGGTGAAGCGCACCCGCAGCCCGAAACGGTCGAGTGCGACGGGCACCGCGGCGGTGCCCGCGCCCGTCGCGGCGTCGCCCCGTTCGCCGAGGAGTCCGCACAGCCGCTGGACCTCGGCGCTGTGCGCGGCGTGCAGATGCTGGAGCAGCTCGGCCTCGTGCTCGGCCAGCGGGTCGGGAACGGCCGCCGCGAATTCCTCCGGCTCGACCGAATCGGCGCCCCAGAGGTCGTCCACGGACGCCTCGCCGACCTCCAGGCGTACGGTCCCGCGCCCGGGTACGGCCCGTCCGGGTACGCGGGTGAGCCAGCCGGACACCCAGCCGCGGCCGCGGATCCGGTGGGGTACGGAGACCGGGGCCACATCGGTGATCTCCAGTACGGCGGACAGCTCGTCGTCCTGCGCGTACCGCGCGGCCCGTACGGCGGGGGAATCGGCGGGGAAGACCAGCAGGATGTCGCCGTCGGCGTCCACGGTCCGCTCGTCGGGCACCAGCTGCTGCGCCCCGGCGCCGTTCAGGCCCGGAATGATCAGTACTGCTGAGCATGTACTCTGTACGAGAGTTCGTGTGCGTTCGGCTGCTGACGGCATCCGATCGATTTCAAGCCCGCTGGGACGCGGCTGACCATGAGCTGATCGGACCTCCGTCGAATCGATGCCCTGTGCGTCGAGGCTGTCTGTGATGCGCGTGGTGTTCCCAGGGCGAGACATGCGATCTCCTTTGAGTAAGGTGAGCCTAACCTAACCTACAACGGAGGTCTGGAGAACGTGCCTAACCAGTCGCGTCCCAAGGTCAAGAAGTCGCGTGCGCTCGGTATCGCGCTGACGCCGAAGGCTGTCAAGTACTTCGAGGCCCGTCCGTACCCGCCGGGCGAGCACGGCCGTGGACGCAAGCAGAACAGTGACTACAAGGTCCGTCTGCTGGAGAAGCAGCGTCTGCGCGCCCAGTACGACATCAGCGAGCGCCAGATGGCCCGCGCCTACGACCGCGCGAAGAAGGCCGAAGGCAAGACCGGCGAAGCCCTGGTCATCGAGCTCGAGCGCCGCCTCGACGCCCTGGTCCTGCGTTCGGGCATCGCCCGCACCATCTACCAGGCCCGCCAGATGGTCGTCCACGGCCACATCGAGGTCAACGGCGGCAAGGTCGACAAGCCGTCGTTCCGTGTCCGTCCCGACGACGTCGTGATGGTCCGTGAGCGCAGCCGCGACAAGGTCCCCTTCCAGGTGGCCCGCGAGGGTGGCTACGACACCGACGGTGAGACCCCGCGCTACCTCCAGGTCAACCTGAAGGCGCTGGCGTTCCGTCTGGACCGCGACCCGAACCGCAAGGAAATCCCGGTCATCTGCGACGAGCAGCTGGTCGTCGAGTACTACGCCCGCTGATCACGGCGTAGCACCACCGAGCGTTTCAGCCCGTCTCTTCCCCGTCCTTCACGGCGGGGAGGGGCGGGTTTTCGCTTTTTCCGCCGGAGCCCGTCCCACGCGTAATCCGGTACAGGGCGCGAGCCCCGGCGCGATAGGGTCGGAAGGCACCTGGCGCGCCCGTCGAGACGACCGGACGTGACCGGGCAAGCGACAGACAGCGACGACTGACAGAGAGCGGTGCGGTGTGACCGGTGGAGAGGTTGCCGGGATCCTGGTGGCCGTCTTCTGGGCGATTCTGGTCTCCTTCCTGGCCGTGGTGCTGGTGAGGCTGGCCCAGACGCTCAAGGCGACCACCAAGCTCGTGGCGGACGTGACGGAACAGGCCGTCCCCCTGCTCGCGGACGCGTCGGAGACGGTCCGCTCCGCGCAGACCCAGCTCGACCGCGTCGACGCGATCGCGACGGACGTCCAGGAAGTCACCTCGAACGCCTCCGCGCTCTCCACGACCGTCGCCTCGACCTTCGGCGGCCCGCTGGTCAAGGTCGCCGCGTTCGGCTACGGCGTACGGCAGGCGATGGGACGCAGGGGAGCACCGGCCGAGGCGAACGGGCCCGCCCAGGAGCCCCGTACCAGAGTGGTCGTCGGCCGGACCGTCCCGTCCGCCAGGCGCAGGAAGAAGAAGGGCTGACCCAGCGATGTTCCGCCGTACGTTCTGGTTCACCGCGGGCGCAGCGGCCGGCGTGTGGGCCACCACCAAGGTCAACCGCAAGCTCAGGCAGCTGACCCCGGAGAGCCTCGCCGCGCAGGCGGCGAACAAGGCCATCGAGACGGGGCACCGGCTCAAGGACTTCGCCGTCGACATCAAGTCCGGCATGGACCGGCGCGAGGCCGAACTCGGCGAGGCGCTGGGCCTGGAGGCACCGGCACACCGCGCCCTGCCCGCGCGTCGCCCCGCCGACGCCGTCGAATACCGCACATACCCCAGAACCACGCAGTCTCACGACCCGCACAACCGGAATGAGGACCACTGATGGAGTCGGCTGAAATTCGCCGCCGCTGGCTGAGCTTCTTCGAGGAGCGCGGGCACACCGTCGTGCCTTCGGCGTCGCTCATCGCGGACGACCCGACTCTGCTGCTGGTCCCGGCGGGCATGGTGCCGTTCAAGCCGTACTTCCTCGGCGAGGTCAAGCCGCCCGCCCCGCGCGTCACCAGCGTGCAGAAGTGCGTGCGTACGCCGGACATCGAAGAGGTCGGCAAGACCACCCGGCACGGCACGTTCTTCCAGATGTGCGGCAACTTCTCCTTCGGCGATTACTTCAAGGAAGGCGCCATCACCCACGCCTGGGAGCTGCTGACCAGCTCCGTGGCGGACGGCGGGTACGGCCTGGAGCCCGAGAAGCTCTGGATCACCGTCTACCTCGACGACGACGAGGCCGAGCAGATCTGGCGCGAGAAGATCGGCGTACCGGCCGAGCGCATCCAGCGCCTGGGCAAGAAGGACAACTTCTGGTCCATGGGCGTGCCGGGACCCTGTGGCCCCTGCTCGGAGATCAACTACGACCGCGGTCCCGCGTTCGGGCCCGAGGGCGGCCCCGCCGTCAACGACGAGCGCTACGTGGAGATCTGGAACCTGGTCTTCATGCAGTACGAGCGCGGCGCCGGCGAGGACAAGGAGGACTTCCCGATCCTCGGCGACCTGCCCTCGAAGAACATCGACACCGGTCTCGGCCTCGAACGCCTCGCCATGATCCTCCAGGACGTACAGAACCTGTACGAGATCGACACCTCGATGGCCGTCATCGAGAAGGCCACCGAGCTGACCGGCGTCCAGTACGGCGCCGCCCACGGCTCCGACGTCTCCCTGCGGGTCGTCACGGACCACATGCGTACGTCCGTGATGCTCATCGGCGACGGCGTCACCCCCGGCAACGAGGGCCGCGGCTACGTGCTGCGCCGCATCATGCGCCGCGCCATCCGCAACATGCGTCTGCTCGGCGCCACCGGCCCGGTCGTCGCCGACCTGGTCGACGTCGTCATCGAGACGATGGGCGAGCAGTACCCGGAGCTGCGCGGCGAGCGCAAGCGCATCGAGACCGTCGCCCTCGCCGAAGAGGCCGCCTTCCTCAAGGCCCTCAAGGGCGGGACGAACATCCTCGACACCGCCGTCACGGAGACCAAGGGCGCCGGCGGCACGGTCCTCTCCGGCGACAAGGCATTCCTGCTGCACGACACCTGGGGCTTCCCCATCGACCTCACCCTGGAGATGGCCTCGGAGCAGGGCCTTTCCGTGGACGAGGACGGCTTCCGCCGCCTGATGAAGGAACAGCGGGACCGGGCCAAGGCCGACGCCAGGGCCAAGAAGTCCGGCCACGCCGACCTCTCCGCCTACCGCCAGGTCGCCGACACCTCGGGCGCCACCGACTTCACCGGTTACGGCTCGACCGAGAACGAGTCGACCGTCGTCGGCCTGCTCGTGGACGGGATCTCCTCGCCCGCCGCCACCGAGGGCGACGAGGTCGAGGTCGTGCTCGACCGCACCCCCTTCTACGCCGAGGGCGGCGGCCAGCTCGCCGACCAGGGCCGGATCAGGCTCGACACCGGCGCCGTGATCGAGGTCAGGGACGTCCAGCAGCCGGTCCCCGGTGTGTACGTGCACAAGGGCGCCGTACAGGTCGGCGAGGTCACGGTCGGCGCCTCCGCCTACGCGGCCATCGACATCAGGCGCCGCCGCGCCATCGCCCGCGCCCACAGCGCCACGCACCTCACGCACCAGGCGCTGCGCGACGCCCTCGGCCCGACGGCCGCCCAGGCCGGTTCGGAGAACTCGCCGGGCCGCTTCCGCTTCGACTTCGGCTCGCCCGCCGCCGTACCCGGCACGGTCCTCACCGACGTCGAGCAGAAGATCAACGAAGTGCTCGCCCGTGAACTCGACGTCCAGGCCGAGGTCATGTCCATCGACGACGCCAAGAAGCAGGGCGCCATCGCGGAGTTCGGCGAGAAGTACGGCGAGCGCGTGCGCGTGGTGACCATCGGCGACTTCTCCAAGGAGCTGTGCGGCGGCACACACGTCAACAACACCGCCCAGCTGGGTCTGGTGAAGCTGCTCGGTGAGTCGTCCATCGGCTCCGGGGTGCGCCGTATCGAGGCTCTGGTCGGCGTGGACGCGTACAACTTCCTCGCCAAGGAGCACACCGTCGTCGCCCAGCTCCAGGAGCTGGTCAAGGGGCGCTCGGACGAGCTGCCCGAGAAGATCTCCGGCATGCTCGCCAAGCTGAAGGACGCCGAGAAGGAGATCGAGAAGTTCCGCGCCGAGAAGGTGCTTGCCGCCGCCGCCGGGCTCGCCGGCAGCGCCAAGGACGTACGCGGTACCGCGCTGGTCACCGGACAGGTCCCCGACGGCACGTCGGCCGACGACCTGCGCCGGCTGGTGCTCGACGTACGCGGCCGGATCTCCGGCGACCGGCCGGCCGTCGTGGCGCTGTTCACCACGGCGAACGACCGTCCGCTCACGGTGATCGCCACGAACGAGGCCGCCCGTCAGAAGGGTCTCAAGGCCGGCGAGCTGGTCCGCGCCGCCGCCAAGACCCTCGGCGGCGGCGGTGGCGGCAAGCCGGACGTCGCCCAGGGCGGTGGCCAGAACGTGGCCGCCATCGGGGATGCCGTGGCGGCCGTCGAGCGCCTCGTCGGCGAAACGGCCTGACCGGCCGTGCGACGCGGACGCAGGATCGCGGTCGACGTCGGGGACGCCCGGATCGGGGTCGCTTCGTGCGACCCCGACGGGATTCTCGCCACACCGGTGGAGACCGTGCCGGGACGTGACGTCCCGGCCGCCCACCGGCGGTTGCGGCAGATCGTCGAGGAATACGAGCCGGTCGAGGTCCTGATCGGGCTCCCCCGCTCCCTGAACGGGGGCGAGGGGCCCGCCGCGGCGAAGGTACGTGTATTCGCCCAGGAGGTGGCACGAGGCATCGCCCCGGTGCCGGTACGGTTGGTCGACGAACGGATGAGCACAGTAACGGCCGGCCAGGGCCTGCGCGCTTCGGGCGTGAAGTCCAGAAAAGGCCGGTCCGTGATCGACCAGGCGGCAGCGGTCGTCATCCTCCAGAGCGCTCTTGAGACCGAACGCGTCTCGGGCGGTGCTCCGGGTGAAGGCGTCGAAGTGGTCATCTGATCGCGATACGGTAACGTTCCGCGCGATGCGGCGGCGTTCGAACAGCTGACGCACAACGAAGAGGCGAATCGGACGCCGTACCGCTGGGTGCTACGGCCGCCGCCTCGCGGCTCTAGGGGATCGATGACTGACTATGGCCGGGGCCCCGGCTCCGAACCGTGGCACCCAGAGGACCCTTTGTACGGGGACCAGGGGTGGGGCGAACAACAGGCCGCTGACGGCCAGGCTCCCTACGGCGGACAGCCGCAGCAGCAATACCCGCAGCAGCAGTACCCGCAGCAGCCGCAGGCGCCGCACGGGGACGGCCAGGACCCGTACCAGCAGCAGTACAACGGGCAGTACCAGGGTGGTCAGCAGCAGCAACACCCGGGCGGTCAGCAGCAGTTCGAGCAGCCGCAGCAGCACCCCCAGCACCCGCAGCAGTTCAACGGCGGCCAACAGCAGTACGGGGGCGGCCAGCAGCCGCAGTACGGCGGCGACCCCCAGCAGTACGGCGGCCAGCCGCAGTACAACGACCCGCAGTACAACGGTGGTTGGGACACGGGCCAGCAGCCGGCCATGCAGCAGTACGGCCCGAACGGCGCCGTGCCCTACGCGGGTCCGCAGGGCGGCCAGGGCCAGCAGGGCCACCCTCAGCAGGACCACGGGCAGCAGGCGCCCCCCCAGCAGGGCGCCCAGGGCCAGAACGCCGACTACTACGGCACTCCCGAGACCTACCCTCAGCCGGAGCCCCGGCCCCGGCGCGGTGCGCCGCCCGAGCCGGGGCCCGAGCCGGAAGCCGCGAACGAGTGGGACGCCGAGCGCCAGGAGGAGGAGAAGCACCCCTTCTTCACCGGTGAGGCGGATCACGGCGACGACCCGGCGGACGACGACGATGACCGGGACGGCGGCCGCCGGGGCAACGGCGGAGACCGCCGGGGCAAGGCCAAGAAGGGGCGCAGCGGCCGTGCGTGCCTGGTGCTGACCCTGGTGTTCGTGGGCGCCGTCGGCGGTGTCGGTTACGTCGGCTACAACTTCTGGCAGGACAGGTTCGGCCCGCCGCCCGACTACGTGGGCGCGGGCACGGGCGCCGTCCAGATCGAGGTGCCGCAGGGCGCGAACGGCTACGAGATCGCGAACCTCCTGGTGAAGAGCGGCGTGGTGAAGAGCCAGGGCGCCTTCGTCTCCGCGCAGAACAAGAACCCCAAGGGCAATGCGATCCAGGCGGGCGTCTACTCGCTCAGCAAGGGGATGTCGGCCGAGCTGGCCGTCGCGAAGATGCTGGATCCCGGCAGCCGTAACGCGCTCGTCATCCCCGAGGGCACGCGCAATGCCAAGATCTACGAGCTGATCGACAAGCAGCTCGAACTCAAGACCGGTACCACCGAGGACGTCGCGAAGAAGCAGGCGAACAGCCTCGGCCTGCCGGACTGGGCCAAGAATCACCCGAAGCTCAAGGATCCGCTGGAGGGTTTCCTCTACCCGGCGAGCTATCCGGTGGCGAAGGGCACGAAGCCCGAGGCCGTCCTGAAGAAGATGGTCGCCCGCTCGAACGCGGAGTACGGCAAGCTCGATCTTGAGGCCAACGCCAAGAAGTACAAGCTGGAAAGCCCGTGGCAGATGCTGACGGTCGCCAGCCTGGTCCAGGTGGAGGGCAAGACGCACGACGACTTCCGCAAGATGGCGGAGGTCATATACAACCGCTTGAAGCCCACGAACACCGAGACGAACCAGCTGCTCCAGTTCGACTCGACGTTCAACTACCTCAAGGGCCAGAGCGAGATCAACATCAGCGAGTCGGAGATCAACAGCAATCACGACCCGTACAACACGTACACGCAGAAGGGCCTCCCGCCGGGGCCCATCAGCAACCCGGGCAACGAGGCGCTGGCCGCCGCGCTGAACCCGACCTCGGACGGCTGGATCTACTTCGTGGCGACCGACGGGGCGAACAAGACCGAGTTCGCCAAGACCTACGCGGAGTTCCAGAAGCTCAAGGAGAAGTTCGACAACCAGCAGCGCGGCAGCGGTGGCTGAGGCACGTCGCGCGGCCGTCCTGGGATCGCCCATCGCACACTCCCTCTCGCCGGTCCTGCACCGCGCCGCCTACGCCGAACTGGGACTGGCCGGCTGGACGTACGACCGCGTCGAGCTGGACGAGGCCGGGCTCCCCGGCTTCTTCGGCGGGCTGAAGGACCCGGCCTGGGCGGGGCTCTCGCTGACCATGCCGCTCAAGCGCGCGGTCATCCCGCTGCTCGACGGGATCAGCGGGACCGCGGCCTCCGTGGAGGCGGTCAACACCGTCGTCTTCCGGGAGGACGGCCTGCGCGTGGGTGACAACACGGATATCCCCGGCATGATCGCCGCGCTGGACGAGCGCGGTGTGACGGCCGTGGAGTCCGCGGCGGTCCTGGGCGCCGGGGCGACCGCGTCGTCCGCGCTCGCCGCGCTCTCCCGCGTCTGCACGGGCCCGGTCACCGCCTACGTACGCAGCGAGGCCCGCGCGGCCGAGATGCGCGGCTGGGGCGCACGGCTCGGCGTGGACATCCGTACAGCGGACTGGTCGGCGGCCCGGGACGCCTTCGACGCCCCGCTGGTGATCGCGACCACCCCGGCGGGCGCCACCGACGAGCTGGCGGGCCTGGTCCCGGAGCATCCCGGCACGCTCTTCGACGTGCTCTACGAGCCCTGGCCCACGCCACTGGCCGGTGCCTGGTCGGCGCGCGGCGGCGCGGTCGTCGGCGGCCTCGACCTGCTGGTCCATCAGGCGGTCCTGCAGGTGGAGCAGATGACCGGCCGCTCGCCCGCGCCGCTCGCCGCGATGCGCGCGGCAGGAGAACAGGCGCTCGAAGCCCGCTAGCTCTCCGACGTCCGTCTGCTGGACCGGGGGCCGGAAGGCGCCCCCGGCCGTGGGAGGATCGGGGGCGGCGGGCCAGGGCCGCGCACCCGGTCGCGCCGTCGCAGTTCGCAGTTCCAGGCGCGAGGATGAGGAGCACCGTTGAGCAGGTTGCGCTGGCTGACCGCGGGAGAGTCGCACGGCCCCGCACTCGTCGCGACGCTGGAGGGTCTTCCCGCCGGTGTGCCGATCACCACCGAGATCGTCGGGGACCACCTGGCCAGGCGGCGCCTCGGCTACGGACGCGGCGCGCGGATGAAGTTCGAGCGCGACGAGGTCACCTTCCTCGGCGGCGTACGGCACGGCCTGACCATGGGATCGCCCGTCGCGATCATGGTCGGCAACACCGAGTGGCCCAAGTGGGAACAGGTCATGGCCGCCGACCCGGTCGACCCCGCCGCCCTCGCCGAACTGGCACGCAACGCGCCCCTGACCCGCCCGCGGCCCGGCCACGCCGACCTCGCGGGCATGCAGAAGTACGGCTTCGACGAGGCCAGGCCCGTCCTGGAGCGCGCCAGCGCCCGTGAGACCGCCGCCCGTGTCGCACTCGGCGCCGTGGCCCGCTCGTACCTGAAGGAGACGGCCGGGATCGAGATCGTCTCCCACGTCGTGGAGCTGGCCGGCGCGAAGGCCCCGTACGGCGTGCTCCCGAAGCCGTCGGACGTCGAGAAGCTGGACGCGGACCCGGTGCGCTGCCTGGACGCCGCCGCGAGCGAGGCGATGGTCGCGGAGATCGACCAGGCCCACAAGGACGGCGACACCCTCGGCGGTGTGGTCGAGGTGCTGGCCTACGGTGTCCCGGTCGGCCTCGGCTCGCACGTCCACTGGGACCGCCGCCTCGACGCACGGCTCGCCGCCGCCCTGATGGGCATCCAGGCCATCAAGGGCGTCGAGGTCGGTGACGGCTTCGACCTGGCGCGCGTACCCGGCTCGCAGGCCCACGACGAGATCGTGCGGACCGACGAGGGCATCCGGCGCTCCTCGGGCCGCTCCGGCGGCACCGAAGGCGGTCTGTCCACCGGCGAACTGCTGCGCGTACGGGCCGCGATGAAGCCCATCGCGACCGTGCCGCGCGCGCTGGCCACCGTCGACGTGGCCACGGGCGAGGCGGCGAGCGCCCACCACCAGCGCTCCGACGTGTGCGCCGTGCCCGCCGCGGGCATCGTCGCGGAGGCCATGGTCGCGCTGACGCTGGCGGACGCGGTCGCCGAGAAGTTCGGTGGCGACAGCGTCCCGGAGACGCGCCGCAACGTCCGCTCGTACCTCGAGAACCTGGCGATCCGGTGACCGGCGGGAACGGTCCGGCGGGCGGTCCTCTCGTGGTGCTGGTCGGCCCCATGGGCGTCGGCAAGTCCACCGTCGGGGAACTGCTCGCCGACCGGCTCGGTACCGGCTACCGGGACACCGACGCCGACATCGTCGCCGCCGAAGGACGCCCGGTCGCGGACATCTTCGTCGACGCGGGCGAGGCGTACTTCCGCGACCTGGAGCGGGAAGCCGTGAAGGACGCGGTCGCCGGACACACGGGCGTCCTGGCGCTCGGCGGCGGCGCCGTCCTCGACGCGGCCACCCGTGAACTGCTCACCGGACTGCCGGTCGTCTACCTGACGATGGAGGTCGGCGAGGCGGTCAAGCGGGTGGGCCTCAACACCGCGCGCCCACTGCTGGCCGTCAACCCGCGCCAGCAGTGGAAGCAGCTCATGGAGGCCCGCCGCTCCCTGTACACCGACGTGGCCCGTGTCGTGGTCCCGACGGACGACCGCACCCCAGAAGAGGTCGCGCAGGCCGTCCTCGACGCACTCGGATTGAAGGACGTATGACCGACCAGACAGTCACCCGTATCCAGGTCGGCGGCACGGCGGGTACGGACCCGTACGAAGTGCTGGTCGGCCGGCAACTGCTCGGCGAGCTTCCCGGCCTGGTCGGCCGCGCCAAGCGGGTCGCCGTCCTGCACCCCGAGGCGCTCGCCGAGACCGGCGACGCGCTGCGCCAGGACCTCGCGGAGGCCGGTTACGAGGCCGTCGCGATCCAGGTGCCGAACGCCGAGGAGGCCAAGACCATCGAGGTCGCGGCCTACTGCTGGAAGGCGCTCGGCCAGACCGGCTTCACCCGCAGCGATGTGATCATCGGTGTCGGCGGCGGCTCCACCACCGACCTGGCCGGATTCGTCGCGGCGAGCTGGCTGCGCGGGGTCCGCTGGATCGCCGTGCCGACCACCGTCCTGGGCATGGTCGACGCGGCCGTGGGCGGCAAGACCGGCATCAACACCGCCGAGGGCAAGAACCTCGTCGGCGCCTTCCACCCGCCGGCCGGGGTGCTCTGCGACCTCGCCGCACTGGACTCGCTGGGCGTCCACGACTACGTCAGCGGCATGGCCGAGATCATCAAGGCGGGCTTCATCGCCGACCCGGTCATCCTCGATCTGGTGGAGGCCGACCCCCAGGGCGCGCGCAGCCCTGCCGGACCGCACACCGCCGAGCTGATCGAGCGCTCGATCCGGGTGAAGGCGGAGGTCGTCTCCAGCGACCTGAAGGAGTCGGGCCGCCGGGAGATCCTGAACTACGGCCACACGCTGGCGCACGCGATCGAGAAGAACGAGCGCTACAAGTGGCGGCACGGCGCCGCCGTCTCCGTCGGTATGGCCTTCGCCGCCGAACTGGGCCGTCTCGCCGGCCGGCTGGACGACGCGACGGCCGACCGGCACCGCTCCGTGCTGGAGTCGGTCGGACTGCCGCTGACCTACCGCGGCGACCAGTGGCCGAAGCTCCTGGAGACCATGAAGGTCGACAAGAAGTCCCGCGGCGACCTGCTGCGCTTCATCGTCCTGGACGGCCTCGCCAAACCGACCGTGCTGGAGGGCCCGGACCCGGCGGTGCTGCTCGCCGCGTACGGGGAGGTCTCGGCGTGACCCGACGGGTCCTCGTCCTCAACGGACCGAACCTCGGCCGCCTCGGCTCCCGCGAGCCCGACGTGTACGGCTCGACGTCGTACGCGGGTCTGGTCGAGGCCTGCCGCACCCTCGGCAAGGAACTGGGCTTCGACGTCGACGTACGCGAGACGAACGACGAGGGCGAGCTGATCCGCTGGCTGCACGAGGCCGCCGATGGTTCAATTCCGGTCGTTCTCAACCCGGGCGCCTTCACGCACTATTCGTACGCGATGCGTGACGCGGCAGCTCAGCGCCGCGCGCCGCTCATCGAGGTGCACATCTCGAACCCGTACGCACGCGAGGAATTCCGCCACACCTCGGTGGTCGCGGCGGTGGCCAGCGGCACGGTCGCGGGGTTCGGGATCGGCTCGTACCGGCTCGCCCTGCGCGCTCTTGCCGAAGAACTGACCACCTGACAAGCGCGGGAACCGGTCCCGGCCGTTCCCACGGGGGCGGCCGGGGGCGGTAGCGTTCGGCAGCACGTGGTCCAACAGGCCGCGGACCAGCGTCAGTCGCACGAGACGGAGTGGCACCGGATGCAGCACGCAGTGGGGGATCCGCTGCCGCCTCCTCAGGGACCCGGACAGGGTTCCGGCGGATGGGCGCCCCAGACACCGCCTCCCGGGCCCGGGGCAGACCCGGGGCCCTCGCAGGGGCCGCAGGTGTCTCCCCAGGCACCTCAGGGGCCTCCGTACGGCAGTCGCCCCCAGGGGCCTCCCCAGGGCCCCCCGCCGGTACCTCAGCAGCCGCCGGTACCTCACCAGCCCCAGGCGCCTCGGCAGCCCCAGGGACCTCAGCAGAGCGGCCCGCAGGCTCCGGGCCGGTATCCGCCGCGCCCTGCCGGGGAGCCCCCCGCGCCGCCCGTACCTCCCGCGCCTCTCGCACCGCCCGCCGCACCGGGGACACCCCCGGTGCGGCGGGCCGCCGCACCGGGGACACCCCCGGTGCCGGGACGGCCTCCCGCGACGACGGCGCCCCGGCAGGCGCCCCCGCCGCCGCAGGGCCCCCCGTCACCGCCGACGGCCGATTCCACCGGGCACATCCAGCTGCCGCCGGGCGGCCCCGTAGCGCTGCCCGCGCCGCCGCCCACCGACAGCGGTACCGGCGCGGCCACCCTCGCCGTGCTGCTGATCGGCCCCGCGGGCGCGGGCAAGACGACCGTGGCGAGGCACTGGGCGCAGAACCGGCGCGTGCCCACCGCGCACATCAGCCTGGACGACGTCCGCGAATGGGTCTGCTCCGGCTTCGCCGACCCGCAGAGCGGCTGGAACGACCACTCGGAGGCGCAGTACCGGCTGGCCCGCCGCACCTGCGGCTTCTCCGCCCGCAACTTCCTCGCCAACGGCATCTCCTGCATCCTGGACGACGCGGTCTTCCCCGACCGTCCCGTGGTCGGGCTCGGCGGCTGGAAGCGGCACGTCGGACCCGGGCTGCTGCCCGTCGTCCTGCTGCCCGGTCTGGAAATCGTCCTGGAGCGCAACGCGCAGCGCAGCGGCAACCGCCGTCTCTCCGACGAGGAGGTGGCCGGTATCCATGGCCGGATGGCCGGCTGGTACGGCTCCGGGCTGCCGATCATCGACAACTCCGCATACGACGTGGAGACGACGGCCCGGGTCCTCGACGACGTCCTCGCCCGCTCCATAGCGAGCCCGCCGAGCTGGTGACCCGGCCGCGTCCCGGCGGCCGGCCCCCCGGTCGGACGCGTTGAACCGGCCGGACGAGGGTTGCGCTCATACCATCGGATCATGTCTGAGGTGTATGCGGTACGCCGTGCGCGGCTGCGCGACCGATGTTCCGCAGCGGGCAGCACGGCCGCCCTGGTCTCCCGCCCGGCCAACGTCCGCTATCTCGCGGGCGGGGCGCCCCCGGGAGCCGTACTGCTGCTGGGCCCGGACACGGACACCCTCCTGTGCGCGGGCAGCCCACTGGGCGACCCGGCGGAGGGCCGCCTCGATGCCGAGCTGCGGCTGACCGTGCTGCCCGCCACCGGCGGCGACCCCGCCGTCGCGGCGGCCGGGGTACTCGCCTCGGCCGGCGGCGCGGCCGCGACCGGCTCGCTCGCCGTCGAGGAACACCACCTGACGGTCGTCAGATACCGCGCGATCGGCGCGACCGCCCCCCGGCTGCGCCTCACGGACCTCGCGGGCGCCGTCGAGCAGCAGCGTCTCGTCAAGGACGAGGAGGAGATCTCCTGTCTGCGGATCGCGGCCGAGATCGCCGACCAGGCACTCGGCGAGCTGCTGGAATCCATCCTGGTGGGCCGTACGGAGCGGCATCTCGCGCTGGAGCTGGAGCGCCGGCTCGTCGACCACGGGGCCGACGGCCCGGCGTTCGCGACCTCGGTCGGCACCGGGCCGAACTCGGGCCGTAACGGGCACCGGCCCACGGACCGGCGGGTCGAGGAGGGCGATTTCCTCTCCGTGGGTCTCGGCGCCGACTACCGCGGATACCGGTGTCTGATCGGCCGTACGTTTGTGATCGGCACGAGCCCCGCCGACTGGCAGGTGGATCTCTACGACCTGGTTTTCGCGGCACAACGGGCTGGTCGGGAGGGCCTTGTGCCGGGCGCGGGCTGCCGCGACGTGGACCGTGCGGCGCGTCAGCCGCTGGAGGCGGCGGGGCACGCGGAAGGGCTCGCGGCCCGTACCGGACACGGCGTCGGACTCGAAATCGACGAGGACCCGCAGCTGACCCCCGCGGCCATGGGTAAACTGGACGCTTGTGTGCCGGTCACCGTCGGACCGGGGGTCCACCTTCCGGGCCGGGGCGGTGTCCGCATCGATGACACGCTCGTCGTCCGCCCAGAGGCGGACGGCGGACCCGAGCTACTCACCATCACGACCAAGGAACTGCTCGCGCTCTAGCGCGCACTCCGGGTCGTCCGCCAGCTTTCAGTCCAGGAGATTCCTCAACCGTGGCTTCCACGAACGACCTCAAGAACGGCCTGGTGCTCAAGCTCGACGGGGGCCAGCTCTGGTCCGTCGTCGAGTTCCAGCACGTCAAGCCCGGCAAGGGCCCGGCCTTCGTGCGTACCAAGCTGAAGAACGTGCTCTCAGGCAAGGTCGTCGACAAGACCTTCAACGCCGGCGTGAAGGTCGAAACGGCCACCGTTGACCGCCGTGACATGCAGTTCTCGTACATGGACGGCGAGTACTACGTCTTCATGGACATGCAGACCTACGACCAGCTCATGGTCGACCGCAAGGCCGTCGGCGACGCCGCCAACTACCTGATCGAGGGCTTCACCGCCAGCGTCGCGCAGCACGAGGGCGAGGTGCTCTACGTCGAGCTGCCCGCCGCCGTCGAGCTGGTCATCCAGCACACCGACCCGGGCGTCCAGGGCGACCGTTCCACCGGTGGCACCAAGCCGGCCACGCTGGAGACCGGATACGAGATCGGTGTCCCGCTCTTCATCACCACCGGCGAGAAGATCAAGGTCGACACCCGCTCCGGTGATTACCTCGGCCGGGTGAACAGCTAACCGTGGCTGCCCGGAACAAGGCCCGTAAGCGTGCCTTCCAGATCCTCTTCGAGGCCGACCAGCGCGGGGCGTCCGTGCAGACGGTCCTCGCGGACTGGATCCGGCATGCCCGGACCGACGACCGTCAGCCGCCGGTGGGCGAGTTCACCATGGAGCTGGTCGAGGGGTACGCGGAGCACGCGGACCGCATCGACGAGCTGATCTCCACCTACTCGGTGGGCTGGTCGCTCGACCGCATGCCGGTCGTCGACCGGAACATCGTGCGGCTCGGCGCGTACGAGCTGGTGTGGGTGGACGAGACGCCGGACGCGGTGGTGATCGACGAGGCGGTACAGCTCGCCAAGGAGTTCTCCACCGATGAGTCCCCGTCGTTCGTGAACGGCCTGCTGGGCCGCTTCAAGGACCTCAAGCCGAGTCTGCGCCGCGTCTGACACGCCCCGGCGCCGGTCTGCGTGACAGGCCGGCGCGGGACGTGCGGCCCATGGCTGTCACAGCACCGGAGGGTGACCCCGCGCACTGCGGGGCCACCCTCCGGAGGTGACGTTTCTGCTGATCCGCGCCGTAATGCGGTCAGCTTTCCTCGTGGCCGACCGCGCGCCGGGCGTCCGCGTCGAGCACGCCCCAGTTGATCAGCTGCTCGGTCAGGACCGAGGGCGACTGGTCGTAGATCACGGCCAGCGTGCGCAGGTCGTCCTGGCGGATCGACAGCACCTTGCCGTTGTAGTCGCCGCGCTGGCTCTGGATCGTCGCCGCGTAGCGCTGGAGCGGGCCCGCCTTCTCCTGCGGCACGTGGGCAAGACGCTCCAGATCCAGGACGAGCTTCGGCGGCGGCTCAGCAGCTCCGCCGGGCGTCGTGCCAGGAAGAAGCTCCTGCACCGGAACCCCGTAGAAATCAGCCAGCTCGGCCAGCCGCTGCACGGTCACGGCACGGTCGCCGCGCTCGTACGAACCGACCACGACGGCTTTCCAGCGGCCCTGGGACTTTTCCTCAACGCCATGGAGCGAGAGGCCCTGCTGGGTGCGGATGGCGCGGAGTTTGCCCCCGAGCTGCTTTGCGTATTCGCTGGACATATAGCTCCCCGGACGAAGTCTGGTAACTCACTGTGAGGTTACGCAGCGTTACTTGGATGCGTCAAGCCGAAGGGTCCGTACCGCCTTCCCGCAAGGGATCCGTAAAGGATCAGCAGGGGATTCGCGAGGGATCGGCAGGGGGTCCGGCCGGCGTCCCGTCGGCTCCTGGTAGCGTGGGTGGCGCAATTTCGACGTCCTTTAAGGTCCGTCCCGTGAGGCGGAGAAGGAGGTCCTTTTCATGGACACAGACAGCCCCAGCTCCGCCGTGGACAGCCCCGGTGCCGCACGCCCCGTACTCGAGGCGCCCGACATCGCCCGCGTCCTGACCCGTATCGCCCACGAGATCGTCGAACGCGCCAAGGGCGCCGACGACGTGGTGCTTCTCGGCATTCCGACCCGTGGTGTCTTTCTGGCCAGAAGGCTCGCCGACAAGCTCGCCGACATCACCGGCCGCGCTATTCCGGTCGGCTCGCTCGACATCACGATGTACCGCGACGACCTGCGCCTGCGGCCCGCCCGCGCACTGGCCCGCACCGACATCCCCGGTGACGGCGTCGACGGACGTCTCGTCGTCCTCGTCGACGACGTGCTCTTCTCCGGCCGGACCATCCGCGCCGCCCTCGACGCGCTCGGCGACATCGGCCGCCCCAGGGCCGTACAGCTCGCGGTCCTGGTCGACCGCGGCCACCGCGAACTGCCGATCCGCGCCGACTACATCGGCAAGAACCTCCCCACGTCGCTGCGCGAGACGGTCAAGGTCCAGCTCTCCGAGGAGGACGGCCGGGACACCGTGCTGCTCGGTCAGCGGGAGCCGGCAGCGGCCGGCGAGCAGTAGCGCCGCCCCGTACGCCACCCCGCCCGCGCGCCACCGTGTACGCGCGGACCGGACGCACCGGCGGCGCCGGCGCGCCCGCATGCCCGCACACCTCCACACACCGGAGCGATCCCGATGCTGCGCCTCCCAGGGGCAAGCCCCCGCACCCCCGGCCACCTCATCTCCGCCGCCGACCTCACCCGTGACGACGCCGTCCTGATCCTCGACACCGCCGAGGAGATGGCGCGGGTCGCCGACCGGCCCATCAAGAAGCTGCCGACCCTGCGCGGCCGTACCGTCGTCAACCTGTTCTTCGAGGACTCGACGCGGACCAGGATCTCCTTCGAGGCGGCCGCCAAGCGGCTGTCCGCCGACGTCATCAACTTCTCCGCGAAGGGCTCGTCGGTCTCCAAGGGCGAATCGCTCAAGGACACCGCGCTGACCCTGGAGGCGATGGGTGCCGACGCCGTCGTCATCCGGCACCACGCCTCGGGGGCCCCGTACCGGCTCGCCACCTCCGGCTGGATCGACGGCGCGGTCGTCAACGCCGGGGACGGCACCCACGAGCACCCCACCCAGGCGCTGCTCGACGCCTTCACGCTGCGCCGCAGGCTGGTCGGCGCCGACGCGGGGATCGGCCACGACCTCGAAGGACGGCGCGTCACGATCGTCGGCGACATCCTGCACAGCCGGGTCGCCCGCTCCAACGTCCTGCTGCTGCACACGCTGGGCGCCCACGTCACGCTCGTCGCCCCGCCCACGCTGGTGCCCATCGGCGCCGAGCACTGGCCGTGCGAGGTCTCGTACGACCTGGACCGCGTACTGCCCGACTCCGACGCCGTGATGATGCTGCGCGTGCAGCGCGAGCGGATGAACGCCGCCTTCTTCCCGACCGAGCGCGAGTACTCGCGCCGCTACGGCCTGGACGGCGAGCGGATGGGCCGCATGCCCGCCGACTCCGTCGTGATGCACCCGGGACCGATGAACCGCGGCATGGAGATCACCGCGGAGGTCGCAGACTCCGACCGCTGCACGGCCGTCGAGCAGGTCACCAACGGGGTCTCGATCCGGATGGCCGTGCTCTACCTGCTGCTGGGCGGCAACGAACCCGCCGTCACCCACGCCCGTACCGAGGAGAACAAGTAATCATGAGCAAGATCGTTATCCGGGGCGCCCGGGTGCTCGGCGGCGAGGTACGGGACGTCCTGATCGACGGCGAGACCGTCGCGGAGATCGCCGAACGGATCGAAGCCGCGGACGCCACCGTCGTCGAGGCCGGCGGAAAGGTCCTGCTGCCGGGACTGGTCGACCTGCACACGCATCTGCGCGAGCCGGGACGCGAGGACTCCGAGACCGTGCTCACGGGCACCAGGGCGGCCGCTGTCGGCGGTTTCACGGCCGTTCACGCCATGGCGAACACTTTCCCCGTCGCGGACACCGCGGGCGTCGTGGAGCAGGTCTGGCGGCTCGGCAGGGAATCCGGCTACTGCGACGTACAGCCCGTCGGCGCCGTCACCGTGGGCCTGGAGGGCAAGCAGCTCGCCGAGCTGGGCGCCATGCACGACTCGGCCGCCGGGGTCCGCGTCTTCTCCGACGACGGCAAGTGCGTGGACGACGCGGTGATCATGCGCCGGGCGCTGGAGTACGTGAAGGCCTTCGACGGCGTCGTCGCCCAGCACGCGCAGGAGCCGCGCCTCACCGAGGGCGCCCAGATGAACGAGGGCACCGTCTCCTCGGAGCTGGGACTCGGCGGCTGGCCCGCCGTCGCCGAGGAGTCGATCATCGCCCGCGACGTCCTCCTCGCCGCGCACGTCGGCTCGCGCGTCCACATCTGCCACCTCTCCACGGCCGGGTCCGTCGACCTCGTCCGCTGGGCGAAGTCGAAGGGCTGGAACGTCACCGCCGAGGTCACCCCGCACCACCTGCTGCTCACCGACGAACTCGTACGGTCGTACAACCCGGTCTACAAGGTGAACCCGCCGCTGCGCACGGACGCCGACGTCATGGCCCTGCGCGAGGCGCTCGCCGACGGCACCATCGACTGCGTGGCCACCGACCACGCACCGCACCCGCACGAGGACAAGGACTGCGAGTGGGCCGCGGCCGCCATGGGCATGGTCGGTCTGGAGACCGCGCTCTCCGTCGTCCAGGAGACGATGGTCGACACCGGCCTCCTCGACTGGGCGGGCGTCGCGGACCGGATGTCCTTCCGCCCGGCCGGCATCGGCCGCCTGGCGGGCCACGGCCGCCCGATCGCGGTCGGCGAGCCCGCCAACCTGACACTCGTCGATCCGGCTTACCGTGGTGTCGTGGACCCCGCGGGCTTCGCCTCGCGCAGCCGCAACAGCCCGTACGCCGGGCGTGAGCTGCCCGGACGCGTCACCCACACCTTCCTGCGGGGCAAGGCGACGGTCATCGACGGGATTCTGGCGTGACAAGTGTGAAGCTCTACCTCCCCCTGGCCGCGGAGCAGAAGTCGGCGGAAGTGACCGACTGGTCCGCCCGCATCGGCTGGGTCGCCGGTCTGCTGATCTTCATCGCGCTCGTGTACTGGCTGATGCGCCAGGGCTGGAAGTGGCGCGGGAGCCTGCAGTCCGACGTGCCCGAACTGCCCGGCCTGCCCGGGGCGACCGGCGGGGACCGGGGTGAGGTCAGGCTCTCCATGACCGGCCGCTACCACGGTTCGACCACGGCCGGCCAGTGGCTCGACCGCATCGTCGCCCACGGCCTCGGCGCCCGCAGCCGCGTCGAGCTGACCCTCACCGACGCGGGTCTGGAGGTCGTACGCCCCGGCGCGAACGACTTCTTCGTCCCGGCGGGACAGCTGCGCGAGGCCAGGCTCGACAAGGGCATCGCGGGCAAGGTCCTCACCGAGGGCGGGCTGCTCGTCGTCACCTGGCAGCACGGCGACAAGCTGATCGACTCCGGCTTCCGCTCCGACCGGTCCGCGGAACACGCGGAATGGGTCGAGGCGATCAATTACATGAACCACTTCATCACCCCGAACACGTCCATCACCACCACGGAAGGCGCATCATGACGACCTCCCCCCGGGGAACCGCCCGTGAGAAGGCGTCCGCCGCCGTACTCGTCCTGGAGGACGGCCGCAGCTTCCGGGGCCGCGCCTACGGTGCCGTCGGCGAGACCTTCGGAGAGGCGGTGTTCTCCACCGGCATGTCCGGCTATCAGGAGACGCTGACCGACCCCTCGTACCACCGCCAGGTCGTCGTGATGACCGCCCCGCACATCGGCAACACCGGCGTCAACGACGAGGACGACGAGTCACGCCGCATCTGGGTCTCCGGCTACGTCGTACGCGACCCCGCGCGCACCCCGTCGAACTGGCGCTCGCGGCGCTCGCTCGACGACGAACTGGTCGCCCAGGGCGTCGTCGGTATCAGTGGCATCGACACCCGCGCGCTCACCCGCCACCTGCGGGAACGCGGCGCCATGCGCGTCGGCATCTTCTCGGGCGACGCGCTCGCCGACGAGGCCGCGCTGCTCGCCCGCGTCCAGCAGGCCCCCGAGATGACGGGCGCCGACCTGTCCGCCGAGGTCACCACCCCCGAGACGTATGTCGTCCCGGCGATCGGCACCAAGCGGTACACCGTCGCCGCGCTCGACCTCGGCATCAAGGGCATGACCCCGCACCGCATGGCCGAGCGCGGCATCGAGGTGCACGTCCTGCCCGCCACCGCCACCCTCGACGAGGTCTACGCGGTCGGTCCCGACGGCGTCTTCCTCGCCAACGGCCCCGGCGACCCCGCCACCGCGGACCTCACCGTCGTCAAGGGCGTCCTGGAGCGCGGCACACCGCTCTTCGGCATCTGCTTCGGCAACCAGCTCCTCGGCCGCGCGCTCGGGTTCGGCACGTACAAGCTCAAGTACGGCCACCGGGGCATCAACCAGCCCGTGCAGGACCGTACGACCGGCAAGGTCGAGATCACCGCGCACAACCACGGCTTCGCCGTCGACGCCCCGCTGGACCAGGTCACGGACACTCCGTACGGCCGCGCCGAGGTCTCCCACGTCTGCCTCAACGACAACGTGGTCGAGGGCCTGCGCCTGCTCGACAGGCCCGCGTTCAGCGTCCAGTACCACCCCGAGGCGGCCGCGGGCCCGCACGACGCCGCGTACCTCTTCGACCGCTTCGTATACCTGATGGAGGACCAGCGTGCCTAAGCGCACCGATATCCAGTCCGTCCTGGTCATCGGTTCAGGACCGATCGTCATCGGCCAGGCCGCTGAATTCGACTACTCCGGTACCCAGGCGTGCCGCGTTCTCAAGGCCGAGGGCCTGCGCGTCATCCTGGTCAACTCCAACCCCGCCACGATCATGACGGACCCGGAGATCGCCGACGCCACGTACGTCGAGCCGATCACCCCCGAGTTCGTCGAGAAGATCATCGCCAAGGAGCGCCCCGACGCGCTGCTGCCCACCCTCGGCGGACAGACCGCGCTCAACACGGCCATCTCCATGCACGAGCAGGGCGTCCTTGAGAAGTACGGCGTCGAGCTGATCGGCGCCAACGTCGAGGCGATCAACAAGGGCGAGGACCGCGAGCTGTTCAAGGGCGTGGTCGAGGCCGTACGGGGCAAGATCGGCCACGGTGAGTCCGCACGTTCGGTCATCTGCCACTCCATGGACGACATCCTGAGCGGCGTCGAGACACTGGGCGGCTACCCCGTCGTCGTACGGCCCTCCTTCACCATGGGCGGCGCGGGCTCCGGCTTCGCGCACGACGAGGAGGAGCTGCGCCGGATCGCGGGACAGGGCCTCACTCTGTCGCCGACCACCGAGGTGCTGCTCGAAGAGTCCATCCTCGGCTGGAAGGAGTACGAGCTGGAGCTGATGCGCGACAAGAACGACAACGTCGTGGTCGTCTGCTCCATCGAGAACTTCGACCCCATGGGCGTGCACACCGGCGACTCGATCACGGTCGCGCCCGCCATGACGCTGACCGACCGCGAGTACCAGCGGCTGCGCGACATCGGCATCGCGATCATTCGCGAGGTCGGCGTCGACACCGGCGGCTGCAACATCCAGTTCGCCGTCAACCCCGACGACGGCCGGATCATCGTCATCGAGATGAACCCGCGCGTCTCACGCTCCTCGGCGCTCGCCTCCAAGGCCACCGGCTTCCCGATCGCGAAGATCGCCGCCCGGCTCGCCGTTGGCTACACGCTGGACGAGATCCCGAACGACATCACGGAGAAGACGCCCGCGTCCTTCGAGCCGACCCTCGACTATGTCGTCGTCAAGGTGCCGCGCTTCGCGTTCGAGAAGTTCCCGGCCGCCGACGCGACCCTCACCACCACCATGAAGTCGGTGGGCGAGGCCATGGCCATCGGCCGTAACTTCACCGAGGCGCTGCAGAAGGCCCTGCGCTCGCTGGAGAAGGCGGGCAGCCAGTTCTCCTTCACGGGCGATCCCGGGGAGAAGGCCGCGCTGCTGGAGACCGCGAAGGTCCCCACCGACGGCCGGATCAACACCGTCATGCAGGCGATCCGGGCCGGCGCCACCCCCGAGGAGGTCTTCGACGCGACGAAGATCGACCCGTGGTTCGTGGACCAGCTGTTCCTGATCAAGGAGTACGCGGACGACCTCGCGGGCGCCGGCAAGCTCTCGGCGGACCTGCTCGCCGAAGCGAAGCGGCACGGCTTCTCCGACGCGCAGATCGGCGAGATCCGCGATCTGCGCGAGGACGTCGTCCGCGAGGTCAGGCACGCGCTCGGCGTCCGGCCCGTCTACAAGACGGTCGACACCTGCGCCGCCGAGTTCGCCGCGAAGACGCCGTACTTCTACTCGTCCTACGACGAGGAGAGCGAGGTCGCGCCGCGCGACAGGGCGGCCGTGATCATCCTCGGCTCCGGTCCGAACCGGATCGGCCAGGGCATCGAGTTCGACTACTCCTGTGTCCACGCCTCCTTCGCGCTGAGCGACGCGGGCTACGAGACCGTGATGGTCAACTGCAACCCCGAGACCGTCTCCACGGACTACGACACCTCCGACCGGCTCTACTTCGAGCCGCTCACCCTGGAGGACGTCCTGGAGATCGTGCACGCCGAGTCGCTGGCGGGCCCGATCGCGGGCGTCATCGTCCAGCTCGGCGGCCAGACCCCGCTCGGTCTCGCCCAGGCGCTCAAGGACAACGGCGTACCGGTCGTCGGCACGCCCCCCGAGGCGATCCACGCCGCCGAGGACCGCGGCGCCTTCGGCCAGGTGCTCGCCGAGGCCGGCCTGCCCGCGCCCAAGCACGGCACCGCCACCACCTTCGCCGGAGCCAAGGCCATCGCGGACGAGATCGGCTACCCGGTCCTCGTACGGCCCTCGTACGTGCTCGGCGGACGCGGCATGGAGATCGTCTACGACGAGACCCGGCTCTCCTCGTACATCGCGGAGTCCACCGAGATCAGCCCCACCCGCCCGGTCCTGGTGGACCGTTTCCTCGACGACGCGATCGAGATCGACGTCGACGCGCTCTACGACGGCACGGAGTTGTACCTCGGCGGCGTCATGGAGCACATCGAGGAGGCCGGTATCCACTCCGGTGACTCGGCGTGCGCCCTGCCGCCCATCACGCTCGGCGGCTTCGACATCAAGCGGCTGCGCACCTCCACCGAGGCCATCGCCAAGGGCGTCGGGGTCCGCGGACTGATCAACATCCAGTTCGCGCTGGCCGGCGACATCCTGTACGTCCTGGAGGCCAACCCCCGGGCCTCCCGCACGGTGCCCTTCACCTCGAAGGCGACCGCCGTGCCGCTCGCCAAGGCCGCGGCCCGTATCTCGCTCGGCGCCACCGTCGCCGAACTGCGCGCCGAGGGCCTGCTGCCGAAGAACGGCGACGGCGGCACGCTGCCCATGGACTCGCCGATCTCCGTCAAGGAGGCCGTGATGCCCTGGTCGCGCTTCCGTGACATGCAGGGCCGCGGGGTGGACACCGTCCTCGGGCCGGAGATGCGCTCCACCGGCGAGGTCATGGGCATCGACTCGGTCTTCGGCACGGCGTACGCCAAGTCGCAGGCCGGCGCGTACGGCCCGCTGCCCACCAAGGGCCGCGCCTTCATCTCCGTGGCCAACCGGGACAAGCGCTCCATGATCTTCCCGGCGCGCGAACTGGTGGCGCACGGCTTCGAGCTGCTCGCCACGTCCGGCACGGCCGAGGTGCTCAAGCGCAACGGCATCAAGGCGTCGGTCGTACGCAAGCAGTTCCAGGGCGAGGGGCCTGACGGCGAGAAGACCATCGTCCAGCTGATCCACGACGGCGAGGTCGACCTCATCGTCAACACGCCGTACGGCACGGGCGGCCGCCTCGACGGCTACGAGATCCGTACGGCTGCCGTGTCGCGTGGAGTTCCGTGCCTGACGACGGTTCAGGCGCTGGCCGCCGCCGTACAGGGCATCGACGCGCTCAAGCACGGTGGCGTCGGCGTCCGCTCCCTCCAGGAGCACGCGGAGCATCTGATCGCGGCTCGCGACTAGCCGGACTGAGGTTTATCCGCTCGCAGGGCAGCAGAGAACCAGCAGGCTGGAGGGGGACACCGGAAGCGGTGTCCCCCTCTCCTTGAGGAGAGCATCCACTCCATGTACAGCATCTTCTTCCGTCTGATCTTCCGCAGGATGGAACCCGAGCGCGCCCACTACCTGGCCTTCCGCTGGATCCGGCTGGCCGTCCGCGTCCCCGTACTGCGTACGTTCGTCGCCGCCACCCTCGCGCCCCGCTTCCCGGAGCTGCGGACCGAGGCATTCGGCCTGCGGATGCACGGCCCCTTCGGGCTCGCCGCGGGCTTCGACAAGAACGCCGTCGCGATCGACGGCATGTCGATGCTCGGCTTCGACCACGTCGAGATCGGCACGGTCACCGGGCAGCCGCAGCCGGGCAACCCCAAGCGGCGGCTGTTCCGGCTCGTCAAGGACCGGGCCCTGATCAACCGGATGGGCTTCAACAACGACGGCTCCGCCGCCGTCGCGCGGCGCCTGGAAGCGCGGCGGGAGGTCTTCCGTACGACTGTCGGCGTCAACATCGGCAAGACCAAAATCGTCCCGGAGAGTGAAGCGGTCGCCGACTACGTCCTCTCGGCGGAACGTCTCGCGGCCCACGCCGACTACCTCGTCGTCAACGTCAGCTCGCCCAACACCCCCGGACTGCGGAACCTCCAGGCCGTCGACCAGCTCAGGCCACTGCTGACCGCCGTACGCGAGGCCGCCGACCGCGCGGTCCCGCAGCGCCGTGTCCCGCTGCTGGTGAAGATCGCGCCCGATCTGGCGGACGACGACATCGACGCCGTCGCCGACCTGGCCGTCGAACTCGGTCTGGACGGCATCATCGCCACCAACACCACGATCGCGCGCGACGGTCTCGGCCTGGTGTCGGACCCGGCGGTGGTCGCGGAGACCGGCGGCCTGTCCGGCGCACCCCTGAAGGCGCGCTCCCTGGCCGTCCTGCGCCGCCTGTACGCGCGTGTGGGCGACCGGATCACGCTCGTCGGGGTCGGCGGCGTCGAGAACGCGGACGACGCCTGGCAGCGCATCCTCGCGGGCGCCACGCTCGTCCAGGGCTACAGCGCGTTCATCTACGAGGGCCCGTTCTGGATGCGCGCGATGCACAAGGGCCTCGCCGCGCGTCTGGCGGTCAGCCCGTACGCGACCCTCGCCGACGCGGTCGGCGCCGACACCCGGAAGGTGACCGCATGATCGTCGCGCCGAGCACCACGACCCGCACCACCCCTCCGGAGCCCTTCGGTACCCGGCTGCGCCGGGCCATGGACAGCCGCGGGCCGCTCTGCGTGGGCATCGACCCGCACGCCGCGCTGCTCGAGGCGTGGGGCCTCGCCGACGACATCAAGGGCCTCGAACGCTTCACCCGCACGACGGTCGAGGCGCTGGCCGGCCAGGTCGCCGTGCTCAAGCCGCAGTCGGCGTTCTTCGAACGCTTCGGCTCGCGCGGCGTCGCCGTCCTGGAGAAGGCCGTCGCCGAGGCACGGTCGGCCGGGGCGCTGGTACTGATGGACGCCAAGCGCGGTGACATCGGCTCCACGATGGGCGCGTACGCGGCGGCCTACCTCGACCAGGACTCGCCGCTCTTCTCGGACGCGGTCACGGTCTCCCCGTACCTCGGCTTCGGTTCGCTCAGGCCGGCCCTGGACGCGGCGGCGGTCTCCGGGGCCGGTGTCTTCGTCCTCGCCCTCACCTCCAACCCGGAGGGCGCGGAGGTCCAGCGCGCCACCGCCGCCGACGGCCGTTCGCTCGCACAGGTGATGCTCGATCACATCGCGGCGGAGAACGCGGACAGCGCGCCACTCGGCTCCGTCGGCGCCGTCGTCGGCGCCACGCTCGGCGACGCGCGGGCCGATCTCGCCGTCAACGGACCGCTGTTGGCCCCCGGCATCGGTGCGCAGGGCGCGACGCCCGCCGATCTGCCCGGTGTGTTCGGCGCGGCGGTCGGCAACGTGGTCCCGAGCGTCAGCCGGGGGATCCTGCGGCACGGTCCCGACGTGACCGCGCTGCGGGACGCCGCGGAGCGCTTCGCGGAGGACGTTCGGACGGCCGTCGGAGGTGCGTACGGAAGCGGATGAGGGCGTTCACGAGACAAAACCTGAGCAAATTGTCGTAAATGTGCCTGTCGATCGATGCTGACCAGGACTTTTCGTCTGTTCTCGCTGACTCGGGCGGAGTTGGCCGCTAGTCTCCGTCGAGAGCCAGTGAGCAGTTCGCTGTTCGTGGCTCGCCCTGGTGTGGGGCGAACAGGTTCCTCACCGGTCCGTATCCGACAGTTCGACATCCGAGGTGACGTAGGCGTGGCTCTTCCGCCCCTTACCCCTGAACAGCGCGCAGCCGCGCTCGAAAAGGCCGCCGCGGCTCGCCGGGAGCGGGCCGAGGTCAAGAATCGACTCAAGCACTCCGGCGCATCCCTTCATGACGTCATCAAGCAGGGGCAGGAGAACGACGTCATCGGAAAGATGAAGGTCTCCGCCCTGCTCGAGTCGCTGCCCGGCGTGGGCAAGGTCCGCGCCAAGCAGATCATGGAGCGTCTCGGTATCTCCGAGAGCCGGCGTGTGCGCGGTCTTGGCTCCAACCAGATCGCGTCTCTGGAGCGCGAGTTCGGCGGTAGCCCTGCCTGACGTTCCCGGGCACTCCCGGGAAGCTGGATAATCGCTGCATGGCAGCAGAAGTACGTCCGCGGCTGACCGTGCTCTCCGGCCCCTCCGGGGTCGGCAAGAGCACGGTCGTCGCCCATATGCGCAAGGTCCACCCCGAGGTATGGCTCTCGGTGTCGGCCACGACCAGAAAACCGCGCCCCGGTGAGCGCCACGGTGTCCAGTACTTCTTCGTCTCGGACGAGGAATTCGACAAGCTGGTCGCCAACGGTGAACTGCTGGAATGGGCGGAGTTCGCGGGCAACCGCTACGGCACGCCCCGCCGCGCGGTGCTCGACCGCCTGGACCAGGGCGAACCCGTGCTCCTGGAGATCGATCTCCAGGGCGCCCGGCAGGTCAAGGAATCGATGCCCGAGTCGCGGCTGGTCTTCCTGGCGCCGCCCAGCTGGGACGAGCTGGTGCGCCGGCTCACCGGCCGGGGCACCGAGTCGGCCGAGGTGATCGCCCGCCGGCTGGAGGCCGCGAAGGTGGAACTGGCGGCCGAATCGGAGTTCGATACGTCACTGGTCAACACCTCCGTCGAGGATGTGGCGCGTGAGCTGCTAGCCTTGGTGGCAGTTGTCTGATTCGTTGTGCTCAGTTTGCTCCGAGTTGTCCGAGCGAACCGAGTTGCCAGATTTTCCTGATTTATTTTCGGAAGGCTAGAGAGTGTCCTCTTCCATGACCCCACCCGAGGGCATCATCAACCCGCCGATCGATGAGCTGCTCGAGGCAACCGACTCGAAGTACAGCCTGGTGATCTACGCCGCCAAGCGCGCGCGTCAGATCAACGCCTACTACTCGCAGCTCGGTGAGGGCCTGCTCGAGTACGTCGGCCCGCTGGTGGACACCCACGTCCACGAGAAGCCGCTCTCGATCGCCCTGCGTGAGATCAACGCGGGTCTGCTGACCTCCGAGGCCATTGAGGGCCCGGCCCAGTAGGTTCAGCCCGGTAGGTCCATAGGTTCAATCGCTCTTTATCCACAGGCCCGGCAGCGTGACTGCCGGGCCTGTGGTGTGTCATAGGAGAGCCACGGCACAGTGCGGGGGCGCGAGGGCGGAGGGAGACACGGTGGACAAGCCGAAGGTCGTTCTGGGAGTGGCCGGCGGAATCGCCGCGTACAAGGCGTGCGAGCTGCTGCGCAGGCTCACCGAGTCGGGCCACGACGTACGGGTCGTACCGACCGAGTCCGCCCTGCGTTTCGTGGGGGCCGCGACCTGGTCGGCGCTCTCCGGGCACGCCGTGTCCACCGAGGTCTGGACCGACGTCCACGAGGTGCCGCACGTGCGGATCGGACAGTCCGCCGACCTGGTCGTCGTCGCACCCGCCACCGCCGGCCTGCTCGCCAAGGCGGCCCACGGCCTCGCCGATGACCTGCTCACGAACACCCTGCTCACCGCGCGCTGCCCGGTCGTCTTCGCTCCGGCCATGCACACCGAGATGTGGGAACACCCCGCCACCCAGGAGAACGTCGCGACGCTGCGCCGGCGCGGAGCCGTCGTGATCGAGCCCGCCGTCGGACGGCTGACGGGTGTCGACACCGGCAAGGGCCGGCTGCCCGACGCGGGCGAGATCTTCGAGGTCTGCCGCCGGGTGCTGGCCCGGGGAATCTCCGTACCCGACCTCTCGGGACGCCATGTCGTGGTCAGCGCGGGCGGCACGCGCGAGCCGCTGGACCCCGTCCGCTACCTGGGCAACCGCTCGTCCGGGAAGCAGGGCTACGCCCTGGCCCGTACGGCGGCGGCACGCGGCGCCCGCGTGACCCTCATCGAGGCCAACACCGGCATCGCGGACCCGGCCGGGGTGGATGTGGTGCATGTCGGGACGGCCATCCAGCTGCGGGAAGCCGTGCTGAAGGCGGCGGCGGGGGCCGACGCGGTGGTCATGGCGGCGGCCGTGGCGGATTTCCGGCCCGCCGATTACGCCACAGGCAAGATCAAGAAGAAGGACGGCCAGGAGCCCGAGCCGCTGGTGCTGGTCCGCAACCCGGACATCCTCGCGGAGATCTCGGCCGGGCGGGCGCACCCGGGCCAGGTGATCGTCGGCTTCGCCGCCGAGACGGACGACGTCCTGGCGAACGGCCGGCACAAACTGCGGCGCAAGGGCTGCGATCTGCTGGTCGTCAATGAGGTCGGGGAGCGCAAGACCTTCGGATCCGAGCAGAACGAAGCGGTCGTCCTGGCGGCGGACGGCGGCGAGACGCCGGTTCCGTACGGTCCGAAGGAAGCGCTGGCGGACATCATCTGGGATCTGGTCGTCCCGAGGTTTGGGACGGCGGAGGCGTCGGAGGGGCATCGAGGCTGAGGACGCACCCGAAAACGTACGAATTCTTCGTCGCGCCGAATCGGTGCCCGATCGATCTCGGCGCCGGTGTTCCTCTCGTCGGAGTGGGCCTGGGCAACAGGAAATTGGTGTTCCGATACCCGGGGTGCGGAAGATTTTCGCGTGCTGAAAATCAGTGATCTCAAGCCACGCCACTCCCACGGAGCGAGACACCTGGACCTCTGGCCCGATACGACCGATAAACTGTCCTCAGGAACGTCGAGGGGCTCGCAGCCTCCGGCCGGTCCGACCATGATGAGCCAGCAGCCGCTGCAACCCCAGGGAGCGATGTGTCCCGCCGCCTGTTCACCTCGGAGTCTGTGACCGAAGGTCACCCCGACAAGATCGCTGACCAGATCAGCGACACGATTCTCGACGCGCTCCTGCGAGAGGACCCGGCCTCCCGGGTCGCCGTGGAAACCCTCATCACGACCGGCCAGGTCCATGTGGCGGGCGAGGTGACCACGAAGGCGTACGCACCGATCGCCCAGCTCGTGCGCGACAAGATCCTGGAGATCGGCTACGACTCCTCGAAGAAGGGCTTCGACGGCGCGTCCTGCGGCGTGTCGGTGTCCATCGGCGCGCAGTCCCCGGACATCGCGCAGGGGGTCGACACCGCGTACGAGCAGCGGGTCGAGGGCGATGAGGACGATCTGGACAAGCAGGGCGCCGGCGACCAGGGCCTGATGTTCGGCTACGCGTGCGACGAGACGCCCGAGCTGATGCCCCTCCCGATCCACTTGGCACACCGGCTCTCCCGCAGGCTCTCCGACGTGCGCAAGAACGGGACCATTCCCTACCTGCGCCCCGACGGCAAGACACAGGTCACCATCGAGTACGACGGCGACAAGGCCGTCCGCCTCGACACGGTCGTCATCTCCTCGCAGCACGCCTCCGACATCGACCTGGACTCGCTGCTCGCGCCCGACATCCGCGAGTTCGTCGTCGAGCACGTGCTGAACGGGATGGTCGAGGACGGCATCAAGCTGGACACCGAGGGCTACCGGCTGCTGGTCAACCCGACCGGCCGTTTCGAGATCGGCGGCCCGATGGGCGACGCCGGTCTGACCGGCCGCAAGATCATCATCGACACGTACGGCGGCATGGCCCGCCACGGTGGCGGCGCCTTCTCCGGCAAGGACCCGTCGAAGGTGGACCGCTCCGCGGCGTACGCGATGCGCTGGGTCGCGAAGAACGTGGTGGCCGCGGGCCTTGCCGCGCGCTGCGAGGTCCAGGTCGCCTACGCGATCGGCAAGGCCGAGCCGGTGGGCCTGTTCGTCGAGACCTTCGGCACGGCCACGATCGACACCGAGAAGATCGAGCAGGCCATCGCCGAGGTCTTCGACCTCCGCCCGGCGGCCATCATCCGTGACCTCGACCTTCTCCGCCCGATCTACGCCCAGACGGCGGCATACGGCCACTTCGGCCGCGAACTCCCCGACTTCACCTGGGAGCGCACCGACCGCGTGGACGCGCTCCGCGCGATCACGGGGCTCTAGGGCCGCAGGGGCTGAAAGGTCCTGAACACGTACGACGGGCCCCGGACGCCAGTTGGTGTCCGGGGCCCGTCGCGTTGTGCGGCTCCATGCGGCAGTGTCTGGACGCCCTGGCGCGCGGAACGATGTGCGTTCTGCCACCGGCTCGACGCGGCCTTCGCGGCTGATCGGCCGGCGTCAGGCCGTCGTGGTGCCCGTGAGCTGTTCGCTCAGGTGCCACAGGCGGGTGGCGGCCTCGGGGTCGATCGCGTAGGGCATCACGCCCACCAGACGGGTCGCGTCTTCGAGGGTCCAGCCCTCCCGCTCGTCCTCGGGCACCAGGCCGGCCACCTCGACGTTCTCGCAATAGACGCCGCCCATTCCGTCGAGCCGCGGGTTCGTCGCGCACCAGACACTGGTCGCGGCCCCCTGTTCCACCGTCTTGAGCGTGGCCTCGGCATTGGCCACGGGATTTCCGTTCTCGTCGAGGAAACCCGCCGCCTGAAGTTCCTCTGTCTTCATGTACCGTCCGAGATTCGTGTTGGCAATGCCGCCCGGGTGGAGGGAGAAGGCGCGTACCCCGTCGTCTTTCCCGCGCTCGTCCAAGGCGCACGCGAAGAGAACGTTGGCTGTTTTCGACTGGCCGTAGGACGACCAGCGGTCGTAGTCGCGGCGGTCGAAATTGGGGTCCTCGAACACGACCGGTGAGAAGCGGTGGCCCCAGGACGAGACCGATACGACTCGCGCTCCGTCCGCCTCGCGCAGGGCGGGCCACAGGCGGGCCGTGAGCTGGAAGTGGCCCAGGTGGTTGGTCGCGAACTGTGATTCGTATCCCCGGGCGTCCCGGATCAGTGGGGAGGCCATGATTCCCGCGCTGTTCACCAGGATGTGCAGCGGCCGGCCGGAAGCACGGAACCGTTCCGCGAAGGCGTCGACGGACACCGGGTCGGTCAGCTCCATCGCCTCGATCTCGACTCCGTCGATCCCCTTCAGCGCGTTCGCGGCCTTGTCGTGATCGCGGGCCGGCACGACGACTTCGGCGCCCGCCGAGCGCAGCGTTCGGGTGGTTTCAAGGCCGATACCGGAATAGCCGCCCGTGACAACGGCGACTTTGCCGGACAGGTCGATCCCGTCAATGACATCGGCGGTGGTGGACTGCGCGCTGAAACCGGAATTGACGGGCTTTTGCGGCGTGGGCATGGCAGGCCTCTCCTCGTGATTACGAGCAGCGTACGGCCGGCCTCCCGGGAGAGGACTGCTTGTTGATCCGTACGGCGTACGTGACCGTACGGACGCGGGAAGAGCCGGTCCCCTCCCACGCTCACTCGGGCCCGAGCGGGCGTGGCGGCCGGCGCGCAGAAGCGCCGGCCGCCACAGGGCTCACAGGGAGGTCTTTCCCGGCTCAGCTGAGCGGCTTGTGCAGCACGGCCTTGCGGTGGCTGAACGTCTCCAGGGAGTAGCGGCCGTGGTAACGGCCCATGCCGCTCTCGCCCACACCGCCGAACGGCAGGTCGGACACGGTGAGATGGGCCACGGGAAGGCCGAAGCCGAGGGCACCCGACGAGGTCTCCGCCGTCAGCCGGTCGCGGGTCGCGGAGGATTCGGTGAACGCGTACAGCGCCAGCGGCTTGGGCCGGTCGTTGATGAACGCGATGGCCTCGTCCAGCCCCTCGACCTCCACGATCGGCAGCAGCGGGCCGAAAATCTCCTCGGCCATGACCGGGGAATCCGGCGACACCCCGGCCAGCACCGTCGGGGCGATGTAGCGGTTCGCACGGTCGTGCTCGCCGCCGACGACGGTACGGCCCGAATCGAGGAGGCCGGTCAGCCGGTCGAAGTGCCGTTCGTTGACGATACGGCCGTAGTCGGGCGAGACAGCCGGATCGGCGCCGAACTTCTCCAGTACCGCCTTCGCCAGCGCCTCTTCCAGCGCGCGCGCTGTCCCCGGGTCGGTGATGACGTAGTCGGGGGCGACACAGGTCTGGCCTGCGTTCAGGAATTTGGCGGACACGAGCCGGGCGGCCACCGTCGCCGGGTCGGTGTCCCGGTCGACGAAGGCGGGCGACTTGCCGCCGAGTTCCAGCGCCACCGGCGTGAGGTGCTCGGCGGCCGCCCGCAGCACGATACGGCCCACGGCGCCGTTGCCGGTGTAGAAGATGTGGTCGAAGTGCTGTTCAAGGAGCGCGGTCGTCTCCGGAATCGCGCCCTCCACCACGGCCACCGCGTCGCTGTCGAGGTAGCGCGGCAGGAATTCCGCGACGACACGCGAGGTGGCGGGGGCCATCTCGCTCGGCTTCGCGACAACGCAGTTGCCCGCCGCGAGCGCGCCCACCACGGGCGCGAGCAGCAGCTGCGCCGGGTAGTTCCACGGCGCGATGACCAGCACGACACCCAGAGGATCCTGCACCGTCCAGGCGGTCGCTGAACCGAGGTGCTCGGGAACCTCCGCGGGCTCGGGCCGCAGCCAGCCCTCCAGCCGCTCCAGCGTGTGGTCGATCTCGCGCACGGTGAAGTCGATCTCGGTACGGAACGCCTCACGCTCGGGCTTTCCCAGATCCTCCCGCAGCGCGGCGGCGAACTCCTGACCGTGCTCGGTCAGCATGGCCCGCAGCCCGCGCAGCTGCTCCGTACGCCAGGCGAGCGGCTTGGTACGGCCGGTACGGAAGGTGGCACGCAGCCGGGCGACGACATCGGCGGGTTGTCCAACGGTGGACTGCACATGGCTCCTTGAGTGGCGCGACAGATGTGTGTACGTACCAACACTAGGCCGCGCCGGTTACCTCCGGGGGAGGCCCCCTCGCCGGAATCCCAGGGCGGCCGCGCTCCCGCCGGCCTGGTTTGCGCAGTCTCCGCCGGAGCCGCCCGCCCGGCTCAGGAAGCGGGAACGCCAGGACCGGGGCCGAGGCCGTATGGCGCACGCAGGTCGGCTCTGTCAGTGCTGTCTGGTAGGAATTTGGCTGTGAGCAGCGACGACGAGCAGTCCGGGCGCTCCGCCGACGGCGGTGGCCCTGAGCAGCTTGCGCTCATTCGGGAGACCGTGCGGAAGGCCAAGGTGCCGCGGGCCAAGCCGCGGACGTGGCGGGGGGCCGCGCTGGCCCGGGAGTTTCCGGTGGCACGGGTGGTGGTCAACAAGGGCGTGCTCCATCTTGACCAGTTCTTCGACTACGCCGTGCCGGAGGAGCTGGACGAGGACGCGCAGCCGGGTGTGCGGGTGCGGGTGCGGTTCGGGGCCGGGGCGCATCAGGTGCGGGGCGGGCGGCGCGAGGGCGGGCGGCTGATCGACGGGTTCGTGGTGGAGCGGCGCGCCGACTCCGACTACTCGGGGCCGCTGGCCGCGCTGGCCGGAGTCGTGTCGCCCGAGCCGGTGCTGAGCGCGGAGCTGCTGGGGCTCGCGCGCGCCGTCGCCGACCGGTACGCGGGAAGCCTGGCGGACGTCCTCCAGCTCGCGATCCCGCCGAGGAACGCGCGCGCCGAGTCGAAGCCCTCTCCCGAACCGCCGAAGCCGCCCGCCGCGCCCGACCCGGGGACATGGGTGCGGTACGGGAAGGGCGCGGCGTTCCTCGACGCCCTCGCCGCCGGTGGCGCCCCGCGCGCCGTGTGGACGGCGCTGCCGGGGCCGGAGTGGGCGGACGAACTGGCGCGGGCCGTCGCGGCGACGCTGGCGTCGGGCCGGGGCGCGCTCGTCGTCGTGCCGGACGGCCGGGTCGCCGCGCGGCTCGACACCGCCCTCACAGCCGTGCTCGGCGAGGGCCGCCATGCCCTGCTCACCGCGGAGGCCGGCCCCGAGAAGCGGTACCGGGAGTGGCTGGCCGTACGGCGCGGCTCGGTCCGCGCGGTGATCGGGACGCGCGCGGCCATGTTCGCGCCGGTGCGTGATCTGGGGCTCGTCGCCATCTGGGACGACGGCGACGGCAGCCACAGCGAACAGCACGCCCCGCAGCCGCACGCGCGCGAGGTGCTGCTGCTCCGCGCCGCGCACGACAAGTGCGGTTTCCTGCTGGGGAGTACGGGGTGCACGGTCGAGGCCGCGCAACTGGTCGAGACGGGATGGGCGCTGCCGATCGCTGCCGACCGCGAGCAGGTGCGCAACGCGGCGCCGCGCGTACGGACCGTCGGCGACGGGGACTTGGCGCGCGACGAGGCGGCCAGGGCGGCCCGTTTGCCCAGTCTCGCCTGGCAGGCCGTCAGGGACGGGCTGAAGACCGGACCTGTGCTGGTGCAGGTGCCGAGGCGGGGCTACGTACCCCGGCTCGCCTGCGAGCGGTGCCGTACGCCGGCCCGGTGCAGGCACTGCGCCGGCCCGCTGGAGGCTTCTCAGCAAAGGGAGTTGCACTGTGCGTGGTGCGGGCGGGCCGAGGCCGGCTGGCAGTGCGTGGAGTGCGGGAGTACGCGGCTGCGCGCGCAGGTCGTCGGGGCGCGGCGGACGGCGGAGGAGCTGGGCCGCGCGTTTCCGGCCGTGCCGGTCCGTACGTCGGGGCGTGACCATGTGCTCGACTCGGTGCCGGGACGGCCCGCGCTGGTGGTGAGCACGCCGGGGGCGGAGCCGGTGGCGGAGGGTGGCTACGCGGCCGCGCTGCTGCTGGACGGCTGGGCGATGCTCGGCCGGCCCGATCTGCGGGCCGGGGAGGAGGCACTGCGGCGCTGGACGCAGGCCGCCGCGCTGGTGCGGGGACAGGGCGAGGGCGGTGTGGTGGTCGTGGTGGCGGAGCCGACGCTGAGGCCGGTGCAGGCGCTGGTGCGGTGGGACCCGGTGGGGCACGCACAGCGGGAGCTGGCGGAGCGGGCCGAGCTGGGGTTCCCGCCGGTGTCGCGGATGGCGGCGGTGGCCGGCCGGGTCGGTGTGCTCGAGGCGTTTCTGACGGCCGCGTCACTGCCGGACGGCGTGGAGGTGCTGGGCCCCGTGCCGCTGCCGATGACGGATCCGGCGCGACCGCGCCGGGCGGGAGATCCGCCGCCGGGAGAGAGCTGGGAACGGGCGCTGCTGCGAGTCCGGCCGGGGGGCGGCGCGGCGCTGGCGGCGGCGCTCAAGGCGGCGCAGGCAGGTCGGTTGGCGCGGGGCGGAGGAGATCCGGTACGGGTGCGGATCGATCCCCCGGACATCGGCTGACGGAGCCATCGGCTGACGCACGCAGGCGGGGTGGGGTGAGGGAGCCGGCCGTGACGGGACGCGCTCCCGAACCGGCCGCGAGAGTGGGACGGCCGCCTGCGTGGGAGGGCCGGGTGAGTCGGACGGCCATGTGCGTGGGACCGCCGCGTGAGTGCGACGGCCAATTGAGCGGGACGGCTGCGGGGAAGCCCCGGAGGAGTACGCCGGGGGCGCGAGGCGGACGACACCGTCTGCCGTCGTCCGGCCACGGCCGCCTCGCGCAGCCCGCATACGCGACCGGCGCGGGCAACCGCGCGGCGCGACCGAGAACCAAGTCCGGCGCCCTCTCCGCCCCGGCACCGCGCCTGCACGTGACCGCCGGCGGACCGCCGGGCGCGCGCGCAAGCCGGTTGCGCGCAAACCCGTGCCCGCCGGCGGCCGTTCCGCGCTCAGCCGCCCCTGGGGCCGGGGAACGCGCCCGGCCTGGTCTCCTCGCGGAGCGACTGCACCGTCGGCTGCGGTGGCATCGAGCGGGCCGCGGGCACCGTAGGAACCGGCGGCCGGGGCACGGCCGGCACGGTGGAGGTGGTGGTGGACGCCGTGGCGTCCTGGTCGGTCTCGACCGGGCCCGGCTGCTGGGCCACACTGCGGCGCGAGCCGTAACGGCGGTGCACCGCCTGCTTGGTGACTCCCAGCGCCGACCCGACCGCGTCCCACGAGAAGCCGAGCGAGCGGTCGAAGTCCACCGCCGCGGTCACCAGGGTCTCGACGCTGTCCCGCAGCTCCTGCGCCAGACGGACGGTCGGTGCCGGGGCTCTGCCGTAGACGACGAAGCCCGTGGACGGCCCCGATCGGCGCGGACGGTAGACGTTGCCCAGCTGAGCGGTGAGGGTGCGCAGAGCGTCCACCTGGCGGCGGACCCGCTCGATGTCGCGCACCAACAGGTGCAGACTCGCTCGGGCTTGGGCGTCGTGGGTTGCGTGGTCGGCCATGAACAAGCCTCTCGAACCGGCGTGGAAAGGTCCGGGCCGCACCGGTGCGGCCCGCGTGGGGGTCAATCTCTCTTGACAACGCGCCAGCGGGCCATGTGGTCACGCTACGGGGGCGTATCCGCGTAATCCGAGGCGCGCGGACGGTCGTGTGCACCCCCGGTGGGCGGCCCATAGACTGGTGCGCCGCTCGTCGTTCCAGCCCTGGCCCCCGGTCCAGGGCACCGGCCCCGCCCCGGGTGCCGGTCCCAGGTTCCAGCCCGAGAGGCAGTCAGTCACCGATGAAGCTCGTCTTCGCCGGCACCCCCGAGGTCGCCGTACCCGCCCTGGACGCACTGATCGCCTCCGACCGGCATGAGGTCGTCGCTGTCGTGACCCGGCCGGACGCGCCGTCGGGCCGCGGCCGCCACCGCGTCGCGAGCCCGGTCGCGCAGCGCGCGCAGGAGGCGGGCATCGAGGTGCTGCGGCCCGCCAGGCCCCGCGACGAGGATTTCCTCGCGCGGCTGCGTGAGATCGCGCCCGACTGCTGTCCCGTGGTCGCGTACGGCGCCCTGCTGCCGAAGGCCGCCCTCGACGTGCCCTTGCAGGGCTGGGTGAATCTGCACTTCTCGCTGCTGCCCGCCTGGCGCGGCGCCGCGCCCGTCCAGCACGCCGTGATGGCGGGCGACGAGGTCACCGGCGCGGCGACCTTCCAGATCGAGGAAGGGCTCGACTCCGGTCCTGTGTACGGCGTGATCACCGAAGAGGTACGGCCCACCGACACCAGCGGGGACCTGCTGACCCGGCTCGCCTTCGCGGGGGCCGGGCTGCTCGCCGCCACCATGGACGGCATCGAGGACGGTTCGCTCAAGCCCGTGCCGCAGCCCGCGGACGGCATCTCGCTCGCGCCCAAGCTCGGCGTCGAGGACGCCCGGGTGGACTGGTCGGCGCCGGCCCTGCGGGTCGACCGCGTGGTCCGCGCGTGCACGCCCGCGCCCGGTGCCTGGACCGTCTTCCGGGGCGAGCGGCTGAAGCTGATCCACGCGGCGCCGGCGCCCGACCGTACGGAGCTGGCCCCCGGAGTGCTCGCGGTCGGCAAGAACAACGTCTACGCGGGCACCGGTTCGTACGCCGTCGAGCTGCTGTGGGTCCAGCCGCAGGGCAAGAAGCCGATGCGCGCCGCCGACTGGGCCCGCGGGGTGCGGATCGCCCAGGGCGAAAGGCTCGGCGCGGCGGACGTAGGCTGAGGGGGAACGACTCTTCTCACCGCGGAGCACCTTTGAACGAGCAGGCCCGTCGCCGTCCCCCCAAGCCGTACCGCCGCCCCAAGAAGGATCCCGTGCGGATCCTCGCCTTCGAGGCGCTGAGGGCCGTCGACGAACGTGACGCGTACGCCAACCTCGTGCTCCCGCCGCTGCTGAAGAAGGCCCGCGAGAATCCGGACTTCGAGACGCGCGACGCGGCGCTCGCCACCGAACTCGTCTACGGCACCCTGCGGCGGCAGGGGACGTACGACGCGATCATCTCCGCGTGCATCGACCGGCCGCTGCGCGAGGTGGATCCGCCGGTGCTCGACGTGCTGGCCCTGGGCGCGCACCAGCTGCTGGGGACCCGGATCCCCACGCACGCCGCCGTTTCCGCGAGTGTGGAGCTGGCGCGGGTGGTGCTCGGGGACGGGCGCGCCAAGTTCGTCAACGCCGTGCTGCGCAAGATCGCGCAGGACGATCTCGACACCTGGCTCGGCCGGGTGGCGCCGCCGTACGACGAGGACGCGGAGGACCACCTCGCGGTGGTCCACTCCCATCCGCGCTGGATCGTTTCCGCACTCTGGGACGCGCTGGGCGGCGGGCGCGCGGGCATCGAGGATCTGCTCGAATCCGACAACGAACGGCCCGAGGTGACGCTCGTCGCCAGGCCCGGCCGCTCCACCACCGATGAGCTGATGGACGCGGTCGGCGAGGAGTCTGGGCTGCCCGGCCGCTGGTCGCCCTATGCCGTACGGCTGGCCGAGGGCGGCGAGCCCGGCGCGCTGGACGCCGTACGGGACGGCCGTGCCGGTGTACAGGACGAGGGCAGCCAGCTGGTGGCGATCGCCCTCGCCAACGCCCCCGTGGAGGGTCCGGACGCGCGCTGGCTCGACGGCTGCGCGGGACCCGGCGGCAAGGCCGCGCTGCTCGCGGCGCTGGCCGCGGGGCGCGGCGCCTCGCTGCTGGCCGCCGAGAAGCAGCCGCACCGGGCGAGGCTGGTCGAACGCGCGCTGGCCGGAAACCCCGGTCCTTACCAGGTGATCACCGCGGACGGCACCCGCCCGCCCTGGCTGCCGGGCTCCTTCGACCGCGTGCTGGTCGACGTGCCCTGCTCCGGACTCGGAGCGCTCCGCCGCAGGCCGGAGGCGCGCTGGCGCCGCCGGGTCACGGACCTGGAGGGATTCGCCCCGCTCCAGCGCAATCTGCTGCGCGAGGCGCTGGGCGCGGTCCGGGTCGGCGGCGTCGTCGGATACGCGACCTGCTCGCCGCACCTCGCCGAGACGCGCGTCGTGGTCGAGGACGTCCTGAAGGGCCGCGGCGGGCAGCCCGTCGAGGCGGAGTGGATCGACGCCAGGCCGCTGATGCCCGGGGTCCCCGCGCTGGGGGACGGACCCGACGTCCAGCTGTGGCCGCACCTGCACGGCACGGACGCGATGTACCTGGCCCTGCTGCGGCGCACCGCCTGACGGGCCGGTACGGCGGCCGGGCGAGCCGGAGAGACGGCGACCGGCGGTCCGGGTGAGCGCGGTGGGGAGCCGGGACGCTGCGGCGCGTCCGGCCGCCCCGCGCTCACAGGCACCGGACACCGCGACGGGCAGCCCCGCCGGTCGCCTGCCGGTATGGGGTCCGTGGAACCGGCACCGGGTGGTTCCGCGGTTTCCGCGTCAACTTCGCTGTGCGAAGGGGGTGTTGGTCAGAGGCAGTACGTGGCACGATAGGGTCCCTTGCGGTGAGCTTCAGCCTCCAGGGAGCGGGACATGGCTGAGCGGGAACCCCATTTTGAGGCGTCGGCCTCAGCACTCGGCTACGTCTACCAACTGCGTGAAGCCCTCCACTTGTGCGTGAACCGTCTCGGAAGCCTTGACTGGGCACTGGCCATCGAGGCGGGGGACGACATCGAGGAGGTCCGCCGGGACGGGCGGACGTACTACCAGCTCAAACACCGTGCCGCCGGCACGAAAATGACCAACGCGAGTACGGATCTGTGGAAGACCCTGCGCATTTGGGCCCACGCGGTCCACGGTGGTCACCTCGATCTCGGCCAGACTGATCTCATCCTGCTCACCACCGCGGAACTGCCCGAGGGGAGCGCGGGCAGCATGCTGCAGTCAGCGGATTCGGGGCAGCGCGATGAAGAGAATGCCCTGAAGGCGCTGATGACCACCCGCAGGACATCCAGGAGCGGTTCCCTGGCGAAGGCCTTCGCGGCATTCGATCTCCTGGAGCCTTCGCAGCTGGCACGCATGGTGTCCAGGATCCAGGTGATCGGCAACGCCCCGGATGTGGACGCCGTCGAGCAGAAGCTGCGGCAGGCGGCGATCATGGCCGTGGGGCGTGAGCACGCCACCTCGTTCCTCGTCCGCCTGGAGGGATGGTTCTTCCGGCGCACCATCCAGCAACTGCGGGCCGGCGGCTCGGACGCGATCACGGGGATGGACTTCGACGCGGTCTTCTCCGATCTGCGCAACCAGTTCGGGCGGGCGAACCTGCCCATCGACGAGGACATCGCCGAGATGCAGGCGGACCTCGCCAGGTATTCCGGCCGGCCGTTCGTGCGCCAGATGGAACTCATCGAGCTGGGATCGAAGCGCGTGAACCGAGCGGTGCGCGACTACATGAGAGCTGTCACCCAGCGCTCGCGGTGGCTGAACGAGAACCTTCTGCTGCCCAGAGAGCTGGGCGGTTACGAACGCCGCCTGATCGAGGAGTGGGAAGAACTCTTCGACGACATGGTCGACACCCTCGGAAGGGAGGCGGCCGAAGCGGAGAAGATCGCCGCGGCCACGAGGATCTACCGGTGGGCGATGACCGAGACGCAGCGGCGCATCCGCCCCGAGTGCGATGAGCCGTTCGTCGCCAAAGGCTCGTTCCACATTCTCGCCGACGACTACAGGATCGGCTGGCACGTGGACTTCGTCGCTCGTCTCATGGCCGTGCTGGAGCCCGTGGGGACCCCGCCGGTATGAGCGGGTTCAGCACTCTCAGCCGCGACGAGCGTGCCCTGTACAACCCCGCCTTCACGGGTCTGGTCGCGGCCCGTGCGGTGCAAGGCCATCAGACGGAGTTCGACACGCCGTGCCCGGTCGTCATCGCGACCCTCGCCGCGGTCATGGCCCTGCAGCCGGCGATCCGTACCGCGCTGCCGCGCTCGATCGCGAGCGGACTGCACCGCTGGGTGCAGGGTCATCCCGGCGTGCGCGCCTCGATGGCCCTGAACGCGACGGCACTCGCGGACGTGGTCCGCCCCGGGCTGCTGATGGCCCTGCAGACCCACACGCTGACGTGCGATGCGCAAGGGCGCCTCCACGTTCCCCACAGAGCTTTGAAGAAGGCGATCACCGGCGGCAGCGACGAGGTCGTCGCCGTCCAGAAGGCCGCGCTGCTGCTGGGGCGCTGGCTGCCCGGCGCAGGCAGCACAAGCACCGTCATGACCCTGCTAGGAGTGAGGCCTTGACGTTCCAGATCAGCGCCATCTCCCTCTACAACAGGGATGGCGAGATTCGTACAGTCTCGTTCAGGACAGGCTCGCTCAACATCATCACGGGGGACTCCAGACGTGGAAAGAGCGCCATCCTGACCATCGTCGACTACTGCCTGGGCAGCGACGACTTCGTCATCAGGGGAGCGCCGCTCCGCAACTTCGTGGACGTCTTCGCGCTCACCGTCGTCAAGGGCGACGAGCAGCTGTTCGTGGCGCGTCCCGCACCCGCGGGCAAGGCGGCGACCAACTCCACCTTCTGCGTTGTCTCCCAGGCTCCCGGGGCGCCCCCGCCCGGCTTCGCGGACTTGACCTTCTCCATGCCGATGGACGTCGCCAAGAAGGTCCTGTCCAGGTTCACGGGCATCGACCCCGCTGTGCGGCTGCCGGTGGCACGCAGCCCCCGCCGGCTCTCCCCGTCCGTGCGGCACAGCCTGTTCTTCTGCCTGCACAAGCAGAACGACGCCGCCGGCCAGGACCTTCTCTTTCACGGTCAGACGGACGAATTCCACCGCCCCGCCCTGCGAGCGATGCTCCCGTACTTCCTGGGCGCGGCGGATCCCGAACGCGCCCAGCTCGAACACCGCCTCAGGCTCCTGCGCCGGCAGCTGGTCGAACAACAGGAGCGCCTGACGGCAGCCCGGCCCTTCCGGCCCGCCTCAGGGACGGCGGCCGGGCTGCACGGAGAAGCCGTCGAAGCCAATCTGCTGCCCCCGGCCCCGCCGGGACGCCCGCTGTCCGGCGACGAGGTCGTCGACCGACTGCGCCGAGCCGTCGGGGCGAGCGCCCCCGACACGGAACCACCCGCGACTGAGGACCCGCTGTCCGCTCTCCACACGGCGCGGAGCGAGCTGCGTCAGGCCTACTCCCGGACCCGCGTACGGATGTCCAACCTCAAGACCCTCGCCGGAGAGAAGGACGATTTCCTCGGCCAGGTACGTGAGCAGCACGCCCGGCTCGCGACCCTCGGCCTGCTGCGGCGGGCACACCCGGAGCCGACCCCGCAGGATGAGCTGTGCCCGGTGTGCGGCGGTCACGCGCCCGGCGCCGGGCAGGTGTCCCGGCTCATGCGGCGGGACCTTGAACGCGTGGACGCTGAGATGTCCGCGATGGGAGAGGCCGGGCCGGAGATCGACGCGCGTATCGCGGAGGAGGAGGACGCGCTCGCGGACCTGCGCTCGGCGCTGGCCCGCAATCAGGAGGAGATCGAGGTCCTGAGCGCCGGTCGGCGGGCAACCGCCCAGGACGATCCGCGGCGCCGGGCCGCAGTCGTCCAGGGGCGCATCAGCCTCTTCCTGGACACCATGACCCGCCATGCCCAGACTCCCCCGGAAGACCGCCGGGAGGAAATCGCCGCGGAGATCGCCTCGATCGAGGAACGGCTCGGCAGCAGCGCTCAGGAGGATCTGCTCAGCAGCCGCCTCTCCCTGGTCGACCAGAAGATCCGGTCCAAAGCCGTCGCCCTGGGGCTGCGGCACCACGGTGATCCCCTGCGCCTGGACCCCCGAGCGCTGGCTCTCATCGCCGACACACGGCACGGGCCCGTCAAAGTGCCGGAGACGGGCAGTGCGCGCGACCGCCTTGGCTATCACCTCGCGACCCTGCTGAGCCTGCACGAGTGGTTCAGCGAGATCGACAGCCCGGTTCCGCGTTTTCTCGTTCTCGACCAGCCTTCCCCGGCAGGGTTCCCGGACGAGACTCCCGGCGGCGGGTCCGGGGCCGCCCGTGCTGCGCGGCTCGACCTCTACCGGACGATCCAATCGACCGTCGAATCCCTCGCCGGCGCCTTCCAGGTCATCGTCCTTGAACATGCCGAGCCGGATGACGAACCCTTCCGCAGCGCTGTGCGCGCACGCTGGAGACGGAGCAACGGAGAAGCCCTCGTCCCTGAGCACTGGATCACCTACGACTCCGGCGAGTGACCCGCCGGGCGGAGCCGCGGAGCGGAGCAGCACGGACACCGGCGTCAGCGGCGCGAATGGCGCGCTCCGGCGCGTATCGCGGGCACCGGCACGTGCCAAGACGTGGGCCGTGGACAGAGGCGCCCGCGGTCCATGGCAGGCTTGGGCCATGGCTCAGATCAACCCCAGCATTCTGTCCGCCGACTTCTCGCGTCTCGCCGAGGAGGCGAAGGCCGTCGAAGGCGCCGACTGGCTGCATGTCGACGTCATGGACAACCACTTCGTGCCCAATCTGACGCTCGGCGTGCCGGTGGTCGAATCGCTGGCCCGGGCGACGGACACCCCGCTGGACTGCCACCTGATGATCGAGGACCCCGACCGCTGGGCGCCGCAGTACGCCGAGGCGGGCGCGGGTTCCGTGACCTTCCACGCGGAGGCGGCCGCCGCCCCCGTACGGCTGGCGCGGGAGATCCGGGCCAAGGGGGCCAGGGCGTCCATGGGACTGAAGCCCGCGACGCCGGTCGAACCGTACGAGGACCTCCTCCCGGAACTCGACATGCTGCTGATCATGACCGTCGAGCCGGGCTTCGGCGGCCAGGCGTTCCTCGACATCATGCTGCCCAAGATCCGCCGTACCCGGCAGCTGATCGCCAAGCACGGTCTTGAGCTGTGGCTCCAGGTGGACGGCGGGGTCTCCGCCTCCACCATCGAGCGGTGCGCGGAGGCGGGCGCCGACGTCTTCGTGGCCGGCTCGGCCGTCTACGGAGCGGACGATCCCGCGGCGGCCGTACGGATGCTGCGTAGCCAGGCCGCCGAGGCCACCGCCGCCGCCTCATGGGCGTGCGCGCACTGACCCGTGGCCTGCGTGGTCGGGAACGTGAACAAGGCCCATCAGGGCTGATCAAGGGCCGTTGCGTCTGACAGGATGAACAGCGGATCCGGAGTGCGGAATTGCGGAAAGAAGGAGATCGCGGTGTCTGGTATGTCGGCGGGTCGGTCGGCCCTGCGGATGGGACCCGCGGAGCTGGTGCAGGCGGCGGCCATGGCGCGCCGCTTCTATCTGGAGGGCAAGTCCAAGATCCAGATCGCCGAGGAGTTCGGCGTCAGCCGCTTCAAGGTGGCACGGGTGCTGGAGACGGCGCTGGAGCGCGACCTCGTACGGATTGAGATCCGCGTCCCGGCGGAACTGGACGCGGAGCGTTCCGACGCGCTGCGCGCCCGCTACGGCCTGCGCCACGCGGTGGTCGTCGAGTCGCCCGCGGAAGGCGCGGACGAGTCGCCCGACCCGGAGAATCTGGGCGAGGTGGCCGCCGATCTGCTCGGCGAGCTGGTCGTCGAGGGAGATGTGCTCGGCCTGGCCTGGGGCAGATCCACCATCCACATGGCGGCAGCCCTCGACCGCCTGCCGCCCTGCACGGTCGTCCAGCTCACCGGGGTGTACGACGCGGGGACGGCGGAGCGCGGCTCGGTCGAGGCCGTACGGCGCGCCGCCCAGGTGTCCGGGGGAGAGGCTCACCCCATCTACGCGCCGATGCTGCTGCCCGATCCGGCGACGGCCGCCGCGCTGCGCAGGCAGCCGGGCATCGCCCGCGCCTTCGACTACTTCGACAAGGTCACCGTCGCCGCGGTCTCCATCGGATCGTGGGAGGCGGGGATCTCCACGGTCCACGACATGCTCACCGACGAGGAGCGCGGCCACTACGCCTCGCTCGGGGTCGCCGCCGAGATGTCCGCGCACCTCTTCGACGCCGAGGGCCGGCGGGTCGGCCGCGACCTGGGCGAGCGCTGCATCACCGTCGAGGCCGACCGGCTGCGCCGCATCCCCGAGGTCGTGGCGATCGCCGGCGGGCTGCGCAAGGGGCCGGCCATCGGAGCCGTTCTGCGCTCGGGGCTGGTCACCAGCCTCGTCACGGACACGGTGGCGGCGGACTACCTCCTGACGGAGTTCGACCCGGCGCCGCGGCCCGCGCTGGAGCGGATGGACCCCGACAGCCAGTGACGGACACGGGGCGAAGGTGCGTCCCTCGTGGCGGGTGACACCGGGCGACAGACGCCCGTGCTTTGGAGCTTCCTCCGAAGGCACCCGCCCTGAGCTGGAGGTTTCTCTCCTGTCTGTTCCCGGACCGGGCATGGGACAATGAGGTACGTGCGATTTCCCCCGGCTCCACCGACCGGGGTACGGCTCCGATCGACTGGGATGTTCTGCACGTGCGTTTTCTCAATGACCTCCAGCCCCCGTACGACCTGACGTACGACGATGTCTTCATGGTGCCGAGCCGGTCCGCCGTCGGCTCCCGCCAGGGCGTGGACCTCTCCACCCCGGACGGCACGGGCACCACGATCCCGCTGGTCGTCGCGAACATGACCGCGATCGCGGGCCGCCGCATGGCGGAGACCGTCGCCCGGCGCGGCGGGCTCGTCGTCATTCCCCAGGACATCCCGATCGAGGTCGTCGCCGAGGTCGTCTCCTGGGTGAAGTCCCGTCACCTCGTGCTGGACACCCCGATCACACTCGCCCCCTCCCAGACCGTCGGCGACGCGCTCTCCCTGCTGCACAAGCGGGCACACGGCGCCGGTGTCGTGGTGGACAGCGAGCGGCGGCCCGTCGGGATCGTGACCGACCACGACCTGACCGCCGTCGACCGCTTCACCCAGCTGTCGGAGGTCATGTCGAAGGACGTGCTGACGATCGCGGCGGACATGGACCCCGGCGAGGCGTTCAACGCGCTCGACGGCGCCAACCGCAAGCTCGCCCCGGCGGTCGACGCGGACGGCAGGCTCGTCGGTATCCTCACCCGCAAGGGCGCGCTGCGCGCGACGCTCTACACCCCCGCCACCGACGCCCGGGGCAGGCTGCGGATCGCCGCCGCCGTCGGGATCAACGGCGAGGTCGCGGCCAAGGCCGAGCAGCTGCTCGGCGCCGGTGTCGACACGCTCGTCGTGGACACGGCGCACGGTCACCAGGAATCGATGCTCGCCGCCGTGCGGGCGGTCCGCGCGCTGGACCCGGAGGTGCCGATCGTCGCGGGCAACGTCGTCTCCGCCGATGGCGTACGCGACCTGATCGAGGCGGGCGCCGACATCATCAAGGTCGGTGTCGGACCCGGCGCGATGTGCACCACCCGCATGATGACCGGTGTCGGCAGGCCGCAGTTCTCGGCCGTCAAGGAGTGCGCGGCGGAAGCGAAGAAGCACGGCAAGCACGTATGGGCCGACGGCGGGGTGCGCCACCCCCGCGACGTCGCCATGGCGCTCGCCGCCGGAGCCTCCAACGTCATGATCGGCTCGTGGTTCGCCGGTACGTACGAATCGCCGGGCGACCTTCAGCAGGCGGCCGACGGACGGCTCTACAAGGAGTCGTTCGGCATGGCCTCCGCCCGCGCCGTGCGCAACCGTACGAGCGAGGAGTCGGCCTACGACCGGGCACGCAAGGGCCTCTTCGAGGAAGGCATCTCCACCTCGCGGATGTTCCTCGACCCCACCCGCCCGGGCGTCGAGGACCTGATCGACTCGATCATCGCCGGGGTGCGTTCCTCCTGCACGTACGCGGGCGCGAACTCCCTGGAGGAGTTCGCGGAGAAGGCCGTCGTCGGAGTCCAGAGCGCCGCCGGATTCGCCGAGGGCAAGCCGCTGCACGCCAGCTGGAGCTAGCCGGCACGACCTCGTCGGAGTACCCCGGGGGAACCGGTTTCCCGGAGAGCTGAGAAACTTCTTTGATTCAGCAGACATGACCGGCGAAGTCCGGGGTACACGGCTGAAGCACTTACCTACAGAGCAGGGGAGGACCCAGTGTCCACTGCGAGCACGGTCCCGGTCCCGACCGACCGACCGCAGTACGGGATCCGGCAGCACGCGGAAGCGGCTGAGCTGGACCTTCCGTACGTGGAGTGCCCTGGGGATGTGGCCCCCAAGGACGCGCGCGAAATCTCCAAGCTCTTCTTCGCCCGGCTGACCGAGCTGGAGGAAGGGACCCACGAGTACAGCTATGTCCGCAGCACCCTGATCGAGCTGAACGTGGCCCTCGTCCGTTACGCGGCGGCACGCTTCCGCAATCGCTCGGACCAGATGGAGGACATCGTCCAGGTCGGCACCATCGGCCTGATCAAGGCGATCGACCGGTTCGAACTCACCCGTGAGGTGGAGTTCGCGACCTTCGCCGTTCCCTACATCATCGGCGAGATCAAGCGCTTCTTCCGGGACACCAGCTGGGCCGTGCACGTGCCGCGCAGGCTGCAGGAGCTGCGTATCGATCTGGCCAAGGCGACCGACGAGCTGGCGCAGCGGCTGGACCGCGCGCCGACGACCGCCGAGCTGGCCGCGCACCTCCGTATCGAGGAGGACGAGGTCATCGAGGGCATCGTCGCCAGCAACGGATACACCGCGGGTTCGATCGACATGCCGTCGGACGACGCGTCGCAGACCTCGGCCCCGCTCGCCGACCGGCTCGGTTCTCCGGACGCGAGCCTGGAGACGGCGGAGAACGTCGTGGCGCTCAAGCCCCTCATCGAGGAACTGGACGACCGCGAGAGGCGGATCCTGCAGATGCGCTTCGGTGACGAGATGACCCAGTCGGAGATCGGCGCGGAGCTGGGCGTCTCCCAGATGCACGTCTCCAGGCTGCTGACCCGCATCACCGGACGGCTGCGCGCGGGGCTGCTCGTGGTGGAGTGACCGCCTGAGGTGATCCCGTGAGATACGCGTACGGGTGTTCAGATGTATGACGGAGGGGTGTCCCGCACTGCGGGACACCCCTCCGTCGTCGCGGGTCGTCGCTTACCCCTGGTTCACCCACGCATGTTCTACTTCGGTGACGGCCACCGCCGCTCGCCGGTCCCGCAGAGAAGTGATCCACCAGCAGTGCGACTCAACGATCTCGACGAACGCATCGTCCACGCCCTCGGCGAGGACGCCCGCCGCTCCTACGCCGACATCGGCTCGCTCGTCGGCCTCTCCGCGCCCGCCGTGAAGCGGCGCGTGGACCGGCTGCGCGCCGAGGGAGCGATCACCGGCTTCACCGTGCGGGTGGACCCGGCGGCCCTCGGCTGGCAGACCGAGGGCTTCATCGAGATCTACTGCAGCGGCAACACCTCGCCCGAGGCCATCCAGCGGGGCCTTGAGCACTTCCCCGAGGTCGTCGCCGCCTCCACCGTCACCGGCGAGGCGGACGCCGTCGTCCAGGTCTTCGCCGCCGACATGCGCCACTTCGAGCAGGTGCTCGAACGGATCGCGGGCGAGCCGTACGTGGAGCGCACGAAGTCGGTTCTCGTCCTCTCGCCCCTGCTCAGGCGCTACGGCCTGACCAGGCAGGACGCCTCTTCGCAATGAATCGCCGCGCGGACGGCACCCGGCGCAACGAATCGGTGGTCGGCACGCAACGGACGCGTCTTGTCCGCGCCCGCCGCAGGACCGTACCGTCAATACGTCTCGCCGTATCCCCTTCTTGTCCCCCTCATCTTCCCGAGGTCTGCCATGCCGCCGCTGCGTACCGCCCTGCTCCAGAGCTCAGGAAGCCCTGGTTCGGTGGCCGGCAATCTCACGGTGCTCGACGAGGCGGCCGGCCGGGCCGCGCACGCGGGCGCGGGGCTGCTGGTCTGCCCGGAGATGTTCCTGACCGGGTACGCCATCGGCGAGGACGTGGCCCGGCTCGCCGAGCCCGCGGCGGGCCCCGGCGCGGACGCGGTCGCCGAGATCGCGGTACGCCACGGCCTCGCCGTCCTGTACGGCTACCCCGAGCGCGACGGCGAGCGGGTCTTCAACGCGGCCCAGCTGATCGGTCCTGACGGCACGCGGCTCGCCAACTACCGCAAGACCCACCTCTTCGGCCCCTTCGAGCGCGCCTGGTTCACGCCGGGGGAGCAGCCCGTCGTGCAGGCGGAGGTGGGCGGAGTACGCCTGGGGATCATGATCTGTTACGACGTCGAGTTCCCGGAGAACGTACGGGCCCACGCGCTGGCCGGCACCGATCTGCTGCTGGTGCCCACCGCGCAGATGCGTCCGTTCGAGTTCGTCGCCGAAACGCTCGTACCGGTCCGCGCCTTCGAGAACCAGATGTATGTGGCGTACGTGAACCGCACCGGTCAGGAGGGCGAGTTCGACTTCGTCGGTCTGAGCTGCCTGGCAGCGCCGGACGGCGTCCCGGGGGCGCGGGCCGGACGCGGGGACGAGCTGCTGATCGCGGACGCCGACCCCGAGCTGCTGCGCGCCTCCCGCGAGGCCAACCCGTATCTGCGCGACCGCCGTCCCGGCCTCTACGCCTCGCTTTCCTGAACCCGTCCCCCTCGGGGGCTCAGTCAGTTCCCTCAGATCCTCCCCTCGGCGCGCGCTGTCCGCCGCGAGCCGTTCCCCAGCCATGCCCGCGCCGAACCCGAGCCGTGCCCCGGTCGTACCCGCAAGGAGTTGTGCCCCCATGACGTCCACAGTGCCCACCGCCGTCCCGCACGCCGACGTACCGGCCGGCGAGACGCTGCCGCCGATCACCATGTTCGGGCCCGACTTCCCCTACGCGTACGACGACTTCCTGGCGCATCCGGCCGGCCTCGGCCAGATACCCGCCACCGAACACGGCGCGGAGGTCGCCGTCATCGGTGGCGGGCTGTCCGGGATCATCACCGCCTACGAGCTGATGAAGATGGGCCTCAAGCCGGTGGTGTACGAGGCCGACCGGATCGGCGGCCGGCTGCGTACCGTCGGCTTCGAGGGCTGCGACCCCGAACTGACCGCGGAGATGGGCGCGATGCGTTTCCCGCCGTCGTCCACCGCGCTCCAGCACTACATCGACCTGGTGGGCCTGGAGACCCGGCCGTTCCCGAACCCGCTGGCCCCCGGCACCCCGTCCACCGTCGTGGATCTCAAGGGCGAGTCCCACTACGCGCGGACCGTCGAGGATCTGCCGCAGGTCTTCCGCGACGTGATGGACGCCTGGAACACCTGCCTGGAAGAGGGCGCCGACTTCTCCGACATGAACCGCGCGCTGCGCGAGCGTGACGTGCCGCGCATCCGGGAGATCTGGTCGCGGCTGGTGGAGAAGCTCGACAACCAGACCTTCTACGGTTTCCTCTGCGACTCACCGGCCTTCAAGTCCTTCCGCCACCGCGAGATCTTCGGCCAGGTCGGGTTCGGCACGGGCGGCTGGGACACCGATTTCCCGAACTCGATCCTGGAGATCCTGCGGGTCGTCTACACCGAGGCCGACGACCACCACCGGGGCATCGTCGGCGGCAGCGAGCAGCTGCCGCTGCGGCTGTGGGAACGCGAGCCGGTGAAGATCACGCACTGGCCGGCCGGGACCTCGCTGGCGTCGCTGCACGGCGGCGAGCCGCTGCCCGCGGTGACACGACTCCACCGTACGGCGGGGAACGGGATCACCGTCACGGACGCCTCGGGCCGGATCCGTACCTACCGCGCGGCGGTCTTCACCGCCCAGTCGTGGCTGCTGCTGTCCAAGATCGCCTGTGACGACTCGCTGTTCCCGATCGACCACTGGACGGCGATGGAGCGCACCCACTACATGGAGTCGTCCAAACTGTTCGTGCCCGTCGACCGGCCGTTCTGGAAGGACGAGGAGGTGGACGACAGCGGACGTCCCACCGGCCGTGACGTGATGTCGATGACGCTCACCGACCGGATGACGCGCGGTACGTACCTGCTGGACAACGGCCCGGACAAGCCGGCCGTCATCTGCCTCTCGTACACGTGGTGCGACGACAGTCTCAAGTGGCTGCCGCTGTCCGCCGAGGAGCGGATGGAGGTCATGCTCAGCTCACTGCGCGAGATCTATCCGAAGGTCGACATCCGGCGGCACATCATCGGCAGTCCGATCACGGTCTCCTGGGAGAACGAGCCGTATTTCATGGGCGCGTTCAAGGCCAACCTGCCGGGCCACTACCGCTACCAGCGCCGCCTGTTCACCCACTTCATGCAGGACAGGCTCGCGGCGGACAAGCGCGGGATCTTCCTCGCGGGCGACGACATCTCCTGGACGGCGGGCTGGGCCGAGGGAGCCGTGCAGACCGCGCTCAACGCGGTGTGGGGCGTGATGCACCACTTCGGGGGCGCCACCGACGGCACGAACCCCGGGCCCGGTGACGTCTACGACGACATCGCGCCGGTCGAGCTGCCGGAGGACTGACGCGGTGGCCGGCCGCCGCCCGGCGGCCGGCCCCCACACGTGCGGTGCGTACGGTCAGATGCCCGCGGCGCGGGCGGCCGCGTACAACTCCGAGGAGACGTCGATCAGTTCCCGGGCGTCGTGCACCGTCGCCGACAGATCGATCAGCAGCTCCGTGACACCGTCCATCGCGGCGTGCTCCGCGAGGTCTTCCACGATCTGCGCCACACTGCCCTGGAAGGCCTGGCGGCCCTCGCCCTCGAACGGCTTCGCGCTGTACGAGAGGTTCGCCCTGACGCAGACGTCGAGCGGCCGCTCCCTGCCGCGCTCGGCGGCCAGGTCCCGCAGCTTCCGCCAGTCCTCGGCCACCTGCGCGGCGCCCATGGAGACGGGCATCCAGCCGTCGGCCCGGTCCACCACCCGGCGCAGCGCCCGCCCGCCGGAGCCGGCGAGGTAGACCGGGATGGGCCGCGCGGGCTTGGGGCCGACCTCGGACGGCGCGATGGTGGTCAGCTCACCCTGGTACGAGACGGGGTCGGGGCCCCAGACCGCCGCGCAGACGTCGAGCAGTTCGTCCAGGACCGCGCCGCGCTTGTCCATCGGCGCCACGCCCGCGGCCGCGTACTCGTCGACCGACCAGCCCGTACCGAGACCGGCGACGACCCGGCCGCCGCTCGCGTTGTCCAACGTGGCGAGGGTGCGCGCCAGTTGGAAGGGGATGTGCAGAGGCGCGATCAGGACGCTGGTGCCCAGGCGCGCGCTCCGGGTGGCGGCGGCAGCCAGCGTGAGCGTGACGAGCGGATCGGCGACGCCGCGGTAGTGGTCCGGCCAGGGCAGTCCCGGTATGCCGTAGAGCCCCTGCGTCATGGGCTCGGGGACCAGGGCGCGTTCGAAGACCCAGAGACTTTCGTAGCCGGTCTCCTCGGCGGTCCGTGCCACCAGGGGCACGTCCCGTCCGAGGTCGTACGCCTTCATCTGCGGGAGACCCAGTCCGAGCTTGATCGACATCAACGCACTCCTTCGTGCAGGAAACTGGAGCAACTACCTTATGCCGGTGAGTTGTTGAGCACTCAACCGCCATGGTGTCACGAGGCGGTGCCCCACCGCACCGACTCCCGCGTCCAGCCGGTCGGTGAATCGCGCCGCGAGCGCGGGCACGGCCCGCAGCCGCCAGAGCAGCAGCGCCGACGCCCAGGCCGCCTGGCGCGCACGCTCCAGGCTCCAGCTGCCGACAAGATGAGTGAACGGCTCGGCCAGCTCCAGCAGATCGGGCCCCGGCATCACCTCCTCCCGGATGCGCTCCTCCAACCGGCGGAGCACGCCGCCCACTTGATCGAACGAACCGGCCAGCTCGGCGGGTTCGCAGTCGAGCGCCGCGCAGGTGTCCACCACGGCGAGCGCCAGATCGTGCCCGATGTGCGCGTTGATCCCGGCGAGCGCGAACTGGAGCGGCAGCACGTCCGGATGGTCGCGCCGGCGGAACAGCGGCCACCAACAGGCGGGAGCTCGGAGGCCGTTGGCCATGCCCTCGGCGACGGAGAGATACCGCTCGGCGAAGAGCACATCCAGCGTCGTGGCGGGCCCCCGCTCGGCGAACGAGCCCGCGTCGATCTGCCGGGCGATCTCCTCCGTGACCGAGAGGTACACACGATTGAACACCGCGACCCCGTCGGTGACGGGCCACTCGGCGCGCAGGGCGCGCAGCCGCGCCACGACACGGTCGAGCGACGGCGGGCCGGCCGGGGTCCCTGTCGTACGGCTTTCCATCCGCTCCATCCGGGAAGGCTCCCAGCCGGGACCTCCTCTCGCCCCGCCGGAAGCGCCGGTCGCCGACGGCTTCCCCGGAATGGGGTAACGGGCCTCGCGCGGCGGCGCCTGGCGCCCCCTCGGGCCGCCCGGTGCCCCGCCCGTCACGGCCGCGCCGCCCGCAGCGCCTTCCGGAGGCCGGTGCCGGTCTCGCAGGGCAGTAGTGGGGGTTGAGGAACATCGGAACGAAAACTGGCGCTAAGCCTGGATCGGCCCTGGTGGGCGGCTGACGGAGCTTCGGCTACCGGAACTCCCTGAAGTTGTCCCACAGATAACGCCCTATTATCTGTGGGAGATTGGTTCGTCACCTGCGGTGACGTTCTCCGGGCCGCACATGAAGAGGCCCTGTTATCTGTGGCAAGGGGGAAGCAGTGCCCACCGTCGTGCAACTGCCGGCCGGGAAGGCGTTGACCGTCCGCGCGGTGGCCGACGCCTTCCTCGACTCGCTCCGCAACCCGAACACTGTCCGCAGCTACGGAGTCGGCGTCGGCAAGACCGCCGAACGGCTCGGAGTGGCTCGCCCGATCGGGTCCGTCGCGGATGACGAGATCGGCGAGGCCCTGGAACTGCTGTGGGGCACCGCGGCGGTCAACACCTGGAACGCCCGCCGGGCGGCGGTTCTGTCGTGGCTGGGCTGGTGCGAGTCGTACGGGTATGACAGCCCGGCGGTCCCGGCCTGGACGAAGCGGCTGGCAGTGCCGGACTCCGAGACCCCAGCCCGCTCGAATATGGCCGTGGACCGGCTCATCGCCCGGCGCGAGGTCCACCTGCGAGAGAAGACGCTGTGGCGGATGCTCTACGAGACCGCCGGGCGGTCCGAGGAGATCCTCGGCGTGAACATCGAGGACCTGGACTTCGCCGCGCGCAGCTGTCCCGTGAAGGCCAAGGGTGCCCGGAGCAAGGCCCGCCGCCGAGGGCAGGCCCGCGAGGACTTCGTGCTGGAGACCGTCTACTGGGACGCCGGCACCGCCCGGCTTCTGCCCCGCCTGCTGCGCGGCCGTACCCGGGGCCCGGTGTTCGTCACTCACCGCCGCCCCGGCCCGGGGAAGATCGTCAGCCTGCGTGACGTGTGCCCGGACACTGGCCTGGCGCGCCTCTCCTACGGCCAGGCCCGCGCCCTGCTCGATGAGCACACTGCGGTGCACGGACCGGGGACCGGCTGGGACCTGCACGAGTACCGCCACTCCGCCCTCACCCACCTCGGAGAGCAGGGAGCCTCCCTGCTGATGCTGATGGCCAAGTCCCGGCACAAGAAGCCGGAGAACGTCCGCCGCTACTTCAAGCCGTCGCCCGAAGCGATCTCTGAGCTGACCAGCCTGCTCGCCCCCGGCAACGCGCGCCGCTGACCCTGCTGCCCATGAAGTCGGCTTGCGGCTGCACGCCTGCTTGCGCCGACACGAGGGGAAGGGCCGGAGAACAGCCGTGAACGGCGGGGGTGTTAGTTTCCTGCCCGTGTTAGAACACCAGAATGAGACCAGGGCTGCCTACGACGGGGTCGTCGAGCTCTATGCGTCGATGTTCACTAGCCGGTTGGAGACGCGGCCGTTCGCGCGGAACATGATCGGCACCTTCGCCGAGCTGGTGCGTGATACGGGGAACTTGCGGGTAGCCGACGTCGGGTGCGGACCCGGTCATCTGACGGCCATGCTGCACGACCTGGGGCTGGACGCCTTCGGCATCGACCTCTCCCCGGCCATGGTCGACCACGCTCGGCGGGCCCAGCCGGCGTTGCGGTTCGACGAAGCGCGAATGGAGGCCCTCCCGGTCGAGGACGGCGCGCTCGGTGGAGTGCTGGCCCACTACTCGATGATCCATACCCCGCCTGAAGAACTGCCCGCGCTGCTCGCTGAGCAGGTGCGTGTTCTGGCACCAGGGGGTCTGCTCCTGGTGTCCCTCTTCGGGACGGAGGGGCCGGAGCCAGTCCGCTTCGATCACAAGGTGGCGCCCGCCTATAGCTGGCCTGCGCAGCAGTTTGCCAACTTGCTGGCCGAGGCCGGCCTCGTCACGGTGGCCCGGTTGCTCCACGACCCGGCGTCCGAGCGCGGCTTCCTCGACACACACTTGCTGGCCCGCCGCGCGTAGAGACTGACCTGCGAGAGCTCTTGAGTTAGTTCGGTCGACATACCTTCACTCAACTTCGGACCTGAGATAAGGCGCCCGAAGGCCCTGAATGAAGGTGTGTTCAGCCCTCGGGGACGGGGGTGCCCTGGTGGTAGTAGAGCCGCCATCCGGTGTCGCCCTCGCCCTTGCGCCACAGGGAGCTGCGGCGAGCCCGGTGTCCGGCGATGACGCTCTCGTACGTCAGGTGCACGAGGTCCGGGGCGAGGAGCACCCCGCGCATGCCGGATGCCTCGATGCGCGGGCTGTCCACTCCGCCGTGAAGGGTGGGCAGGGCCGTGACCATCTCCTCGTACGTCCAGCGCCGCCCGGAGGCGCCGACCTCGACGAACTCGGGGTCGAACAGCCGGACGCCGACGGCGGAGGCCCGGACGGCGGGATCGTGCAGGCGCAGTTCACCGTCCTTCGCCGCGGCGATCGCGGCCTGTTCCGCGGGGTTCTCATTCGTGTCGATCATGGACGCATCCTCTCCCGCCCAGGAGCCCTCGGCAAAGGGTCTTCGGGTCCTCGTCCGTTGACCAAAGTGGAGACCATGGCATTCCGGGCCGCGGCCCGCCTGGTCGCCTCTACAGTTGCGTCATGGAGTTCAACTGGGGTGACTCGATCAGGGAACTGATGCTGGTAGAGCATCCTTCCGACACACACCTCTCGCAGTCGAGTACTCCGGGCGGAAAGAGCCCGCTGGCGCGGAACGACGACAACACGCTCAACACGCACGCCGTGCTGTTCGACGGGACGAAGGCGGCTCTGGTGATCCTTGGCACGGGCGTGGCGCTGGGGGCCGCTGCGGTGAAGGCCGCTCCGCACGTCAAGAGCGGGCTGATCAGCCTCAAGTCGAAGCTGCGCCGCCGGGCGGAGGAGACCACCGACGCCGAAACCCCCGTTCCCCTCACGGTCGTTGCGGAGGTCGGGCCGGAGCAGCCTGACCCCCCTCGACTGCGCGCTGTCTGACCGTCCGGCCAGGTGTCGGCGCGGGCCCGGGTACATCCGCATCACGGTCTATCCAGCACCCTTGCCGCGGGTGCTCAGCCGAGACCGTGCGCTCACCCCAGGCCCGGCAGGCCCCGCAGCTCACTGACCTTCAAGATTCGTGCGAGCAGCACGAACACCAGGCACATGGTGAGGCCGCCCGCAGCGAGGCCCAGCGCCGGTGCCCAGGTCGTCGAGGTGACGGTGTTGGAGCATGCGCGGGCCACGAACCAGCCGAGCGTTCCCGCCGCGAGGGCAGAGGCTGTCAGCTTGCCGTACGTGCGGCACAGTCGCTTGCCGTCCAGCCGGCCTTCGAGGCGTCGTCGCAACAGCAGCGCGGTGATGAGCAGGCCGATAGCGTACGAGGCGGCGTAGGCGGCGGCCAGGCCGGTGACGGCCCACCGCGGGGGCAGCAGCAGATGACAGGCGGTGGCCAGGGCTATGTTTGCGGTACTGATCCACACGGCCATCCAGAACGGGGTCCGGGTGTCCTCGAAGGCGTAGAAGCCGCGCAGCAGCATGTACTGCGCCGAGAAGGGGATCAGGCCGAATCCGAAGGCCTGGAGCATCTGGCCCAGCGGCACGATGGATGCCGGGTGGGCCGCTCCGTGGGCGAAGATCACCTGTGCCATCTGCGGGCCGAGGGCGACGAAGAAGAAGGCGGCGGGAACGATGACGACGCCGCTGATCCGCAGGGCTCGGGAGAGGTCGCCGCGCATGTCGTCCAGGCGGTGTTCGGCGACGGCCTGGCTCATTCGCGGCAGCAGGGCGGTGACCAGCGAGACGGTGATGACCGACTGCGGCAGCGACCAGATGGTCTGCGCGTAGGTGTAGGCGGAAAAGCCCACGCCGCCTTTGGGCAGTGCCGTGTCCGCGGCGGAGGCGTAGCGGGTCACCACCGTGCTGGCGACGAGGTTGGTGAGGACGAACAGCAAGGTCCAGCGGGCCGCGCTGATGCTCTTGCCCAGTCCGGTGCCACGCCAGTCGAAACGTGGGCGGAAGCGGAAGCCGGCGGCTCTGGCGAAGGGGATCAGGGCAAGAGCCTGGATCGCCAGGGCGAGTGTGGTGCCCGCGCCGAGCAGCGTGACCTGGGTCTGGGTGATGTCCTGGACGGAGTCCGGGACGGTCATCATGCCGAGGTATACGCCGAACATGGAGATCAGGACGACGTTGTTGAGGACAGGTGTCCACATCATCGCGCCGAACTTGTTCCGGGCGTTGAGCACTTGGCCCAGGATGCTGAACAGTCCGTAGAAGAAGATCTGCGGGAGCAGGAACCGCGCGAAGACCACCGTCAGCTGAAACGCTTCGTGGTTGGCCGGTGAATCGCTCTGATAGAGGCTGATGATCTGCGGCGCCGCCCAGACGGCCAGCAGCGTACCGATTCCCAGCACGGACATCGTGAGGGTGACCAGACGCTGCTCGAAGGCCCGTCCGCCATCCGGCTGCTCCATCCTGGCCCTCACCAGCTGCGGAACCAGTACGGAGTTCAGCGCGCCGCCGATGAGCAGGAAGTACAGGCTCGCCGGCACCACGTTGGCCTGGTTGTACGTCGTAGCGAGGAGTCCCGTCCCGAGTGCCCCGGCCTGTAGGATTGTTCTCAGCAGGCCCGTTGCACGGGACACCACCGTCCCTGCTGCCATCAGCATGGACGAGCGCATCAGCCCGCCCTTGGCCGCGCCGGACTTCGTAGCGGCGTGCCGCCCTCGCTTCTGCTTCCCGGGTAACCGCGTTCTCGCCGCGCCCGGTGTCCCCTCCACCATGTGCCTAATCTACGGCGTAGACATCATCATCATGGGCACTGCCCCGGGTTCTCAGGTCGGCCCGCAGTCCCCAGTCGATGCATCGCGGCGAATGGAAACTCCGGGCCGTTCGGTCATGCCGTACGCAGGCGCGTCAGGCCGGGAAGGTCCTCACTGCTCGCTGGCATCCGGATCGCGTAGGGGCCGCAGTCCGCCGGGCAGGTCAGGAAGCTGGAAGGAGTACCGGCCCAGCATGTTGATGTGCTGCCGTACAAACGGCGAGAGGCGGGCCAGGTCCTCGTCGCGGACGTCGAAGCCGTCTGCGCGCAGCTGGTTCACTGCGGCGTCCATGTACCGCGTGTTGAAGAGGACGACGGCGTTGAGGACCAGGCCGAGGGCGCCGATCTGGTCCTCCATGCCGTCCTGGTAGCGCTGGTAGAGCTGCCCGGAGCGGCCGTGGAAGATCTTCCGGGCGAGGGCGTGGCGGCCCTCCTGGAGGTTGGCCTGCGCCTTGATCTGACGGCGGTAGCCGGGCTCGTCGGCCAGGCGCAGGATGTGCAGGGACTTGGCGATCCGTCCGTAGTGCGCGATCGCGTCGCCCAGAGGGGTCGGACGTCCGTCCCGCGACAGCATCCGGATCACGTCGTACGCGCGAACGGCGCCGGTGTGGATCGAGCCGATGATCCGCAGGATGTCCTCCCACTGCCGCTCGATCCGGGCCAGGTCGACCCGGCCTCGCGCCGCTTCCTGGAAGGCGCCGTAGTCGGCGGTGCGGTCGATGCGCCACATCTTCTGGTCCGGCAGGTCAGCCAGCTGCGGCGCGTACGCGAACCCGGCCAGGGTGAGGAGCCCAAAGACGATGTCGCTGTACGAGGCGGTGTCCGTGACGATCGTCTCCGGGCGCTTGCCGCCGTCCCGGTCGTAGAGGACATCGAGCACGTACAGGGAGTCGCGTGGGGTGCCGGCGACCACCTTCCCGCCAAGCCCCGCCGCCTGGTCGTTAATCATGTTCAGCCAGGTGGCGCCGCCTCGGCGCCCGAAGTACTTGGGGTTGGGGCGGGCGTAGACCGAGGGGACGGGAACAACAAACCGCATGCCGTCCACGGAGGCGACCAGCCCGCCGCCCCACACCTGCGCAAGGCCGATGGACGCCTGGTGCTCGATGAGGGTGGCGTTCGCAGCCCGGTAGGTGGCCAGACGCAGATACGTCTGGTCGACATGCGACAACCTGCCGTACTTCAGCTCGTCGATCCCGCCGATGACCGGCGTGTACCCGACGTTGCAGCCGTGCGCGACCAGCAGCCCGGCAACCGTCACGTGCAGGTCCTTGAGCCGCGCCTCACCGCCGGTGATCGAAGTGAACGCCTGGTCGGCGCCGGTCCACGAGAACACCTCCAGCAACACCTCCGGCAGGTCGACGCGAGGCAGCATCGCCTCCACCGCCTTCCGCAGGTCCAGGAGGGAGGCGGGTTCGGGCGTCGTCAAACACGATCTGCGAGTTCGCCGGCACCCGCCCGGCGACCTCCCGGTACGTGCCGTCCAGCAGCGCGGCCCGCGCCGCCAGATGCTCACCCGCCTCGCCGGGCAGGTTCAGGGAAGCCAGCACGGTCGGGCGGACCTGCTCCCACGCCTCACCGTCCAGCAGCTTCGCCCGCGGGTCACCCCACTTCGAGGAGTTCTTCGCGAACACCTCACGCCGGCGCAGCAGCCGATGGAACGACTCCAGCACGCAGAACACGTACGCCTTCCAGTCCACCGTGCCCGCCTCCAGGTGCGGCGCACTCAGCACCAGCCGGCGCCACGAGCCCACCAGCAGCGACGTGTCGATCTCGTCGGGTCCGACCTTCTTGCGCCCCATCAGGTCCGGCAGCGACTTCAGCGCCTTGAGGACCGGCAGGCCCTCCGGGGTGGCACCGAAGTCGACGACCTGGACCAGGAGAGCCAGGAACGGCCGCACGGTGGGGAACCGGGTGACCAGCATCGACCGCCATGCCTCGTCCGCGTCCGAGTCGATCGGCGGCGCCAGCTCGAACAACGCGGCGATCGCGGCGGCCAGCTCCTCGCGCGGCACCACCTCCTCGATCCGCTCCCACATCGCCGTCAGCGTCGCCACCTCCGGCGGGCTGATCACCCCCGTATCGGTGTCGACCTGCTCGCTCGTGGTGTCGAACACGACCCGGAACGCGGTCGCCAGCCTGATCCCGGCCCGCTCCATCCTCGGCAGCGTCTTCAGCTTCTGCTTCGCCGTCTCCCGCTCCGCCCGCGCCAGCAGCCTCGTCGCGATCAGCACCTCCAGCAGGTCCAGCGCGTCGTCGACCGCCCTGCTCGTCAGATAGACCGCAGTGGCCAGCAGGGTGGCCAGGCGCCGGGAATCGCCGTGGCGCCGCAGTAGGGACGCCTTGCCGTCCACGCCGTACCGCGACAGCTCTGCCAGCCGCCGCGGCGGTATCCCGGACACGTCCAGCTCACCCATACCGAACGCGTCGATCTCCGCCGCCCGCTCAAGCGCCCACTTCATCTGCGGCCCGGAGATCCGCACCGGACCGCGCCGCAGCCGGTCCAGCTCCGACACCCGCGCGCCGGGCGGAACGGTCAGCAGAGAGTCGAGCACCGCCCGCTGACCGGTGCTCAGCAGCCCGTAAAGGCTGTCCCACAGCCGCTGGTTCGCCGCCTCCCGCCCCGAGGCCACCAGCCGGGCGAGCGTCGTGACGCCGGGCAGGAGCACCCGCCGCTCACGCAGCCACCCCACCGCCGCGTCGAACAGAGCCTTCGGGCCCTCCCCGGTCGTCCACGCCCGCGCGTCCACCCACACCCGCAACTCGGCTTCTGCCTCGGCGAACTCCGTGTACTCCAGCAGTTCGCGCAGCTCCCACACGTGCTCGAACGGGGTCTTCCACCGCTGCTCGCCGTACGCCTTCAGCACCGAAGAGTCCTCGATGCCCAGCTGCTCGGCGAGGTAGTCGACGACTTCGGCCGGCACGTCGGTCGGGTCGTCCAAGAACACCCCGAGATACCGCGCGGTCGTCAGCTGTACCGCGAAGCCCAGCCGGTTGTGGGACCGACGCTTCGCCTCCACCAACTCCCGGTCCGCGTCGTCCAGGAAGAAGAACCGCTCCAACTCCGTACGGGACGGCGCCCCGTCGAACGCCGCGTACGCGGCGGCTTGTGCATCCGTCAGAAACTCGACCGGCACCCCGGACCTCCACAGTCAATGATCAACACGACTGTCGAAGGTTCCGCCCCCACAGAAGACCAGGTCAAAGCGCTCTCAGGCACGCGACGGGCTTAGCGCCAGTTTTCGTTCCGATGTTCCTCAACCCCCTAGTGCGTCGCAGTCCGCACATTCCTCGGCGTGCTCCATGACGGCGGTGTACGCGGCGGTGTGCTCGGGCGTCATCTCCGGGTACACGGTCGCGACGTGACCGAACGGCGAGAGGTCCGCGTCGCTCCAGTGCTGCTCCACCGGGCACGCGGTCATGTTCGTCGGAGCATTCGACACGGGCTGGGAGGGGCACGAGTCCGCGACGTACAGAGTGATGGAGACGCCTCACGGCCCTCTGTTCCGAGGTTTTCGCCGGATGTTCGAGGCGACCCTCGATACTGCTGAACGCACGGTCTGACGAGAAAAGGGGAACTGCCCTTGATCGAGGCGGAGTTGAAGGTGTGCGTGCGTGCATGCGCCCGAAGCTGTGACGCGAAAGCTGGAAGAACTGGCCACCGCGCGGGTCGAGGTGTACCAGGATGCCTACTACGACGGGCCGGACGGATCTCTCGAAAAGAGAGACCAAGAGCTACGCGTGCGCACGGTGCACACGGCACCCGGACCTTGCTCACCTTCAAGGAGGCGAAGGTTGATGAGGAGTCCGGTTCGAAGCCCGAGCACGAGACCGAGGTCATCGACGCCGAGGCGGCGCACTGATCGTCAAGGGCCTGGGCTACGTGCCCGTCATCGCGTTCGAAAAGCGCTGCCGGAACTACAGCTTCGAGGCCAGTGGTCGGCAGATGCTCGCCACACTCGTCCGCGTCCGACGGCACTTTCATCGAGGTGGAGACGATCGTAGACGAAGACGACGTACAGCCGGCCCTTGCCGACGTTCGTACCGCGCTTCAATCGCTGGGCATCGAGCCTGAGGATCTGACCCGGCAACGCTACACGGAGGCGGTCATTGCACGGCGCGCCCGCCTCGGCTGACCGCGACCACGAGACAGGGACTCTGCGCCATGCGAGCAGGCGGATTTCGGTCGCGACGACAACGGCGAGTCACTCCTTCGTTTGTCACGGCTTTCCGCGCAAGTGCCGCAATCTCACAGGGGATTCAAAACCCTCAATCCGAATGAGCGGCACCAATAGGCTGGGTGCATGACCGACGACACCCCGATCGCCCGTATTGAGCAGCACCTCGCCGCAGCTTCCGCCGCCATCACCGGCGAACTGGCGGCCGTATCCGACCCCATAGAGCGCCAGGACATCGCTCGCGAGGTGGGCGAGACGCTCCTCCCCAGGCTCGGGCACGACGTCAAGTCGGCCCGTGCGGCGGCGGTCGCCGAACTGAAGACGGGCCGGACGCTCGCGCAGGTCGGCCAACTCCTCGGCGGTCTGTCCGTCGCCCGGGTCGACCAGATACTTAAAGTCGGCAAAAAGAAGTGACACGCTTCCGCCCGGTCCGAAGGACAGGGGGAGAGGCGCACTCACTGGCTGGTGAGCGACCGGGCGGAGCGTCGCCGGAAGGACTCCTGAGCAGCCGCTTAGGGCAGCCGCCTAGACTGGAGTGACACCCGCACGCGCGATCATTCATCGCGCACGCGTTCGTCCCGCAGCTCAGGAGTCCTGCCCGTGACCGCCGACGCACCGCACGCGCTCCACTACGGCGCTCTCGTCCCCGCCGTCGTCCACTTCGACGATCTCGACGCGCTCGGCCTGCTCCACAACGGCCGTTATCCGGTGATGGCCGAGCGTGCCTGGACCGCCTACTGGGAGGAACGCGGCTTCGCCTACACCGGCGACTGGGCCGAGGCGGGCGACGCCTGCAACGCCGTCAAGGAGCTGAGCGTCAGCTACGAGCGGCCCGTCACCCGCACCGGCCCCTACGCCGTCCACCTCTGGCTGGAGCGCCTCGGCCGTACCGGGCTCACGTACGGGTTCCGCTTCTGCTCCGCGGACGGCGCCGGGACGTACGCCCGCGGCAGCCGCGTCCTCGTACGCGTCGATGCCGCCACGCTGCGGCCCGCCGCGTGGAGCGAGCCGTTCAGGGCTTTGGCTCAGGAGTTGCTGAGGCCGGAGCACTGACCTGCGGGGTCGTCCGCCGGTCGCCCGCGCGCAGGACCCCGGCGCCGACCACCAGGCCGCAGGCCAGCAGCGTCACCAGGCCGAAGGACACCGTCAGCGAGGTGGCGTCCGCGATCCCGCCGATCGCGGAGGGCGCGACCAGCCCCGAGGTGTACGTGATGGTGGCGACGCCCGCGATGGCCTGGCTCGGATTGGGCCCGCTGCGCCCCGCCGCCGCGAAGGCCAGCGGCACGACGACCGCGACTCCGAGTCCGATGCAGGCGAAGCCGCCCAGGGCGGCAGCCGGGTTCGGCGCCACCACCACGAGCAGGCCGCCCACCGTGGCGAGCCCGCCGCCCAGCCGTACGGTCCGTACCGCGCCGAACCGGTCCACGACCTTGTCGCCCACCATGCGCGTGATGGCCATCGTCAGCGTGAAGGCCGTGGTCGACGCGGCGGCGAGACCGGGTGAAGTCCCCAGGATGTCCCGGAGATAGACCGCCGACCAGTCCAGGCTGGCGCCCTCCGCGAAGACCGCGCAGAACCCGACCAGGCCGATGATCAGCGCGGACTTCGGCGGCAGCGTGAAGCGCGGCGGCGGCTCCGCCTCGGGTTCGCTGCGCACGTCGAGGATGCCCTGACAGGCGATCAGGCCGAGGACCGTGAGGACCGCGGCGGCGAGCGCGTGATGCAGCCGCGCGTCGCTGCCCAGATGCGCGGCCAGCGCGCCGGAGGCGGACCCGATCAGGGCGCCCGCGCTCCACATGCCGTGCAGGCCGGACATGATCGACTTGTCGAGGCGGTTCTCGACCTCCACGCCGTTGGAGTTCATCACCACGTCCGACATGCCGGCCGTGGCGCCGAAGGCGAACAGGGCGACGCACAGCGTGATCAGATTCGGCGCGAGGGAGGGCAGCGTCAGTGCGAGTGTCCACAGGGCGAGCAGTCCGCGCAGCGCGTTGCGGGCGCCGAAACGGTGGCTGACGGAGCCCGCCACCGGCATCGCGATCACGGAACCTATCGCGGGGAACGCGAGCGCGAGCCCGAGCTGGCCGGCGCTGACGCCCGCGTGATCCTGGATCCAGGGGACCCGGGTGGCGAAGTTGCCGCTGACCGCGCCATGTACACAGAAGACGAGCGCCACGGCGATCCTGGCCCGTCGCAAGCGCTGTTTGTCGAAGTCGACGTCAGCAGACATCCGCCGCATCCCCCTTGAGAGTCCCGGTCCCACGCACTCTTCCGCGGCGCGCCGAAGCAAATTATCAGGAACCCTGCCTGATAAAAAGTGCACTCATCAGTAGCACCGTCCGGCCGTGACATACGTGAGGTCTGGGCGGTCTGAGAGGTCTGAGAGGTCTGGGAGGATCCCCGGCATGGCAGCATCCCCGAGAACCGCCCGAGCCATCAACGACCGGCTCGCCCTGCGGCTGCTCCAGCAGGAAGGGCCGCTGACGGCAGGACAGTTGAAGACGCTCACGGGACTCTCCCGCCCCACCGTCGCCGACCTGGTCGAACGGCTGCGCGGGGCCGGACTCGTCCATGTGGTCGGGCAGACGAGCGACCGCCGCCGCGGTCCCAGCGCCCGGGTGTACGGGATCGTCGCCGACCGGGCCCATCTCGCCGCCCTCGACGTGCGGACCCACAGCGTCTCCGTCGTCGTGGCCGATCTGCTCGGCGTCACCCTCGCGGAGGCCGTCCTGCCGATCGGCAGCGACACCGCCACCGAGGCCGCCGTCGAACAGGCCGCCGCCCTGCTGGAACGCACGGCGCGCGAAGGCGGCGCGGTACGCCTGCACAGCGTCGGCATCGGCGCGCCCGGACTCGTCGCTCCCGGTACCGGCGAACTCCGCCCCACCACAGGGCTGCCCGCCTGGCACCGCAGACTCGTCGCCGCCCTCCAGGAACGCCTGCCCGCCACCGTCCTCGTGGAGAACGAGACCAACCTCGCCGCCCTCGCTGAGCAGCGTCTCGGCGCCGCCCGCGGCCAGGACACCTTCGTCCTGCTCTGGCTCGGCCACGGCGTGGGCGCGGCGGTCGTGCTCGACGGCAGACTCCGCCGCGGCATCTCGGGCGGCGCCGGCGAGATCGGCTTCCTGCCCGTGCCCGGCACCTCCCGGCTGCCCTCCGCGACCGACTGCGACGGCGGTTTCCACAGCCTCGCCTCCTCGGCCGCGATCTGCGAACTCGCCGAGCGGTACGGGCTCTCGGCCACCCCCGCGCCCCAGGAGCCACCCGCCGCCGCGTACGTACGCGCCGCGCCGGACGCGGGCGAGGCGGGCGCAGCGTTCCTCGACATCCTCGCCGACCGGCTCGCCGTCGGCGCCGCCGCCGCGACCGCGCTCCTCGATCCCGGCAGGGTCGTCCTTTCGGGCGAGATCGGGCACGCGGGAGGCGACGGACTCGCCGCGCGCGTGGAACGCCGTCTCGCTGTCCTGTCACCGCTGCGCACCGAGGTCAGGGCCAGTTCGCTGGGCGGCGCCGCGGTGCTGCGCGGAGCGCTGCTGACCGCGCGGGACGCCGCGCAGGACGAGCTGTTCGCGCCCGCGCCCCTCACTCTGTGACCGGGCCGGTGACCGGCTCGCGAGCGGTCGCGGCGCCGCCCCTGTGAGCCAGTCCACAACACTCACCCGCATGGCCGCCGGGCGGACGTGGCAGACTGGTCGGGTACCAGAAGCAGCGCACTCCGGGGTCGGTGTAATTCCGAGCCGGCGGTTATAGTCCGCGACCCGTCCGCATCCAGTGGACGGTTGATCAGGTGAGATTCCTGAACCGACGGTGAAAGTCCGGATGGGAGGCAGTGCGCGGCGGGCCATGCAGGGTACGCCGCTGTGGGCGGAGCGTCTTCGGACGGTGCCGCCGACCGCTCTCGGCGTCCCGCGTGTGTTCCCGCTTCTCTGTCGTCATCGACAGGCCCCGGAGTCCGTGCCCGAAGAGGCAGGAGAACCCGGTGGCCACCCCCGCCGACACGGACGCCATGGGCCGAGCCGTCACGCTCGCCGCCCGCGCCCTCGGCGCCACAAGCCCCAATCCGGTCGTCGGATGCGTGATCCTCGACGCCTCGGGACAGGTCGCGGGCGAGGGATTCCACCAGCGCGCCGGCGGCCCGCACGCCGAGATCCACGCCCTGCGCGCGGCGGGCGACCGCGCCCGTGGCGGCACGGCGTACGTCACGCTCGAACCCTGCAACCACACCGGCAGGACGGGCCCCTGCGCCCAGGCGCTCATCGAGGCCGGCGTCACCAGGGTCGTCTTCGCCGTCGGCGACCCCGACCAGCAGGCCACCGGCGGCGCCGCCACACTGCGCGCGGCCGGGATCACGGTCGAGCAGGGCCTCCTCGCGGACGAGGCGGAAGCCGGCAACGCCGCCTGGCTCACCTCCGTACGCCGGGGCCGCCCGTACGTCCTGTGGAAGTACGCGGCCACCCTCGACGGCCGGATCGCCGCCGCCGACACCACCAGCCGCTGGATCACCTCCGCCGGGGCCCGCGCCGACGTCCACCGGCTGCGCGCCGGGGCCGACGCGGTCGTGGTCGGCTCCGGGACGGCCCGTGCGGACGACCCGCATCTCGCCGTACGCGGCGTCGAGGGCGCCGTCCAGCCCCTGCGGGTGGTCGTGGACACCGAGGCCACCGCCGTACGGCCGGGCGCCCGGGTCCTGGACGGCGCCGCGCCCACCCTGATCGCGGTCGCCGAGGACGCGGACACCGGAGAGCTGACCGCCGCCGGGCACGCCGACCGTGTCGTACGACTGCCCCGGGCCGCGCGCGGCCTCGACATCCCCGCTCTGCTGGACGCCCTGTACGCACGCGGCGTCCGCTCCGTACTCCTCGAAGGCGGTCCGGCGCTGGCCGGTTCCTTCATCGCCGCGGGAGCGGTCGACAAGGTCGTCGGCTACCTCGCGCCCGTCCTGCTCGGCGCGGGCCCCGCGGCCCTCGGCGACGCCGGAATCTCCACGATCGCGGACGCGTTGCGGCTCCATGTCACCGACGTCGTCCCGATCGGCCCCGATCTGCGCATCACCGCCACACCCGTACCTGCCACGAAGGAGCACTGAAGTGTTCACCGGAATCGTCGAAGAACTGGGTGAGGTCACCGCCGTCGAGAATCTCGGCGACGCCTCCCGTTTCCGGCTGCGCGGACCCGTCGTCACGGACGGCGCCAAGCACGGCGACTCGATCGCCGTCAACGGAGTCTGTCTCACCGTCGTGGACTTCGCGGACGGCGAGTTCACCGCCGACGTGATGGCCGAGACGCTGAACCGCTCCAGCCTCGGGGCGCTGCGGACGGGATCCCGGGTCAACCTGGAGCGGCCCATGGCCGTCGGCGGCCGTCTCGGCGGGCACATCGTCCAGGGACATGTCGACGGCACCGGCACGGTGGTGGCGCGCGAGGTCTCCGAGCACTGGGAGATCGTCAAGGTCTCGCTGCCGCCGGAACTGTCCCGGTACGTGGTCGAGAAGGGCTCGATCACCGTGGACGGCGTCAGCCTCACGGTCGTCGAGGCGGGACCCGACTACTTCACCATCAGCCTCATCCCCACCACCCTCGCCCTGACCACGCTCGGCCTCAAGGGACCCGGCGACCCGGTCAACCTCGAGGTAGACGTCATCGCGAAGTACGTCGAGCGGCTGCTCGGCCCCGGCAGCCAGGCGCTCGACGGTCCGGGCGCGGGCGGTGCCGGCCAGGACCTGGGCGCGGCCCCCGAGGAGCGTGCCCGGTGAGCACCGTTTCCTGGCTGAACAGCGAGGCCTTCACGGCCTTCGGCCAGCACATCCTGTGGTCCGACATGATCGGCAACGTCATGGGACTGCTCGCCCTGGCGCTCGGCTGGCGGCGTTCGATCTGGACCTGGCCCGCGCAGTTCCTCTCCGGGCTCATCCTGATCGCCGCCTACTCCTCCGCCCACCTCAGCGGCGGAGTCGGCAAGCAGCTGCTGGTCATCGTGGTGGCGCTGTGGGGCTGGCGGCAGTGGCAGCGCGGCAAGCGGCAGGCCCAGGACGGCTCGGTCGCCATCCGCTTCGGCAGTTGGCGCGAGCGCGGACTGCTCATCGGCGGTACTGCCCTGGGCACGCTCGCGGTCGGCGGCCTCTTCGTCGCCGTGCCCGACCTGTCCTGGAACCCCTGGCCCGACGCGTACATCTTCGTCGGCACCCTCGCCGCGATGGTCGCCCAGGCCCGCGGACTGGTCGAATTCTGGTTCGCCTGGCTGCTGGTGGACGTGGTCGGCGTACCGCTCGCGTTCAGTGGCGGCCTCGCCTTCTCCGGCTTCGTGTACGTGATCTACCTGGCCCTTGTCCTGTGGGGAATGCGCGACTGGTGGCTGCGCTCGCGGCGCGCCGGTGCCATGGCTCTGGAAGGAGCAGCAGCATGACAGCACTGCCTACCTGGTACTCCACCGACAACGCCGAGGACTTCGCCCTCGACCCCGTCGAACGGGCCGTCCTCGACATCGCGGCGGGCCGTCCCGTCGTGGTCGTGGACGACGAGGACCGCGAGAACGAGGGCGACCTCGTCATCGCCGCCGAGAAGGCCACCCCCGAGATCGTCGCCTTCATGATGAGCGAGTGCCGCGGCCTGATCTGCGCGCCCATGGAAGGCGCGGACCTCGACCGGCTGGAACTCCCGCAGATGGTCGACCACAACACCGAGTCGATGCGCACCGCCTTCACGGTCTCCGTCGACGCGGCCCCCGCACACGGCGTGACCACCGGCATCTCCGCCAGCGACCGGGCCACCACTCTGCGGCTGCTCGCCGACGGGACGGCGGGGACGGGCGACTTCGTCAAGCCGGGCCACGTCTTCCCGCTGCGCGCCAAGCCCGGCGGTGTCCTCGTACGCAACGGCCACACCGAGGCCGCCGTCGACCTGGCGCGGCTCGCGGGCCTGCGTCCGGCCGGGGCGATCGTGGAGATCGCGGGTGAGGACGGGGTCATGCTGCGGCTGCCCGAGCTGATCCCGTTCGCGCGCAAGCACGGTCTGACGATCATCTCCATCGAGGACCTGGTCGCCTACCGCCGCACCTCGGAGCCGAAGGTACGCCGTGAGGCCGAGGTCCGACTGCCCACCGTCTCCGGGGAGTTCACCGCGTACGGCTACCGCTCCGCGGCCGACGGCGTCGAGCATGTCGCCCTCGTCCACGGGGACATCGGCGACGGCGAGGACGTGCTCGTACGCGTGCACTCCGAATGCCTCACCGGCGACGTCTTCGGCTCCCAGCGCTGCGACTGCGGACCCCAGCTGGAGGCGTCGATGAGGCGTGTCACCGAGGCCGGCCGCGGTGTCATCGTCTATCTGCGCGGCCACGAGGGCCGGGGCATCGGCCTGCTGTCCAAGCTGCGTGCCTACGAACTCCAGGAGCGCGGCCGCGACACCCTGGACGCCAACCTGGAGCTGGGCCTGCCCGCCGACGCCCGCGACTACGCGGCGGGCGCGCAGATCCTCGAAGACCTCGGAGTCCACAGCCTCCGGCTGATGACCAACAACCCCGACAAGACCGAGGCGCTTCAGCGGCACGGGCTGCGGGTCACGGGACGCGAGCCGATGCCTGTCCAGGCGGGGGAGCACAACCTCCGTTATCTGCGGACCAAGCGGGACCGGATGGGTCACGACCTGCCCGGTCTCGACGCCGCCTGCGGCAACCAGTAACACGACCCGTCCCAGTAACACGAGCCGTCCAGCATTACAGAGCACCACCGAGAGAATCACCGAGCACCACCGAGCTTCGAGGAGAGACGTGAGCGGTAAGGGCGCACCTGAACTGAGTGTGAAGAACTGCGGAGACCTCCGGGTCGCCGTGATCGCGGCGCTGTGGCACGAGAAGGTCATGGACGGTCTGGTCGACGGCGCCGAACGCGCCCTGCACGACCTCGGCATCGAGGAGCCGACCCTCGTACGCGTCCCGGGCAGTTTCGAGCTGCCGGTGGTCGCCAAGGTCCTCGCCGAGCGCGGTTACGACGCGATCGTCGCCCTCGGCGTCGTCATCCGTGGCGGCACACCGCACTTCGAGTACGTGTGCCAAGGGGTCACCCAGGGGCTCACCCAGGTTTCTGTCGACACCGGCGTCCCGGTCGGCTTCGGTGTCCTGACCTGCGACACGGAGGAGCAGGCGCTCGACAGGGCGGGCTTGGAGGGCTCGCGCGAGGACAAGGGCCACGAGGCCGTGACCGCCGCGCTCGCCACCGCGACCACGCTGCGCTCGATCTCCGAACCCTGGCGCTGAGAGGCCACGCGGGGCCCCGTAAGGTAGGCGCCATCATGTCGAAGAAGACGTTCGAGCAGCTCTTCACCGAGCTTCAGAAGAAGGCCGCCGACGGCGACCCCGCCACCTCCCGCACCGCCGAACTGGTGGGCAAGGGCGTGCATGCCATCGGCAAGAAGGTCGTCGAGGAGGCGGCCGAGGTGTGGATGGCCGCCGAGTACGAGGGCAAGGAAGCCGCCGCCGAGGAGATCTCCCAGCTCCTCTACCACGTCCAGGTGATGATGGTGGCGCGCGGTATCTCCCTCGACGACGTCTACGCCCATCTCTGACCGGTCCGCTCCCGAGCGGCCCGGTCCGGCTGACCGAGGCCGCACAACCACCCCTTCGCGCAAAGGAATACGACCTCATGCTCCGCATCGCCATTCCCAACAAGGGTTCACTCTCCGGGCCTGCGTCGGCGATGCTCCATGAGGCCGGCTACCAGCAGCGCAAGGAATCCAAGGAACTCGTCCTGGTCGACCCGGACAACGAGGTCGAGTTCTTCTACCTCCGCCCGCGCGACATCGCGATCTACGTCAGCTCGGGCAAGCTCGACATCGGCATCACCGGACGCGATCTGCTGCTGGACTCCGGCGCCGAGGCCGAGGCGATCCTCCCGCTCGGCTTCGCCCGCTCCACGTTCCGCTACGCCACGCGGCCGGGCACGGCGCGCGGTGTCGAGGACTTCGGCGGGATGACGATCGCCACCTCGTACGAGGGCATCGTCGCCCAGCACCTCGCGGACCACGGCGTCGACGCGTCCGTCGTACACCTCGACGGCGCGGTCGAGACCGCGATCGAGCTGGGGGTCGCCCAGATCATCGCGGACGTGGTGGAGACCGGCACCTCGCTGCGTAACGCGGGACTCGAAGTGATCGGCGAGCCGATCATGACGTCGGAGGCGGTCGTCGTCCGCCGCACGGGCGCGGACACCGACGTACCGAAGGTGCAGCAGTTCCTCCGCAGGCTGCAGGGCGTCCTGGTGGCCCGCAGCTACGTGATGATGGACTACGACTGCCGCGCGGAGCACCTGGAGCGCGCCGTCGCCCTCACCCCGGGTCTTGAGTCGCCCACCGTCTCCCCGCTCCACAACGAGGGCTGGGTCGCCGTCCGCGCGATGGTCCCCGCCAAGGAGGCGCAGCGGATCATGGACGATCTGTACGAGCTGGGCGCTCGCGCGATCCTCACCACCGCCATCCACGCCTGCCGCCTCTGATGGCGCTCTCCGAGGACCGGGACCCGGTGCGCGCGCCCGCGCTCCCCGCGCTCCCGGTCACCTTCCGGCCGACCCGGACCAGGGCCGTGCTGCTGAGCGTCGGCGCGGTGATGTTCGCGGTCATCACGGGCATCGCCTTCCTGCTGGAGGGCATGGACACCGGGGAACGGCTCAGCTTCGTCTTCACGGCCCTGGTCTTCTTCGGTGTGCTGGCCCTGCTCAGCAGGCCCAAGGTCGTCGCCGGCGCGTCCGGGGTGACCGTCGTCAATCTCACCCGGACGCGCCATCTGGCGTGGGCCGAGATCGTACGGGTCAATCTGCGCCACGGAGACCCCTGGGTCTTCCTGGATCTGAGCGACGGCAGCAGCCTGCCCGTGCTGGGCATCCAGCCCGGTATCGCCAGGGAACACGCCCTGCGCGACGCGCGCGCCCTGCGCGCGCTCACCGAGATCCACGGCACCGGCACCGACCACACGTAAACCCCGTTCCGGGGGCAACCCCGAGCCCGGAGCCCCTGCCCTCGGGCCCCCTGTCTTGATTACTCTGGTGCTGAGGCGCCGAGTGCGCCTCGCCCCGCATCGGAGGGCCGTGACCGGCCCGCGGGGCACCCTGCGACCCGAGGAGTGATTCCCTCCAGCAATGGACGGATCATCCGGTAGTACGTGCGCCGCCCCCTTCGACGAGGCGGCGGCATGACCATCTCCCTTCTGCTGCTTGCCGCAGCGTTCCTCCTGATCCTTGCCAACGGTTTCTTCGTGGCCGCCGAATTCGGTCTCGTCACCGTCGACCGGCCGGACGCCGAGCGCGCCGCCGCCGCGGGCGACCGCCGCGCTCTCACTGTCGTCAAGGCGCTGAAGGAACTGTCCTTCCAGCTCTCCGGCACCCAGCTCGGCATCACCATCACCTCGCTGGTCGTCGGCATGCTGGCCGAGCCCGCGCTCGCCCAGCTCCTCGACGGGCCGCTCACCGCGACCGGACTGCCCGAAGGGGCCGTCTCCGGGATCGCGGTGGTGTTCGGCATGCTGTTCGCCTCCGCCGTCCAGATGGTGATCGGCGAACTCGTCCCGAAGAACTGGGCGGTCTCACGGCCGCTCCAGGTCGCCCGGTTCGTGGCCGGCCCCCAGCATCTCTTCTCCGCGGTGTTCCGGCCCGTGATCTCCCTGCTCAACACCGTCGCCAACCGGCTGGTGCGGACGCTGGGCGTCGAGCCGACGGACGAGATCGCCTCGGCCCGCACGCCGGGCGAACTCGTCTCGCTGGCCCACCACTCGGCCCGGGCGGGCACCCTCGAACAGGACACCGCCGACCTGTTCGTACGGACCCTGTCCCTCGGCGGTCTCACCGCGCAGCACGTCATGACCCCCCGGGTGAAGGTGAGCGCCCTCCAGTCCGACGCGACCGCGGCGGACGTCCTCAATCTGACGCGGGCCACCGGCCTGTCCCGTTTCCCGGTCTACCGGGAGCGCATCGACGAGATCGTGGGAATGGTGCATCTCAAGGACGCGCTCGCGGTCCCCGTGCACGAACGGCTGCGGACCCAGGCCGGCCGGATCGCCGTCCCCGCGCTGCTGGTGCCGGAGACCCTGCCCGTACAGCAGTTGCTGGGGCGGTTGCGCAGTGAACAGCCGATAGCCGTGGTCGTCGACGAGTACGGCGGTACGGCCGGGGTGGTGACCCTGGAGGACATCGTCGAGGAACTGGTCGGCGAGGTACGCGACGAACACGACGCCGAGGGGGACGAGGGGCCCGAACTGGCCCCCGTCGCCCCCGAGGACGGCAGCCCCGCGTGGGAGGCCGCGGGCAGTTGCCGCGTCCTGACCCTGCGGCGGATCGGCCTCGACGTGCCGGACGGCCCGTACGAGACCCTCGCCGGTCTGGTCGCCGATCTGCTGGGCCGGATCCCGGCCCCCGGCGACAGGGCCGAACTCCCCGGCTGGCGGCTCTCGGTACGCCAGGTGGAGCGCTACCGGGCCGAACGGGTCCGCCTCGTGCACGTCCCGGACGCACCCGGCGGCGCGGTCGCCGGAACGCCCCAGCGGGTGGAGGTCTCCCGATGAGCGTGCTGCAACTCGGCTTCGCCCTCCTGCTGGTGCTGGCCAACGGCTTCTTCGTCGGCGCGGAGTTCGCTCTCGTCTCCGTACGCCGCAGCCAGATCGAACCGCACGCGGCCCGCGGGTCCGCGCGCGCCAGGCAGGCGCTGTACGGACTGGAGAATCTGCCGCAGATGATGGCAGCGGCCCAATTCGGCATCACCGTCTGCTCCCTGACCCTCGGCGCGGTGGCAGAGCCGACGGTGGCGCGGCTGCTCGAACCCGTCTTCCACGCGGCCCGGCTTCCCGAGGGACTGGTCCATCCGCTGGGCTACGTCATCGCCCTGGCGCTGGTCGTCTCCCTGCACCTGGTGATCGGCGAGATGGTCCCGAAGAACCTCGCCATGTCGGCCCCCGAGAAGACCGCGCTGTGGCTCAGCCCCGGCCTGGTCGGCTTCGCCCGGCTGTGCCGCCCGGTGACCGCCGCGCTGGGCGCCTGCGCCCGGCTGGTGCTGCGGGCGTTCCACGTGGAGCTGCGGGACGAGGTCGAGTCGGTCTTCACCAGCGAACAGCTCAACCGGCTGGTCGAGGACTCCGGGCAGGCGGGACTCCTCGAACCCGAGGCGCAGGAGCGCCTGGAGGACGCGCTGGAGCTGGGCAGCCGGCCCGTCACCGACGTGCTGCTCACCCGGGCCTCACTGGTGACGGTGACGCCCGCGGTCACCCCGAGGGAGATCGAGGAGCTGACGGTACGCACCGGTTACTCCCGGTTCCCGGTGTGCGCGGAGGGCAACGCGGCCTTCATGGGGTATCTGCACGTCAAGGACGTCCTCGATCTGGAGGCCGGCGAGCGTGCCGTACCGCAGCACGTCTGGCGGCCGATGGCGACGCTCCGGGCGGAACTGCCGCTGGACGACGCCCTCACCGTGATGCGCAGGGCCGCCACCCACCTCGCTCAGGTCGCCGATGCCTCCGGGCGCGTGCTCGGTCTCGTGGCGCTGGAGGACGTGCTGGAGATGCTGGTCGGTGAGGTCCACGACCCGTCCCACCGGGAGAGCGAGAGGCAGCCGGCGCTGGTCGGCGAGCAGCGCGCCGACCCCGCGGCCCAGGTCCTGGCGCGCTGAGCGGCGCGCACCGAACGAGCCGGGCCTCAGCCCGTGTTGAACGCGCGCCGAGCGGCCCGTCGGGCCGCAGCGCCCCAGGACCCGCCGGAGGCAGTCACTGCCCCGGCGGGTCCTGGGGCGCGCGGTCGACCGGGCCGCGGCCCGACAGGACCTCGCCGTACGCCTGCATCAGATCGGGCAGCCGCAGCGTGGCCAGATCGCCGCGCGTGGGCGTACCGCTGTAGCCGGAGAGCCGCAGATCGCGGTAGGCGCAGCTCTTCTCGTACAGCGTGCGCAGGAAGCGGCCGTTGCCCAGCTCGTCGATCCAGGCCTGCTCCACCACATGCCCGCTGATGGAGCGCAGCTCGTCGATCGCCTCCTCGTCCCACGTGTCGCCGTTCTCCGCCGCCAGCACCTCGCCGATGGCGGTCAGTTCTGGCGGGCGGTAGCTGGGGAAGTCGACGCGGGTGGTGAAGCGGGAGGAGAGCCCGGGGTTGGTGGACAGCAGCCGGTCCATGCCCTCCGGGTAGCCCGCCAGGATGACCACGAGACGGTCACGGCTGTCCTCGGCGCGTTTGAGCAGCACCTGAAGGGCCTCGTCGCCGTACGCGTCGCCCTTGGAATAGCCGGAGTTGGCGAGGCTGTACGCCTCGTCGACGAACAGCACCCCGCCGATCGCCGAATCGATCAGCTCGTTCGCCTTGACCGCCGTCTGCCCCAGGAACTCCCCGACCAGATCGGCCCGTTGGGCCTCGACCAGATGATCGCCGCCCAGCAGGCCGAGAGCGTAGAAGACCCGGCCGAGAATCCGCGCGACGGTCGTCTTGCCGGTACCCGAGGGACCCGAGAAGACGAAGTGCCGTTTGGGCGGCTGGACGGGCAGACCTTCGCCGGCCCGCAGCCGGGCCATCTTCAGCTGCGCTGAGAGCGCCTTGACCTGACGCTTGACCGGTTCGAGACCGACCATGCGCTCCAGTTCGGCCAGCGCCTCGGCGAGCAGCACCGGATCGGTGGGCCCGTTGGGGAAGCGCGGGGGAGCGGAGTGCGCGGGCGGCGCGGGCGCCTTCGTGCGCGCGCTCTCGGGCAGGACGACCGGCTTGGCGCCGCCGAGCGCGGCCGGCGGCTCGCTTCCGAAGCGCAGCTCGGAGCCGAGCGGCCCCTCCGGCTCGTTCCTGGCGTCCGCGAGGTCCTGGCCGATGCCGGCGAGCGCCACGGAGGCGAGACCCGCCGGATCGTCGGAGCCGTCGTACCCGTCGGAGTCGGTGATCGCCGCGAGCCGGGCGGCGGTGTCCATGAACGCCGGATCTGTCCGGTGCACGGCGCGGTAGAGGGGCAGCGCCGCCGCACTGCGCCCGGCACCCTCCCGGGCGCGGGCGAGCCAGTACCGCAGCTCCTTGCGCTGGGGCTGCTCGCTGCGGCAGCGCATCAGCGCGGCGGAGAGCACCGGCTCCGCCTGGCCGTACATTTCGAGCCGCACCCGGGCCATGCCGCCGAAGAGTCCCGCCTCGATGCCGAGCATGGGATCGTCCGTCAGATGCTGGGTATGGCGCACCAACTGGTCCCAGTCCTTGACCAGATAGGCCCGGCAGGCGTGCAGGAACCGCACCTGCGGATCGGCGTCGACGGGCGGCAGGGCCGCCAACGCCCGGTCCAGCTCGGGCACATGCCTGCCGTCCAGCCAGTGCGAGGCGTGGGCGAGCAGCAGATCCCGCCCGCTCTCCAGCACCGGCTGGACCCACCAGCCCAGCCAGTACCAGGAGTTGAACGTACGGCGGTGGCGAGAGCGCTGCTCGCCGAAGCGTTCGTGATGGCTGTGCATGTGCAGCAGGGCGGTGGTCGTGTCGACCCGCAGCGCGTGCAGTCCCAGCCAGCCGTCGGCCATCCCCGGGTCGAGTCCCACGGCGGTTCTGAACTCTTTCTCCGCCTGGGCGTACGCCCCCATGGTGTAGGCGTCCACGCCGCGCACCCAGGCGAGGTCGGCCGGGGCGCCCGTACCCTGTGTGCCGATGTCCATCAGGTCCCCCACAGAATGTGCGTCCGCGATGTCCCGCCGGGCGGGCGCCCGTCGGCAGCGTGCTGAACCACCTCTTGGCGGACGGGAATTGACCGCACCGAGATGCATCGTACCTGCGCAGATGGTGCCCAATTAAGGGCGGTGCGAAGCAGCTTGAGCAGTGACCCAGGGTGAGTGAGGGAGCGGTGCGAGAAGCCCGGGAACGCTGCCGAGGGCAGAACGAAGCCCCCGGTCACGGGGGAACAACCGGGGGCTTCGCGTCTGCGGGCGGCCGCGAGAAGCCGCGCGTTGAGAACGTAAGACCACTCCGGGCCCCCGGTCAAGCGGCGGTGAGGCGGCCGCGAGGCTGATTTCCGATTGCTCGGTATGGTGGTGAGGGCTGATCACTCCGGGTAATTGGCCGGATCGCTGGTGCTGCCGGATCCGGGTCCCGCGAGCATGACGTACCCCTCCGGCACCTCGCGCACCAGGGCGTCCGCGAAAGGACGGGACGGGTCCCCGGCGAAGTGCCTGGTCTCGGCGGCCGTCCAGCCGTCCCAGAAGACGGACTGCCCGGGCCCGTCCCGCCGCCGCCCCCGCTCCCACGACTCGTCGGCGCCGCGCTCCATCCAGAGAAGCCGGGCGAGCAGCGGCCGCACCGCCCGGCGCCCTGCCCCCACACCCTCGACGAGGACGACCGGGGCGGGCTCCAGTGTGCGCGGCGCGCCGAAGCGCCGCAGCGTCCAGTCGTACGGTGCGTACTTCGCGCTCTCGCCGCGTGCGAGCGGACCGGTGACCTGCGCCGCCAGCCGCCCGGTCCAGTCGAACAGTTGCTCGTGCGTCGCCAGGTCGTCGAGGTGCAGGACGGGCGCGCCGCCGAGCGCCTCCGCCAGCCGCGCCGCGAAGGTGCTCTTGCCCGAGCCCGCGTGGCCGTCGACCGCGACGAGCCGCACCGGGCCGCAGGAGGGCGGCAGAGTACGCAGGGTCGCGGTCACCTCTGTCAGATCGTCCATCCGCCCCAGCCTACGAGCACGGCCGCCCGGACGGCGCCGCAGGTCACGTCAGTGGTCGAGACCAATATTGCTTGGACGACGCGGCCCGGATGTCTGGCCGAATGCCGCCGCGAACCGCAATAGTTGACCACCACTTGTCGAGCAGTCGCCGTTCCGCCCGTCGCGGTTCCCGCCAAGTCGTCCTTCTGCTACGTCGTCCTTCCGCTTCCGACCGGGGGTCTCATGACCAGACCTACTTCTCGCCGAACCGTTCTCGCCGCCGCGCTCGCGGCCGCCGCGGGCGCCGGTGCGGCCTCCGCCGTCCCGGCCGCCGCCGCCCCACCGGCCCCCGACCATGCCGGCGGCGGCGCGGACGAGGGCAGGGACCACTCAGGGACGCCTCTCGTGGACAACCGATTCTGGGCCTCGTACGACGACTGGCGGGCCGGCACCGCCTACGGCACCCAGGCCGTCGCCGGCGGCAGACACGGACTGGTCATCGCGACGCCGACGGGACGCGTCGACTACGCGGATCCGCACACCGGCAGGAGCGCGGCGTGGGAGTACGGCACCTGGACCTCGCCCGTCCACCGCCCGCGCGTCCCCGCCACCGAGGTCATCGCCTCCTGGAACGCCCACACCCCGTCGGGCACCTGGCTCCAGGTCGAACTGGGCGGCCGCTACTCCGACGGCACGGAGGTGCCGTGGTACGTGCTGGGCCGCTGGACCTCGGGGGACGGCGAGGACGACATCCGCCGCACCTCCGTCGACGGTCAGGGCGACGGCCGCAGCAGTGTCTCGACGGACACCTTCGCGGTGGACGACGCGGCGAGCGGGCTGCGACTGGCGTCGTACCAGCTGCGGCTCACGCTCTTCCGCAGGCCGGACACCCGGCTGACGCCCGTGGTCCACCGGGTCGGCGCGATCGCCTCGGACATCCCCGACCGGTTCACCGTGCCCGCCTCGGAGCCGGGGCTCGCGCGGGAGCTGGCCGTGCCGCGTTTCTCGCAGGATGTCCACGCCGGGCAGTACCCGCAGTACAACGGGGGCGGCGAGGCCTGGTGCAGCCCCACCTCGTCGGCGATGATCATCCAGTACTGGGGGCGCGGTCCCTCCGCCGAGGACCTGGCCTGGGTGAACCCGGACTACGCGGACCCACAGGTCTGCCAGGCGGCCCGGTACACGTACGACTACCAGTACGAGGGCTGCGGCAACTGGCCGTTCAACGCCGCGTACGCCGCGACGTACCGGGTCATGAGTTCGGCCGTCACCCGGCTCGGCTCGCTCACGGACGTGGAGACCCTGGTCCGCGCCGGTATCCCGGTCATCACCTCGCAGTCCTTCCTCAAGGAGGAGCTGACGGGCGCCGGTTACGGCACGGCGGGCCATCTGATGACGGTGATCGGCTTCACGGAGGCCGGGGACGTCATCGCCAACGACCCGGCCTCGGCCGACGACGCGGCCGTGCGCCGGGTCTACCGCCGCGCGGAGTGGGAGACGGTCTGGCTGCGCACCAAGCGGCACAACGCGTCGGGTGCGGTGGTCTCCGGCACCGGAGGTGTGTGTTACGTCTACTGGCCGGCCGAGCCCGACGCCGGGCAGCGCCGCGCGCTGAGGTCGTTCGGTCTGCTCTGACGTCCCGCGGGTGACCACTCCGCCGTGCTCCGGGCCCGGGGCGCGGCGGAGGCGCGGGAGAGTCCGGCGTTCCGGCGTCCGCTCCAACCTGGGGCTACCGGCGGAAACACCTTGAGGCGTCTCTGCCATACTGCCTAAATTCTGTGGCAGCCGGAGGGCAGGACGCGAATTGAATCGTAGCCAGCAGCGCGGCCCGTCCGTACGCTCCCAGTTGCGGCGGTCCGAACTCATCGCAACCGGTAGGAAGTTGTTCTCAGACACGTCCTACGACGCTTTGTCGATGGACGACATCGCCAGGCACGCCGGGGTCGCCAAGGGCCTGATCTATTACTACTTCAAGAACAAACGCGGCTATTACCTCGCCATTATCGAGGACTCCGTGGGCGAACTCGTCGTGCTCGCCTCGGCCAGCGGTGAACTGCCGCGCACCCAGCGGATCCAGCGCACGGTCGAGGCGTATCTCCGCTTCGCCCAGGACAACGAGGCGGCGTACCGCACCATCATCACCGGCGGAGTCGGCTTCGACACCCAGGTCCAGGCCATTCGCGACGCCGTGCGTACCGGACTCGTCTCGACGCTCGCCGACGGCGCGTACGGCACCGCGGACATTCCGCCGATCGCCCGGCTCGCGCTTCTCGGCTGGCTCAGCAGCGTCGAATGGCTCACGCTCGAATGGCTGGCCCACCGGGAAGAACTGCCGCTGGAGATTCCGCGCGATCTGCTGGTGCGGATGCTGCGTCACACGCTGAGCACCATCGAGGAATTCGCCCCCGAATGCCAGGCCCCGCCACCGGACCTCGCCTGGCGGCCTTGCACCGGCCTGGACGGTACGGATCCGGAGCCGCGTCCGGCGGACACGCCTCCCGGGCAGTGAGTCGGGTGCCGGCCGGCCCGACGGTGGCCGTGCGGGCCGGAGGCGTCGAACCCCGGCCCGTACGGCCTGTTTCCGTGCCGGTGCCCTTTTGAGAGTGCGTGCCGGAGCTCCCTCGCGGACTCAGTCGATGGCGTTGATCAGCTCACCGTTCGAGGTGTCGCCGCTCAGCTCCCAGAGGAACGTGCCCCCCAGGCCCTGCTGGTTCTTGTAGTCCATCTTGCCCGCGATGGTGGCGGGGGTGTCGTAGCTCCACCACTGGTTGCCGCAGAAGGCGTACGCGGTGCCGGCGACCGTGCCGTTGGCCGGGCACGACGTCTTCAGGACCTTGTAGTCCTCGATGCCCGCCTCGTACGTGCCGGGCGCCGCGCCCGTCGCCGTACCGCCGGGCTCCGCCTGGGTGACGCCGGTCCAGCCGCGTCCGTAGAAACCGATGCCGAGCAGCAGCTTCTCCGCCGGAATGCCGAGGCCCTTGAGCTTGGTGATGGCCGCGTCGGAGTTGAAGCCCTCCGTCGGAATGCCCTCGTAGGACGTGAGCGGCGAGTGCGGGGCGGTCGGGCCCTGTGCGTCGAAGGCGCCGAAGAAGTCGTACGTCATCGGGTTGTACCAGTCGAGGTACTGTGCGGCGCCCGCGTAGTCCGTCGAGTCGATCTTGCCGCCGTCGGAGCCGTCGGCGGTGATCGCGGCCGTCACGAGATCGGACCCGAACGAGGTGCGGAGCGCGGACACGAGGTTCTTGAAGGCGTCGGGCCCACTGGTGTCGCAGGTCAGGCCGCAGTCGTTGGGGTACTCCCAGTCGACATCGATGCCGTCGAAGACGTCGGCCCAGCGCGGGTCCTCGACCAGGTCGTGGCAGGACTGGGCGAACGCCGCCGGGTTACGGGCCGCCTCGCCGAAGCCGCCGGACCAGGACCAGCCGCCGAAGGACCAGAGGACCTTGAGGCCCGGGTGGAGCTTCTTCAGCTCGCGCAGCTGGTTGAAGCTGCCCGCCACCGGCTGGTCCCAGGTGTCGGCGGTGCCGTCCACGCTCTGGTCGGCGGTGTACGTCTTCTGGTAATCGGCGTAGGCGTCGCCGATCGCGCACTTGCCGCCGGTCACATTGCCGAAGGCGTAGTTGATGTGCGTCAGCTTGTCGGCGGAGCCGGACGTCTCGATGTTCTTGACGTGGTAATTCCGGTCGTAGACGCCCCAGTCGGTGAAGTAACCGACGACCTTGCCTCCCGCGGCCGCCGGTGCGGCGGGAGCGGTCACGGACGCGGCCTTCGCGGCGCCCGCGGTGCTGTCCTCGCGGGCGGCGGCGGTGCCGGCTCCGGCGAGCAGCGTGACGCCGAGCGCGGCGGTGCACGCGGTCGCGAGCAGCACCCGGAGACGGGTGCCGGGGCGGTGGGGTCTGAGCATGAGGACTCCTCGTGGGGGAGGAAGACAGGAAGAAAGGTGAGGGGAGAAGCGCGCAACCGCTTGCTGGGGACGAACGCGGTAGGTGCTGAGGAGGACGTTAGAAGGACTAGACCAGTGGGTCAATGGTGTGGACCAACTTCCGGGCGGCGAAGCGGGACCACGCCCCGCCGGGTCGTGATACGGGCGGCGGCGAAGCCGGACCGCGCTCCTCGTCGGGCCGTGACACGAGCGGGGGAGAGGGCGAACTGAAGTCGTACCGGACGGGAACCGTCCATCCGTGACGTAAGGCTGCCGATCGGGCATACTCAACGCGCCACAACCGCTGGTCCGCCGCGCCCGCGATCCGGGAGGGCGGCATCGGTTGAGGAGGACCTCCGTCCGGGGGCAGTCCCCGGATCTCAGTCGGCGCCGCCGCCCCACCCCGCGAGCGACCGCCGTAGCGCCCCGAAAAGGAGGAGAGCGCCGACATGCCCGACAGCGCCCCGCAGCCCGTGGAACGTCACCTGCCCACCGAGGAGTCCCGGGATCTCATCGCGCTCGTGCGCGACATCGCCCAGCGGGAGATCATCCCCGCCGCGGCCGAGGAGGAGGACGCGGGCCACTTCCCGCGCGCGCTCTTCTCCGTTCTCTCCAGATCCGGCCTCCTCGGCCTTCCGTACGACTCCGCCCACGGCGGTGGCGACCAGCCGTACGAGGTCTACCTCCAGGTGCTCGAGGAACTGGCCTCGGCCCGGCTCACCGTCGGTCTCGGCGTCAGTGTCCACTCCCTCGCCTGCCACGCGCTCGCCGGCTACGGCACCAAGCAGCAGCGGACCGATCACCTCCCCGCCATGCTGGGCGGCGAACTCCTCGGCGCCTACTGCCTTTCCGAGCCCGCCTCCGGCTCCGACGCCGCCTCGCTGCGTACGAGGGCCGTACGGGACGGCGACGACTGGATCATCACTGGCACCAAGTCCTGGATCACCCACGGCGGCATCGCGGATTTCTGTACGGTGCTGGCCCGCACGGGAGTTGAGGGAGCGCGGGGCATCACGGCGTTCCTCGTCCCCGGTGACGCCGAGGGCCTGAGCGCGGCCGCGCCGGAGAAGAAGATGGGCATGAAGGGCTCGCCCACCGCCCAACTCCACTTCGACGGCGTACGGGTGGCCGACGCGCGCCGCATCGGTGACGAGGGGCAGGGCTTCGCCATCGCACTGTCCGCGCTCGACTCGGGCCGCCTCGGCATCGCGGCCTGCGCCGTCGGCCTCGCGCAGGCGGCCCTGGACGAAGCCGTCCGCTACGCGACGGACCGTCAGCAATTCGGCAGGCCCATCGCGGACTTCCAGGGGCTGCGCTTCCTGCTCGCCGACATGGCCACCCGCGTCGCGGCGGGACGCGCGCTCTACCTGTCCGCGGCGCGGCTGCGGGACGCGGGCCTGCCGTTCTCCCAACAGGCCGCCATGGCAAAGCTGTTCTGCACCGACGCGGCGATGGGTGTGACCACGGACGCCGTGCAGGTCCTCGGCGGCTACGGCTACACCGCCGACTTCCCGGTGGAGCGCTACATGCGCGAGGCGAAGGTGTTGCAGATCGTCGAGGGAACCAACCAGATCCAGCGCATGGTGATCGCCAGACACCTGGTGGGAGCCGAGACCCGCTGACCCGCCGGAGACGGCCTCGCGCACGAGGACGGCCCGCCCCGTGTGGACGGCCTGCCCCGCCGGACGGCTTGCCTCACGGAGACGGCCTCACGCGCGGAGGCAGCCTGAACCCCCACCATGCCGAACACGCGGTCATGGTGCGGGGGTTCCGGATGCGGGAGTGCGGAATTCCTGGAGCGTGCGCTCAGGCCGCGTGGCGCCGCACGCGCGCCATCTTGACCGGACGCGAGCCCTGACCGCCGACGTGCGAGAACGGCTGCGTCCGCCAGTCGAGCCCCTGAGGGAGTGTCAGCAGGAGCGCGGTGTCCTGCTCCTGGGCCTTCGACGACTCGTCGGCGGGCCTGGCGTCCGACGCCGGGCGGCCTGTGCCCGCGCACACCGAAAGGACGAAGGGATTCCACGGAGTCGGGCACAGTGCGTGCTCAGGAAGCACGTTCTCGTCCGCCAGCAGCGCGATGGGCTGCGCGCAGTGCGGGCAGATGACCCGGTACATCTCGAAGGTGTCGTACGAGTCGGTTTCGTCCGGATCGGCGAGATCGGCGGACTCCGGTCCGGCGTGTCCGGTGGACTTCAGGTTTTGCATGGAGACATTCCCCCTCGGGTGGGCCGACCAGGCACTTGTGGTCTCGACCACAGCGAACAGTTCCCTCCGTGCGTGCGCGGTAACCGTGCGGCCCCGGCGGACCCCGCCAGGATGCTGTGGTGTTCGTCACATGACGGGCGCACGTCCCGGGCCGCATCGCCGCCGACTGTGCCGGAAGGCCACCGGGGCCATAGGTTGATCCGCATGGAGGAGTTGGATCGTCAGATCGTGGAATTGCTCGTCAAGGACGGCCGGATGAGCTACACCGACCTGGGCAAGGCCACCGGCCTGTCCACGTCGGCGGTGCATCAGCGGGTACGGCGGCTGGAGCAGCGCGGAGTCATCCGGGGCTACGCCGCGGTGGTGGACCCGGAGGCGGTCGGCCTGCCGCTGACCGCGTTCATCTCGGTGAAGCCCTTCGACCCCAGCGCCGCCGACGACATCGCGGAGCGGCTCTCGGGGGTCCCGGAGATCGAGGCGTGCCACAGCGTGGCGGGCGACGAGAACTACATCCTCAAGGTCCGGGTCGCGGCCCCGCTGGAGCTGGAGCACCTGTTGACCCGCATCCGCTCCCTGGCGGGCGTCTCGACCCGTACGACGGTGGTCCTCTCCACCCCGTACGAGTCCCGGCCGCCGTCCCTTTAGGGGATTCTTCCGGGGCGTCTCCGCCTCCCGGACCGCCGTCCGGCAGGCCCCGACATGCCCGGATGTCGCGGGTACGGGCCGCTCACGGGTACTTTCCGCCGGGGTGAACCTCCCGTCCCGGCCGCCGGCGGTCCCGGCCCCGCGCGTCCGGCGCGTTCCCGCAGGCGGGAGACTGGGGGGCATGACCGAGAGCACCGCCCCCCAGAGCGAACACCGCACCGTGCTGCTGCGCGGTGGAGAAGTCCACAGCCCCGCCGACCCCTTCGCCACCGCGATGGTCGTCGAACGCGGCCATGTCGCCTGGGTGGGCTCCGAGGGGGCCGCGGACGCGTTCGCCGCCGGTGTCGAGGAGGTGGTCGACCTCCAGGGCGCCCTCGTCACCCCGGCGTTCACCGACGCCCACGTACACAGCACCGCGACGGGCCTGGCCCTCACCGGCCTCGATCTGTCCGGCGCCGGGAGCCTGCCCGACGCCCTCGCCCTCGTGCGGGCCCACAGCGCCGCGCACCCGGGCGACCGGATCCTCCTCGGGCACGGCTGGGACGCGGCACGCTGGCCCGAGCGGCGGCACCCCTCCCGTAACGAACTCGACGAGGCGGCGGGCGGCCGGCCGCTCTACCTGACCCGGATCGACGTCCACTCGGCGGTCGTCACCACCGCCCTGCTCGATCTGGTCCCCGGTGTCACCGGGCTCACCGGCTACCGGCAGGACGCCCCGCTGACCGCCGATGCCCACCACGCCGTACGCGCCGCCGCGCACGCCGCCGTGACCCCGCGGCAGCGCGCGGAGGCGCAGCGCGCCACGCGCCGGCGGGCCGCCTCGCTGGGTATCGGCAGCCTCCACGAATGCGGCGGTCCGGAGATCTCCGACGAGGAGGACTTCACCGCACTGCTCGAACTGGCCGAGCGGGAGCCGGGACCCCGGATCCACGGGTACTGGGCCGAGCACATCACCGACGAGAAGGGCGCGCGGCGCGTCCGTGAGCTGGGCGCGCTCGGCGCCGCGGGTGATCTCTTCGTGGACGGCTCCCTCGGCTCGCACACCGCCCAGCTGCTCGACCCGTACGCCGACGCCGCCCACACCGGCACCGCCCAGCTGGACGCCGCCGCCATCGCCGCACACGTCACGGCCTGCACGGAGGCCGGTCTCCAGGCCGGCTTCCACGCCATCGGAGACGCAGCGATCGCCGCGGTGGCCGACGGCGTACGGGCCGCCGCCGAACAACTCGGCCCGGCCCGCGTCAGGGCCGCCAGGCACCGCGTCGAGCACGCGGAGATGCTGACCCCCGAGACGGTCGCCGCCTTCGCCGAACTCGGCCTCACCGCCTCCGTGCAGCCCGCCTTCGACGCGGCCTGGGGCGGCGACGAGGGCATGTACGCCCAGCGGCTCGGCGTCGAGCGCGCCCGCACCCTCAACCCGTACGCCGGGCTGCTGCGCGCGGGTGTTCCGCTGGCCCTCGGGTCCGACAGCCCCGTCACCCCGCTCGACCCGTGGGGCACCGTCCGGGCCGCCGCCTTCCACCGCACCCCCGCGCACCGGATCTCCGTACGCGCCGCCTTCACGGCCCACACGCGGGGCGGCTGGCGTGCGGTCGGCCGCGACGACGCCGGGACGCTCGTCCCGGGCGCGCCGGCCGACTACGCCCTCTGGCGGACCGAGGAGCTGGTGGTCCAGGCGCCGGACGACCGGGTGGCCCGCTGGTCCACCGACCCGCGCTCGGGAACGCCGGGTCTGCCGGATCTCACGCCGGGCCGCCCGCTGCCCGAATGTCTGCGGACCGTCGTCGGCGGTCGCACGGTGTACGTGGGACCGAAAGAGTGACGTAGGGACATTTCGTACCGCCCGCCCGATGTTTCCCGGCCTCGGTCGCGACCTGCGGCTCTTCGTCCTGACCTGCCCTTTCGGAACATGAACGCAGGTGGAACGAATGTTGACATCAAGCCGCCACGGGCGGGTAGGTTCGGCCGAGTCCACCGCAGGACGTCCGTCCGGCAACCTCCGAGCGGCCGCCGAACGCCGCTGGGCCACGGGGTGGTGTGTCGCACCGGCGCACCACCACTGGGAGCCAGGTCCAGCACCCGCGTTCCGGGGGTGGGAGGGGAGAGTTCCAGCCGGCCGACAGGTGCGACCCGGGCGGGGCCCGGCGTTCAGTAGACAACGGCTTTCGGTCGACCCGCAGCCAGCGGGTCCCAGGTCGGCCCGAAGGACGCCGGGTCCCGATCTGTGGCATCCCCGCACATCTCCCCTTTTTTCCGTCACGGCCTTTTCGTCCGACGCCCCGCCACCGAGTGGGCCACGGCCCGCCGCGCGCTCGATAGGGTGGGGCACCGGCGTAGGGCGACTAAGGGGCAGTAGTGAACGACGATGGTCAGAGGCTGTACGGCGCGCTCGGTGCGGCCCTGGTGATCATCCCGACCTTCAACGAGGCCGAGAACATCGAGTCGATCGTCGCCCGGGTGCGCTCTGCCGTCCCGGCGGCCGACATTCTGATCGCCGACGACAACAGCCCCGACGGCACCGGCAACATCGCCGATGAGCTCGTCGCCGGGGACAGCCACGTCAAGGTGTTGCACCGGGCCGGCAAGGAAGGGCTCGGCGCCGCCTATCTGGCGGGTTTCCGCTGGGGCATCGAGCACGGCTACGACGTCCTCGTGGAGATGGACGCGGACGGCTCGCACCGGCCCGAGGAGCTGCCCCGGCTGCTGACCGCGCTCAAGGGCGCGGATCTCGTCCTCGGCTCACGCTGGGTGCCCGGCGGGCGTGTCGTCAACTGGCCCAAGAGCCGCGAGGTGCTCTCCCGCGGGGGTTCCACCTACTCGCGCTTCCTGCTCGGCCTGCCGATCCGCGATGTGACCGGCGGTTTCCGGGCCTTCCGCGCGGCCACCCTGGAGGGTCTCGGGCTCGACGCCGTCTCCTCCCAGGGCTACTGCTTCCAGGTCGACCTGGCCCGGCGCGCGGTCGAGGCGGGCTTCCATGTCGTGGAGGTCCCCATCACCTTCGTGGACCGCGAGCTGGGCGACTCCAAGATGAGCAAGGACATCCTGGTCGAAGCGCTCTGGAAGGTCACCGCCTGGGGTGTCGAGTCCCGGACGAACCGGATCCTCGGACGCAAGAACCTCTGACCGGCTTCCGGGTCGCCCCGGTCGTTCCGCTCGGCTTGCCCGTTCTGCTCGTTCTGCTCGTTCTCTTGATCGTTCTCATACGTCATCTTCACGTGCGCCCAGGCACACTGGTCGTATGACGACAGCTCATCCCCCCGGGACAACTCCCAGGCGTTCCCGTGCCCTCAGGTTCGTGCCCCTGGGCATCGCCGTCTGGCTGGCGCTGGAGGTCTGGCTCCTGGTGCTCGTGGGTACGGCCGCAGGCGGCTTCGCCGTGCTCGTGCTGCTGCTGGGCGCTGGGGTACTCGGTGCCGTGGTCATCAAGAGCGCGGGCCGCCGTGCCTTCCGCAATCTGACGGAGACCTTGCAGCGTCAGCAGCAGGCGGGAGCGGCCGTTCCGCCCGAGGAGGGCACCGGCACCCCCGGCAACGGCTTCCTGATGCTGGGCGGCCTGCTGATCATGCTGCCGGGGCTGATCACCGACGTCCTGGGCCTGGTACTACTCGTGCCGCCCGTTCGGTCGATGCTCAGCCGGTACGTCGAGCGGTCGGTGGAGCGGCGGATGCGCCGGGCCGCGCCCGGCACGCTGGGCGATGCCTTCCAGCAGGCCCGGATGCGGCAGCAGGACGGCAAGGTGGTGCAGGGCGAGGTCATCAAGGACGACGAGCCGCCCCGCCGCGACGGGAACGACGGCCCGCGTCCTCCGCTCACCCCGTAGAACCGCCGGCGGAAGGCCGGGCGGTCACCGGCCGGCGGAATCCAGCAGCCGCGAGCCGCGAGCCGCGGGTCACAGTCAGAAACCGCAGCCAAAAGCCGCGGGCTCCGCCACATACGTTCATGTGTCGGAGCCCGCGGCTTTACGGTCGCTCTTGTGCTGCTGTTACGCGGTCAGGCGGACTTCCGGCTGTCCCGCGGGTGCACGGCGATGTTCATGGCGCCGGAACGCAGGACTGCCAGCCGTTCGGCCAGCACCTCCTCCAGTTCCTCGCGTGTGCGCCGCTCCATGAGCATGTCCCAGTGCGTGCGCGCAGGCTTGCCCTTCTTCTCTTCGGGGCCATCCCCGTCCACCAGGAGTGCCAGGGCGCCACACGCCTTGCACTCCCACTCCGGCGGAATTTCGGCCTCAACCGAGAACGGCATCTCAAATCGATGGTCGTTCTGGCATGCGTACTCCACCGCCTGGCGCGGGGCCAGATCGATGCCGCGGTCCGTCTCGTAGCTGGTAACCACAAGTCGCGTGCCGCGGAGAGCTCGCTCACTCATGAATCGTGCCTCCCGGGCTTGTCGCCCACAGGACAGGTGTCGCTGTCGTCGTCATCCGGTCAACGTCCGGTCGGCGGTAATGATTCCCGTACTGGGTCTGCGTCGCCGTCGTGCCGCTGCTTTCCAAGGGGTGGGTTACCCGCCGGTGCCCGGTTTGTCACATCTGACAGGAGATGTCACCCGCCGTCTTCATTTCTACGGCATGCAGGAACGGTCCCCCTGTCAGGCCAAACGCGTACACTACCGCCCTTTGACTTCAACGTCTAAATCCGCGCGGGTACGGGGTTGCCCGCCGCCGCGACCGCCTGTCTGATCGGCACTCTTGCCAGCAGGACGGATCCGAGGACGAAGAACACCACGAGCGAGATGATCGCGTCCCGGTAGCTGCCGGTGAGCTGATACGCGAGACCGAAGACCAGGGGCCCCAGCCAGCTCAGCCCGCGGTCGCTCATCTCGTACGCCGAGAAGTACTCCGCCTCCTTGCCGTGCGGCACCAGATGGGAGAACAGCGAGCGGGACAGCGCCTGGCTGCCGCCGAGTACCAGGCCGATCGCCGCGGCGAGACCGTAGAACCACACCGGCGCGTCCGCGGGCAGGAAGTACCCCGCCGCGAGTATCAGCGTCCAGACGGCCAGCGAGCCCAGGATGGTGCGCTTCGCGCCGTACGTCCTGGCCATGCGCCCCATGCCGAGCGCCCCCGCCACCGCCAGGATCTGCACCAGCAGCACGGCCGTGATCAGTGTCGTCTGGTCCAGGCCCAGCTCCTCGGAGCCGTAGACGGAAGCCTGGGAGATCACCGTCTGTATGCCGTCGTTGTAGACGAGATAGGCGAGCAGGAAGGACAGCGTCAGCGGGTGGCGCCGCATGTCCTTGAGGGTGTTCCTCAGCTGGCGCCAGCCCGTGCCGACGGCTCCCTCGCCGCCGCGCGGCACCGCGCGGTCGCGCAGCCGCCGCAGGGGGACCAGCGTGAAGGCGCCCCACCACAGCCCGGCCGAGGCGAGGCAGATCCTGATCGCCGTGGACTCCGAGACGCCGAACGAATCATGACCGGTGAAGAGGATGAGATTGAGGATCAGGACGAAGGCGCCCGAGGTGTATCCGAAGGCCCATCCCCGGGAAGAGACGGCATCGCGTTCCTCGGGCCCGGCTATCTGCGGCAGGAACGCGTTGTAGAGGACCATCGAGACCGACAGCGAGGCGTTCGCCACGATCAGCAGCAGGGCACCGAGCAGGTAGCGCTCCCCGTCGAGGAAGAACATCCCCAGGGTCGCGGCGGCTCCCACGTACGCGGCGACGGCCAGCAGCGGCTTCTTTTTGCCGGTACGGTCGGCCGCCGCGCCGGCCAGGGGCATCAGCAGCACCGCCACCACGACCGATACCGAGACGGAGTACGCGAAGACCGAACCGGCCCGCACGGGTATGCCCAGCGGATGGACGAAGCCGTCGGCGTCGGCCGCCGCCTTCGCCACCGCGGTCAGATACGGGCCCAGGAACACCGTGAGCACGCTCGTCGAGTAGACGGACGACGCGAAGTCGTAGAAGTACCAGCCGCGCTGCTCGCGCACCCGGTCCTTCGCCGCTCCGGCCGGCCCGTCGGTCATGTCCACCGTGCCGGCGCTCACCCGCGTCCCCCCGCTCTCCCCGTACGAAGCGCCCGAGCCGGGCGGGCCGTGTCGTGACGCGGCCTCAATTCCAGACTCCCCGCTCGGTGAACACCGTGCGCAGCGTCTCCAGATCATCGGTCATGATGCCATCCACGCCAAGATCCAGAAGCTCCGAGATCCGGTCCGCCTCATTGACCGTCCAGACATGGACCTGAAGGCCCCGGGCATGTGCCGTCCTCACGAAGCGCTCGTCCACCACCCGGATGCCGTTCTGTTCCACGGGAACCTGTGCGCACACGGCGCCCGCGCGAACGGGGAAGGGGATCCGGTACGAGCGCAGCCGCAGGCCGAGTACGCCACGTACGCCGTAGGACGTGGCCAGCCCCGGCCCCGCGAGGCGGTACGCGGCGCGCACTCTCGCCTCGGAGAAGGAGCCCACGCACACCCGGTCCCAGCTGTCGGTCCTGCGGATCAGTTCGACCAGCGGGACCAGGGCGGGAAGGGCCTTGATGTCGACATTCCAGCGGGCCTCCGGGAACTCCTCGAGCAGATCCTCGAAGAGCGGCGGCGGCTCGTTGCCCCCGACCCTGGCCCGGCTCACCTCCGACCAGGGCAGATCGGCGATCCGGCCCCGGGCGTCGGTCACCCGGTCCAGGGTCGCGTCGTGGAAGGCGACGAGCCGGCCGTCGGCGGTGGCGTGCACATCGGTCTCGAAGTAGCGGTACCCGAGACCGGCCGCACGGCGGAAGGCGGCGGCGGTGTTCTCGATCCCGTGCGCCGCGCCGCCCCGGTGGGCGAACGGGATGGGGGTCGGGTGGTCGAGGTAGGGATGGCGTCCAGAAGTCACGGGCGCAGTATGGCCTGCTCCGGTGACCCGGCGGCGACGGCCGCGCTGCCGCTCCGCGCCGCGGGGATGGCGAAGACGCGCAGGAAGAGCTGGGCGAGCGGGCCGATCGCGAGCGCGTAGAGCACCGTTCCGATCCCCAGTGAGCCGCCGAGCGCGAAGCCGGTGGCGACGACGGCGACCTCGATCGCCGTACGGACGAGCCGGAGCGACCGGCCGGTCAGCCGGTGCAGGCCGGTCATCAGGCCGTCACGCGGTCCCGGCCCGAGGCGCGCCGCTATGTAGAGGCCGGTGGCGGCGCCGTTGAGGACGATGCCGGCGATCAGCAGGCCGGTCCTGGCCACGAGACCGTGCGCGTCGGGTACCAGCGCGAGCGTGGCGTCCAGCGCGACGCCGACCGCGAAGACGTTGGAGACCGTGCCGAGTCCGGGACGCTGCCGCAGCGGTATCCACAGCAGCAGCACGACCGCGCCCACCACGACCGAGACCACGCCCATCGAGAGCCCGGTCAGCTCGGCGAGCCCCTGGTGGAGCACTCCCCACGGTTCGAGGCCGAGGCCGCCCCTGACCATCAGCGCCGAACTCGCCCCGTACAGCGCGAGACCGGCGTACAGCTGGACGAGGCGGCGGGGGAGACGGATGCCCCGGAGGCCGGAGGTGAGGGACATGGCGGTTCTGGACATGGTGGTTCCCCCTGGTGGCGAAAGTGGACTGGCGCATGTCACTCTGTGGCTGGCTGACAGACGTCAACCATGGCCAATTCGGTGAAGGTGGACTGAATTCCATGACCCAGTGGACTTCGGCGGTCGGGGCCGCCCAGCTCGCTCGGCAGCTCAAGGCCCAGCAGACCGGGCCCGCCGGCCCCGGCACCCGCAAGCCGCCGGCCTACCGGGCGCTCGCCGACGGGATCCGGCTGCTCGTCCTCGAAGGGCGGGTCCCGGTCGCCGCCAGGCTCCCCGCCGAACGCGAACTGGCCCTCTCGCTCTCCGTCAGCCGGACGACCGTGGCGGCGGCCTACGAGGCGCTGCGCGCCGAGGGGTTCCTCGAATCCCGCAGGGGCGCGGGCAGTTGGACCTCCGTACCGGCGGGCAAGCCGCTGCCCGCGCGCGGGCTCGAACCCCTGCCGCCAGAAGCGCTCGGCACGGTCATCGACCTCGGCACCGCCGCGCTGCCCGCCCCCGAGCCCTGGCTCACCCGCGGCGTCCAGGGCGCGCTGGAGGAGCTGCCGCCGTACGCGCACACCCACGGTGACTACCCGGCAGGGCTGCCCGCGCTCCGGCGCCAGCTCGCCGAGCGGTACACCCGGGCCGGCATCCCGACCATGCCGGAGCAGATCATGGTCACCACCGGCGCGATGGGCGCGATCGACGCGATCTGCCATCTCTTCGCGGGCCGCGGCGAGCGCATCGCGGTGGAGTCACCCTCGTACGCCAACATCCTCCAGCTGATGCGTGAGACGGGCGCCAGGCTGGTGCCCGTCGCCATGGCGGAGGGCCTGGCCGGCTGGGACCTGGGCCGCTGGCGCCAGGTGCTGCGCGACGCCGCGCCCCGGCTCGCCTACGTCGTCGCCGACTTCCACAATCCGACGGGCGCGCTGGCCGACGAGGACCAGCGGCGGCAGCTCGTCGACGCGGCACGCTCGGCGGGCACGATGGTGGTGGTCGACGAGACCATGACCGAGCTGCGGATGGACGCGGACCTGGACATGCCGGGGCCCGTCTGCGCCTTCGACCCGTCAGGCAGCACGGTGGTGACGGTCGGCTCCACCAGCAAGGCGTTCTGGGCGGGCATGCGGATCGGCTGGGTGCGTGCGGCGCCCGACGTGATCCGCTCACTGGTCGCGGCGCGCGCGTACGCCGACCTCGGCACCCCGGTGCTCGAACAGCTCGCCGTCAACTGGCTCATGCGGACCGGCGGCTGGGAGGAGGCGGTCGGCCTGCGCCGGGCCCAGGCGCGCGGCAACCGCGACGCGCTGGTGGCGGCGGTCCGCAGGGAGCTGCCGTCGTGGGAGTTCGACGTACCGCGCGGCGGCCTGACGCTGTGGGTGCGGACCGGCGGGCTCTCGGGCTCGCGCCTCGCCGAGGCCGGCGAACGCGTCGGGGTGCGGGTGCCCTCGGGGCCGCGCTTCGGTGTCGACGGCGCGTTCGAAGGGTACGTACGGCTGCCGTTCACCGTGGGCGGGGCGCTGGCCGACGAGGCGGCGGTCCGGCTGGCGGCGGCCGCGCGTCTGGTCGAGACGGGCGCGCGCACCGGCACGGACACACCGCGTACGTCCGTCGCCTGACGTCACCCCTCGGCCGGCACCCGCTCCTCGACCGGGACCCGCTCGCCCTCCGGTACCCGCTCCTTGGCCGCCGCGAGCGGCACGTGCAGCTCGGGCAGCAGGTCCCGGACGGCCTGCCGGTGCGCCTCGCTCGTGGCGTCGTCGTACGGGTCGGGCGTCGCCGGGACCTGGAGCCTGAGCACCGGCCCCGTGCCGAGCCGCGCGTAGCCCCGGCCGGGCGGGACGTCCGGCGTGGGCGTGGTGTGCGGCGGTGCTCCGAGCACCGCCTCCACCAGCGGGCGCGTCGCGGGGCCGAGCACGACCCGGGCGCGGGTGTGCGTCAGGACGGTCTTGTCGAGCGCGTCCAGGCTTTCGAGCTGATCGGCCACGACGACGGTCACCTGCGCTGCCCGGCCGTGCCGCAGCGGTACGTGCAGCAGCTCCTGGGGGTCGGGCCGCCCGTCGAGGGCCGCGATATGGCTGAAGACGGTGGGCCGGTCCACCAGGATCCACAGCGGCCTTCTGACGTCGTCGGGCGCGGGGTGCCCGGCCTGCTTGGCGCGGTTGGCGGAGACCAGCCGCCGCTCCGTCTCGTGCGCGGCCCATTCGAGGCTGGAGAGCGCGCCGGAGAGCCCGCTCTCCACGGCCAGTACGCCCGTACGCCCCGACAGGCAGGCGAATTCGCCCGCGCCGCCGCTCTCCACGATCAGTACGTCACCGTGCTGGAGCGCCTGGAGGGCGAGGGAGCGCAGCAGTGTGGTGGCGCCGCTGCCCGGCTGGCCCGCCACCAGCAGATGCGGCTCGGTGGAGCGCGGACCCGTGCGCCAGATCACCGGGGGCGCGTCCCGGTCGTCCTCGCCGTCCGTGACCGGCACGGTGCGCTGCACCGTGCCGCCGTCGGTGAAGCCGAGCACCGTCTCACCGGGGACGGTGACGAAGTGCTGGGCCGCGACGGAGGTGGAGAGCGGCGGCAGGACGCTCAGGGCGAGCTGATTGCCCTCCTCGTCCCAGTCGAACAGGTACTCACGGCCGCGCCCCGACTTGGCGTGCAGCAGCGCTTCGATCCGGGCGCGCGCCTCGGGGTCGCCGTCGGTGAAGTAAGGGGGATACGTGATCCGGAGCCGGGTGAGCCGTCCGTCACCGTCGAACGCGTGCTCGCTGAACGCGGTGCTCCAGTCGCCGCCGTGGGCGAAGAGCGGGCCCGGGTCCTCCGGTACGGAGAAGTACGGCACCAGCGCGTCGTAAAGGGACTGAAGCCGCTTCGTCTGCGCCTCGCCGGGGCCGGCGGCCGCGGGCGCACCGCCACGTCCTTTCCAGGCGGCCGCGGCCATCACCGTGATCACGACCAGGGCGGGGCCGTAGGGGATGAGCGCGACCACCGGGACGCAGGCCGCCACCAGGAACAGCGCGGGGCCGCGCCGCTCCTTGGGTGTGGCGGCCCACTTCTGCCGGCCTGCCCTGGCCAGCAGCCGCAGACCACGGGAGACCGTGATCAGTGGATGGAGCACGTCGGTGGCGCTGTCGGCTGCTGTCCTGGCCATCTCGCGGCTGCGCGCGATCTGCGCACTGCCGCTGGTCAGAATGCGGGGGAGTGGTCGCCGGGCCACATCGGTCTCCTGAGGGTGCGGAAGGGATGGAAGGGAAGGTCAGAACTTGATCCCGCCCAACAGACCGGCGAGGCTCGCGCTGCCGGCCGTGATGCTCGGAGCGATCGCCGTGCCGGCCAGATAGAAGCCGAAGAGCACGCTGACGCAGGCGTGAGAGGGCTTGAGGCCGTCTTTCCTGAAGAAGAGGAAGACGATGACGCCGAAGAGCATCACGCCTGAGATGGACAGGATCATGGGGATTCTCCTGGTTGAGGGGACAGTCACCATGAGTTCTTCCAGGATTACGGCAAGTATCTATGGGGCTTAAGGTGTAAATGGGTGAAATACTGAGGATTTCACTGCATCGGCCCACGTGGCGACACCTCTCGGGTGGCGAAAACGCGGGCTGGAGCGTGTAGGGCTACCGGGCGGTACCCGGGCTACCGGGCAGTACCCTGTCGATTCACTCGTACGGTGCGGCTGCCCGTGCGGAGCAGGTCAACGATGTGAAAGGCGGTCCACCGATGAGCGACGCCCTGGATCCCGCGGTGATCGAACTGGCGACGAGGATCTTCGATCTCGCGCGCAGCGGGGAAACGGAGACGCTGGCCGCGTACGTGGATGCCGGAGTGTCCGCGGACCTCTCCAACGACCGGGGTGACTGCCTCGTCATGCTCGCCGCCTACCACGGCCACGCCGGCGCGGTACAGGCCCTGTTGGAGCGCGGCGCCGACCCGGACCGCGTCAACGACCGGGGGCAGACCCCGCTCGCGGGTGCCGTCTTCAAGGGGGAGGACGCGGTGATCCGCGCGCTGATCGCCGGCGGCGCCGACCCGGCGGCCGGCACGCCCTCGGCGGTGGATACCGCAAGGATGTTTGGGAAGACAGACCTCCTGGAGCTGTTCGGAGCCCAGTGAGGGAGGCGTCGTAAATGTGGTCGCGGTGGCGAAATGGGTGGGTCATCATGACGTCGGGCCTGCAAGGGGCCACCGACGAGAGGCAGCGAAAGATGGTCTACACCAAGCGCACGACGACAGTCGGACGATCATGTTGCCGCGCGGCCTAGGTCAAAACTCCCCGGTTGCGTCGACAGCTTGATGTGAGGCTTTCCACATGTTCGATCCAGTCATAGCGCCGAGCGGCACGCTGCTCGGCCTGCTGCAGAGGGGCCGCGGTGACGGCACACTGCACGCGCTCGCCGCGCCCCGCGCGGAGGCGCTCGCCGCCCTCAACCACTGCGTGCTGAACGACCCGCGCCACGACTGGCAGGTCGAGAACCGCTCGCTGTATTACGCCCGCCTCTATCTGGATCTCCACGGTGATCTCGACGCCGTCGATCACCACCTCTTCCACGCCGAGGACCACCTCGATACCGACGAGTCACGGACCGGGCTCGCCCTCGCCGTACTGGGCCACCTCGCCTCGTACGGCAGGGACGACGCACTCCTGTTGCTCCGGCGGTACGCGGCGGCCGGTGCCAACTGGGCATGGGCGCTGGACGAGCTGGCGCTGCGCGACGACGACGCGGGGCTGCGCGCCCTCGCCGCTCCCGTCCTCGCCCGGTTCCCCGCCACCCCCGAGGGCGACACCGAGCTGGCCGCGGTCGTACGGGACGCCTACGAACCCCGGCCCTGGCGGCTGTGGGCCGACGATCCCAGGGCGGCCATCGGCGCCCGGATCAAGGCAGCCGGTGAACAGGGCTCCTTCGACCGCTGGCAACGCCAGATGCGCCCCACCGGGCCCCGGCCCGGCTGGAGCGTGCAGGCCGTCTTCGACTGGGCGCAGCAGGCGCTCGAACGCGGCAGCGTGCTGCACGTACCGGCCGCCCGCTGCCTCACCGCCGTCGCGGGACCCGAGGACCGGCGGGCGATCGTCGAGGCGGCGGCCGGCGGCCCCGACGGCGCCCGGTGCGCGGCGCTCCACTACCTGGCGGAGGTGGGCGATCCGGCCGTCCTCGACCTGATCGAGGCCGCGGCCCTCGGCGCCGACCGCACCGTCGCCGACGCCGCCATCGCGGCTTTCGAGCGGATGTGCGGCGCCGCGGCCGTCGACCGCGCGCGGAGCTGGATCCACCGTCCCGACGCGCTCGGAGCGTCCGCCGCCGGCGTCCTGGCCGCCCGGGGCTCCACCAAGGACACCGAGCTGGTGCTCGGCGCGCTGCGCGAGACCGTGCGTGCGGAAGGGCCCGACGCCCCCCTGCTGTGGACCCTGGCCGACGGCGCGGGACGCCTCGGCATCATCTGCGCCGCGCCCGTGCTGCGCCACGTCTACCGCGAGACCGCCTCCTCGCACCTGCGGGGCCGCGCCGCCAGGGCGCTCGCCGCCACCGACCCGTCGTACGCCACCGGGTTCGCCGTGGAATGCCTCTGGGACTGCGAGGAGACCACCAGGGAGGTCGCGGCGCTGCACGCGGAGACCGCGGACGTCCGTGTGGCGGAACAACTGCGGCGGCTGGCCGCGGACCCGGCCGAGGAGGCCGAGGTGCAGACCGCCGTACGCAGCAGGATGGGGCCCGACACCGCGGCGCGGTGACCGTGCGGAGACGCCGGGCCGCTGCCGCCGGAGCGAGGTGCGCGAGTGCCCCGGGGGTGTTCGCTCCCGGTTTCGTACCCCTGGGACCGGCCGAAGTCAGATGCTCACGGGACGTTTCCCGTGCGGCAAGATCGACGTTGGCGGGGACACGTCCCGCAGGACGACAACACGGGTATGCGTGTCGTCATTGTCACCGAGTCCTTCCCGCCAGACGTCAACGGCGTAGCCCACTGCGCCCTCCAGACCGCACGGCACCTCGCCGCCCGCGGTCACGATCCGCTCGTCATCGCCCCGGCGGTGGCCTCGGACGGTGAACTGGAGCCGCCGTGCCCCGTGGTACGCGTCCCCTCCCTCCCCCTCCCCGGCTATCCGCAGGTACGAGTGGCGCTGCCGAGCCGGCGGGTCGCGGCGACCATCGCCGCGCACCGCGCCGAACTCGTCCACCTGGCCAGCCCCTTCGTGCTCGGCAACAGAGGCATGACGGCCGCCACCCGGCTCGGCCTGCCCGCCGTCGCCGTCTACCAGACCGACCTGGCCGGCTACGCGCGCACCTACGTGGGCGCGGGCGAGGCCGCCGCGTGGCGCCGGATCCGTACGGTCCACAGCGCAGCCGACCGCACCCTCGCGCCGTCGAGCGCGGCCGTCCGTGACCTCACCGAGCACGGCGTACCGCGCGTCCGGCTCTGGCAGCGGGGGGTGGACACCGTACGGTTCCGCCCCGAGCTGCGTGACGAGGCGCTGCGCCGGAAGCTCGCTCCCAACGGAGAGCTGATCGTCGGATACGTCGGCAGGCTCGCGCAGGAGAAGCACGTCGAACTCCTCTCCGAGGTCTGCGAACTGCCCGGCGTACGGGTCGTGATCGTGGGCGACGGACCGAGCGAGCCGCTGCTGCGGACCGCGCTGCCCGGCGCGGTCTTCCTCGGCCGCACGACCGGAGACGAACTGGCGCGCACCTTCGCCTCGTTCGACGTGTTCGCCCACACCGGGCCCTACGAGACGTTCTGCCAGACCGTGCAGGAGGCCATGGCGAGCGGCGTACCGGTGGTCGCGCCCGCGGCCGGCGGTCCGCTCGACCTCGTCGACCACGGGCGCACGGGACTGCTCGTGCCCCCGCACGACGCGCGGGCGGTCGCCGACGCGGTACGGGACCTCCAGGCCTCACCCGCCGTGCGCGCGACCTACGGACGCGCGGCACGGACCACCGTCGAGGGCAGGACCTGGGCCCGGGTGGGCGACCAGCTGATCGACCACTACACCGAGGTGCTGGGCGCCCGCATGGCGGTGGTCGCGTGAGCGCCCTGCGGATCGTACGGATGGCCAACTTCGTCACGCCCTCCTCTGGCGGCCTGCGCACCGCGCTCCAGGAGCTGGGGCGCGGCTACCTGGCGGCCGGGCACGACCCGGTGCTGATCGTGCCCGGGGAGCGGATGTCAGACGAGCGGACCCCGCAGGGCCGGGTGATCACCGTGCCGGGGCCCGTGCTGCCCGGCACCGGCGGCTACCGGGTGCTGACCGCGAAGCGGCGCGTACGGGAACTGCTCGAATCGCTCGAACCCGACCGGCTCGAGGTATCCGACCGGACGACCCTGCGCTGGACCGGGGAATGGGCGCGCCGCAACCGTGTCCGGTCGATGATGGTGTCCCACGAGACGGCCGACGGCGTCCTGCGCACCTGGGGCGTGCCCGGCGCGGCGGCCGGCCGGGCCGCGGACCGCCTCAACACGCGCAGCGCGTGGTCGTACTCACGGATCGTGTGCACCACCGAATGGGCGGAACGCGAGTTCCTGCGCATCGGCGCGCACAACGTGCTGCGCGCACCCCTGGGCGTCGACCTGGCCCGCTGCACGCCGGACCGGCGCAGCACGGCCCTGCGCGAGCGGTACGCGCGGGGAGCGGACGTCCTGCTGCTGCTCGGCTCCCGGCTGTCGGTGGAGAAACGGCCGGGGACCGCGCTCGACGCGCTGGCGGAGCTGCGCGCGCGGGGCGTACGGGCGGTGCTGGTGGTGGCGGGCGAGGGTCCGCTGCGCGCCGGCCTGGTCCGGCGCGCCCGCGCCCAGCAGCTGCCCGCGCTGTTCCTCGGACACGTCGGCGACCGGGGCGCGATGGCCGATCTCCAGGCGTCGGCCGACATCTGCCTGGCTCCGGGCCCGGCGGAGACGTTCGGCCTCTCGGCCCTGGAGGCGCTGTCCTCCGGCACACCGGTCGTCGCGAGCGCGTCCTCCGCGCTGCCCGAGGTGATCGGGGACGCGGGCATCGCCGCGCCGGACAGCGGAGCGGCGTTCGCCGACGCGGTGCAGGAACTGCTGACCCGGCCGGAGGCGGACCGCCGGGAGGCGGCGAGGGCGCGTGCGGAGCTGTTCGGCTGGGATCACTCCGTCACGGCCTTCCTGGACGCCCACGAGGCTCCGGTACTCCGCCCCCTGACGCCGTCGGATCCGGCGGGACAGATACGGGAGCGGCGCTCCGGCGGAGAGCCGCGATGACGTCGCCGGCGGAGGAGGCGCAGACGCAGGAGACGCGGCCGTTGGAGGCGCGGCCGGTGGAGACACGTCCGGTGGAGGCGCGGCCGCTTGAGGCCGGTCCTGCTGTCGACATCCGGACGGGCCAGGGCGACCGCGTCGTGTGGACCGGCGGGAGCGTTACCGGCGCGTCCGGCCGGCCGTCCGACGGGGAGGGCCTGGGCGCGCCGTCCCCGGGGACGGGCCGGGCGCCCGGGACGGCGGCAGGCGTGGTCGCCTGGATGCGCGAGGCGACGGGGGAGACCGCGTCTGCCGCGGAGGCGAAGGGGGAGAAGACGTCCGCCGCGCCGCCCGTACCCGTCGTTCCCGGATCGCTGGCTGTGCTGCCCGTTCCCGCGCCGAGTGCGCTGACGGTCAGTGTGGTCCCGGCGGCGCCGGCCGGACCGCCCGTCTCCGAGCTATCGGCCGAACCGTCCGTTTCCGAGCCGGTGGCTGGGCTGCTCGCGCCGCTGAGCGCGCTGCCGGTCAGCGTGGTCCCCGCACCGCCGGCCGGACCGCCCGTCTTCGAGGCGCCGGCCGGACCGCCCGTTCCCGCGCCGGTCGCGGACCGGGCGGGGCGCGCGTACGCCCGGACCCGACCCCTGCGGTTCGCCGCGCTCGGGGACTCCCTCACCGCGGGCATCGGCGACCCCGTCGACGGCGGGTGGCGGGGCTGGGCCGCGCTGCTCGGGGGCGGTGACGGCGGGTCCGGCGGAGGGGACGCGGCCGGTGAACCGGAAGTGCTGTTCCGCAACTTCGCCGTCAGCGGGGCGCTGACCCGGGACGTCGACGAGCTCCAGAGACCCGAGGTCATCAGCTTCGGTGCCGACATCGCGGCCGTCGTCGTCGGCGTCAACGACACTCTGCGCCGCGCCTTCGACATCCAGGATCTCGCCCGGCGCCTCGACCGGGTCCTCGGCGACCTCGCCGCGCACGGCACCCTGCTGCTGACCGCCTGCCTCCCCGACCCCGGCAGCATGCTCGCGCTGCCCGCGCCCCTGGCCAGGCCGCTGGCCCGCCGTCAGCGCGCGGTCAACGCCGTCGTGCACGCCCTCTCCGCGCGCTACGACTCCGTCCACCTGCACATGTCGGACGCCTCCTGGGTCGCCGACCGTTCGCTGTGGAGCGCCGACCGGCTGCATCCGGGGCAGCGCGGACACCGCATGATCGCGCGGCGCTTCCACGCCCTGCTCGCAGAGCGCGGTGTGGATCTCGGTCCGCCCCCGGCGCTGGAGTCCGACCAGCCCGCGCCGACCCGGACCGCGTCGCTCCTGTGGCTCGCCACGGCCGGGACCGGCTGGGTGATCAGGCGGTGCGACGACCTGCTGCCGGAACTGCTGCGGCTGGCGGGCGACGAGATACGGCACCGGGCCCGCGGTACGAGCGCGCGCCTCGACCTGCGCGCCGAGCAGGCCCTGTCCCGGGCGCTCGCGGCCCTGACTCCGAACACCGGGCTCCCGGGAATGGGAGGAATGGGCCCGGGGCTCGGGGCGGCCGGAACACGGGAGTGAGCGTGGTCCCGTCTCCTTGACCAGCGGCCCTGCCCGGCGCGCGGCTCCGTCCTGGCACCGGCACCGGCACCGGCACCGGTCCCGGCACGGGAACCGCGGCGCGCGCGGCTCTGCCTCGGTACGGGTCCCCGCTCACCGTCGTGTCGCGCGTCACCGTCGCGTCGCCCCTCACCGCCGCGTCGCCACGAACCGCACCGGCGTGCCCGGCGCTGCCTGGGCCATCGCCGCCAAGTCCCGTTCCCGGACCACCGCGACGACCGGATAACCGCCGGTCGTCGGATGGTCCGTGAGGAAGACCAACGGCCTGCCGTTCGAAGGCACTTGCACAGCCCCGGCCACCATCCCCTCGCTCGGCAGCTCGTCGTGCACGGCGCGCTCCAGCGCGGGTCCTTCCGTCCGCATCCCGATCCGGTTGCTCTCCGACGAGACGCGGAAGACGCCCGTGGTCAGAGTCCGGAGCGCGTCCGGCGTGAACCAGTCGTCGCGCGGGCCGAGCCGTACCCGCAGCGTCAGTTCGGTGGCGGGCGCGCGCCACGGCACGCCGTCGACCGGGGGCGGCGGGCCCGCCGGCGCGCCCAGCGGCAGGACGGTTCCTTCCCGCAGCGGCGCGGGACCGAGCCCCGACAGCAGGTCCGTGGACCGGCTGCCGAGCACGGGCTCCACGGAGACGCCACCGCCGAACGCCACGTAACCGCGCACCCCGGAGGTCGCCGTCCCCACCTCCACCACGGCGCCCGCGGCGACCCGTACCGAGGCGCCCCAGGCCACCGGCCGCCCGTCGACCGACACGGCGCACGGCGCGCCGCCCACGGCCATCGTGACGGCGTGCGCCGGCCGTACCGCGCAGCCGTCGAGTGTCGTCTCCAGAGCCGCCGCGCCCGGCGGATTGCCCACCAGCCGGTTCACCAGCCGCAGCGCGGGCAGGTCGAGGGCCCCCGAGCGCGGCACGCCCAGATGGGCGTGGCCCACGCGCCCGAGGTCCTGGACGGTGGTCAGCGCGCCCGCCCGCACGACCGTGAGCGTCCGGTCCTGACGCGGCGCCCGGCCGTCTCCGTATGTCATAGGACCGCCCCCGCCGACCGGGCCGTGAACCGCACGCGCGTCCCCGGCCCCAGCAGCGCCGCCGGGTCGCGCGCGGAGTCCCACAGGACGGCGTCCGTCGTCCCGATCAGCTGCCACCCGCCCGGGGAGGAGCGCGGATACACGCCGGTGTACGGCCCCGCCAGACCCACCGAACCGGCCGGAACCGACGTACGCGGCGAGGGCCTGCGCGGCACGGCGTACCGCTCCGCGAGGCCCGTGAGGTAGCCGAACCCGGGCGCGAACCCGCAGAACGCGACCCGGAATTCGGCCGCCGAGTGGATCCGTACGACCTCCTCCTCCGACACTCCCCACAGCGCCGCGACCTCCGGCAGGTCCGGTCCGTCGTACCGCACGGCCAGCTCCACGGAATCGGCCGCGCGCACGTCCGGCGGCGGCAGCACCCAGCTCTCCAGACGCGCGGCGAGACCCGCCGGATCGGCGAGGCCGTCCAGCAGCACGGTGCGTGCGGCGGGCACGATCTCGCGCAGCGCGGGCAGCGTGCCCGCGGCGCGGCGGCGCAGCAGTTCGGCGTGGAGCGCCGCCGTCTCCTCGGCGCTGTCCAGCTCGACGAGGAGCGCGCGGTCGCCGACCGGGAGCGTCCTCATACGAACGCCTCCACGCGCACCCCGGCCGCCTCCAGTGCTTCGCGTACCCGGCGGGCGAGTTCGACCGCGCCGCGGGTGTCCCCGTGCAGGCAGAGCGAGCGCGCCCGGACGGCGACGGGCCGGCCGTCCAGGGAGTCCACCGTGCCTGAGGTGGCCAGCCGCACCGAACGCTCCACGACGGCCGCCGGGTCGGTGATCACCGCGCCGTCCTCGCCGCGTGGCACCAGCGTGCCCCGCGCGGTGTACGCGCGGTCGCCGAACGCCTCGGTGACGACCGGCAGCCCGGCCCTCCCGGCGGCGGCGTGCGCCCGGGAGCCCGGCAGCCCGAGCACCGGCAGCCGCCCGCCGGCCAGCCTGACGCCCTGGACGACGGCCTCGGCCTGCTCGTCGTCGTGCACGATCCGGTTGTAGAGCGCGCCGTGCGGTTTGACGTACGCGACCTCGGCGCCCGCCGCCCTGGCGAACACCTGGAGCGCGCCGATCTGGTATGCCACCTCCGCTGCCAGCTCGTCCGGCGGGACGTCCATGGAGCGCCGCCCGAAGCCCGCCAGATCGCGGTACGAGACCTGCGCGCCGATCCGTACGCCGCGCTCGGCGGCCCAGGCGCAGACCCGCCGCATGGTGGCCGGGTCCCCGGCGTGGAAGCCGCAGGCGACGTTGGCGCTGGTGACGACGGAGAGCAGCTGCTCGTCCTCGGTCAGCCGCCAGCGGCCGAAGCCTTCACCGAGGTCCGCGTTGAGATCGATGGCCACCGGGGTCATGGAGTCACCTTCCGTGGGGAGAGAAACCGAGAAGATTGTTCAACGATCCCACAAGGGGCATGTTGTGTCGCTGTCCCTTCCGGTTCGTTCCCCCTTCCGGTTCGTTCTCTCTTCAGGACTTCTAGGATTGAATCCGGGAAACTCGGCAAACAGGGGGAGCGCGCGCTGTGGGGACCACCGGGACGGCCAGGACGGCCGGCACGACCGGGGCGTCGGGGGCCGCGCTCGGCCCGCTGTCGGACGACCGCGCGCTGCTGGGCCGTACCAGTACGGCGGAGCGCGTCGCGGAGATCCTCCGTACCCGCATCGCGGAAGGCCACTTCCCGCCAGGAGAACGGCTCTCCGAGGACGCCATCGGGAAGGCACTCGGCGTTTCGCGCAACACCCTGCGCGAGTCTTTCCGGCTGCTGACCCACGAGCGGCTGCTGGTGCACGAACTGAACCGCGGCGTCTTCGTACGCGTGCTCGCCGTCGAGGACGTACGGGACATCTACCGCACGCGCCGCCTGGTCGAGTGCGCGGTGGTACGGGGGCTCGGCGCGCCTCCCTTCGATGTCGGCGGCCTCGAAGAGGCCGTGGAGGCCGGGGAACTCGCGGCCGATGAGCAGGCATGGAAGGGCGTCGCGACGGCGAACATCCACTTCCACCGTGAACTCGTCGCGCTGGCGGGCAGCGTGCGCACCGACGAGCTGATGCGCGGCGTGCTCGCCGAACTGCGCCTGGCCTTCCACGTGGTGGACGATCCGAGGGGGCTGCACGAGCCGTACCTCGTACGGAACAGGCAGTTCCTCGAAGCCCTCAAGTCCGGGGACGGCGCGGGCGCGGAGCGGCTGCTCGCCGCGTATCTGGACGACTCGCGCGACCAGCTGATCGAGGTGTACGCGCGTCTCGTCGCGGCCGGCGGGACCGCCACAGCCGTACGGGACTGAGCTCCGGCAGCGCTTCCGCCGGGCTCACTTCGGGCTTCTTGCGGTCTCCTTCCTGGTCTCTTCCGGCTTCCGCCGGGCTTCTTCCATGATCCTTCCGCGCTTCTTCCGTACTTCGCCGCGTGGTCACTCTGCGCCGTTTCGGCCGTTGTCAGTCCGAGGACCTAATCTGTCCACGTGACTTCGCCTGCCTCGACGGAATCCGTTCCGCCCCAGCTCAGCGCGCGGCCGCGGCCCGCGCAGGGCCCGGCCGCCGACGAAGGGCTCGCGCGGCGGCTGCGCGCGCTCGCGTGCACCGCGCCGCTGCATGATCTGGACACCCGCAAGGCCAATCTGGCGGGCGAGTTCTCGGTCTACGCGATGGCCGAGATCGCGCTCGCCGCCATCGATCTGGTCACGCTCAACATGGACTTCGACACCGGGGCCGACCACGACCAGATAGTGGCCAGGCTGCTGCCGCGCGTCGCAGCCCAGGCACCACGCCGTCCGGTCACCGAGCACGAGCGGGTCGCCCGCTGGGTGCTGGAGAATCTGATCAACGTCGGCAGTGTCGACCGCGGATTCCGCGCGGTCTACGGCACGTTCGGCACGGACGGCGTCTACACCCGCAGGGATTACGACTTCAAGCTCATCGAGGAAGTGCCCGGCGACGGCGGCAGCGTCTACCTCCGCACCACCGACGAAGCGGTGAACGTGCTGGTGGGCGCGCTCGACACGGACGTCACGAGCGCGCAGATCGCCGCCGAGGTCAAGCTGGAGGTGCTGATCAACAGGGGCAGGCTCGCCGACGCCCAACTCGCCGCCGAGCAGGCCAGGTACCGCACCGTGCAGTACGCGGAGACGCTCCGCAGGACGCTGGAGGCGACCCGCCGCAACGTCCGCGCGGTCGACTGGCTCAACGCGGTCCCGGACATGATCGACGAGGCGCTGGACCACGTAGCCGACCGCTACCGCCATGAGAACGCGATCCTCAACAACATCCGCAAGGCCCGCGACGAGGCGGAGACCGGCTCCGACCCGAAGACGGCCGAGCACAAGCGGCGCGCCGCCGAGCTGGTCGACATAGTCAAGGACTGCATCCGCAGGCACACACAGCTCCAGTCCCGGCTGTTGGAGGCAGGCCCGCTGTTCCGCGCGGAGCAGGACCGCCAGGCCTTCGCGCGGCCCACCAACCGCACCGGCCTCGACCTGTACGGACAGCTGGTCGCGCCGATCCTGCCACTGCCCGTCGAGCAGGCCACGCGCGTGACGGACGCGTTCTTCGCGCGTGGCACGGGTCTGCGCACGCCGACGGCGGTCCGGGTCAGCGATCTCATCGGCCTGCTGCTGACGCCACCGGTCGAACGCGAGCATCTGGGCGCGGAGATGCCGGAGCCCGACCTCATCGCGACGCCCGACGACAGCCGCTTCAGCGAGGAGCAGCTGGCGTCCGCGATGGAGTTGCTGGACCTCGAACACGACGCGCCGCGCCGCCTGTCCGGCCTGCTGGCCGAGGCCCGCGGCCGCGACCCCGAACTGCCGTATCTGGTCGCCCTGCTCGCCATTCACGCCGCGAGCCCGCCGGTGGGCACGGCCTACCGGCAGGGCGAACGGCAGCTGCTGTTCGCCGTGGACGACGGCACGGTGCTCGACGACCCGGAGTTCGGCGGCGCCGACCTGATAGTGGGAACGGCGCTGCTGGACGTGGCGGGCATGGCAGCCGGCCGTACGGAGGCGGCGTGAGCGCCCCCGCCCAGCGGCGCACGCCACGGTCACCGCACCGGCGCACGGGCGGCGTTGGCACGGCGACGGCCCCCGCCCGTACGCGTACGCCTCGCCGCACTCACACCGCCGGCCGTACGCGTACGGGCGGCCGCACTCACACCGCCGGCCGTACGCGTACGGGCGGCCGCACTCACACCGCCAGTCGTGCCCGTACCGCAGGCCGTGCCCGTACCGCAGGCCGTACCCGTACCGCCGGCCGCGTCGTTCTCGTCACAGCCACCACTCACCGCACGCGTCACACCCCTCACCCCACCCACCGCAAGGAGCAGCAGTCGTGAGCGACCACCCCGCAGAGCACAGCGCCGCGTGGGGCGATCCCGGCGAGGCGGCCGAGGCCACCGCGCCGAGCACGAGCGGCGCGCTCACACCCGCCGACGCGGCGGACGCCGCACGGCTCGTCTCCTTCGGGCTCCAGCCGAAGCTGCTGCCCGCCCGGGACACCGAGTACACCGAACTGCTGCGGCGCTACCGCGAGGACACCGCCTTCGCGCGGATCGCCGACGCCATCGCCACCGGCTTCGGGCTGATCGTCCTCGAGGTCTCCCCACGCGCCGGCATGGCCGTGACGGCGGCGGAGGACTCCGTCTTCGCGGTCCGGATGGGCGACTACGCCCGCCGCGCCTCCACCGACTCCGGCGACCGCTTCCTGCACGGCCTCGCCCATCTGGCGGTCGCGGCCATGTCGTTCCCCCGTCCCGAAGATCTGGCGGACGACGGTTACATCGGCCGGATCACGGTCAACGGCGTCGACGCCTTCGTACGCCAGGCGTGCCGCCGCCTCGAGGAGCGGGCCGAGGCGGAGGGCGAGAACACCGACCCGTCGACGGAAGCGCCCGGTCTCGAAGCGGCCTGGCGGACCTACGCCCGCCGCAGCGCGACCGGCGCCACCAAGGACGCCCGCAGGCTGGCCGGTTCGACCACCGGCATCATCGGGAAGGCCGTCGCCTTCCTCACCGACTCCGGTTTCCTCCAGCGCACCGGCGACGACGCCGGAGGCGCGTACCGCACCACCGCCCGCTACCAGCTCCAGGTGCGCGATATGGCGGGCGACGCGGCCATGGCCGAGCTTCTCGAGCTGGGCATCGTGCCGGTCAGTGACGGCTCGGCCACGCTGCTGCCGCCGCCCGACGCCGAAGGTCTCGAACTGGCCGCCGACGCGGGCCTGCCCTTCCACACCTGACCCGGCCCGCTGCCGGCCCAAGCCCCACCCCCCACTGTTATTACCAACGAGAGTCCGCCGCCATGTACGAGCTGTCCCGGGTCCGCCTCTACTCCATCGGGCCTGCCGGTGCGCGCTACGCCGACACCCTGCTCGACCTGCGCGGGGTGGGCGCGCCCGTGCCCACCCCTGCTCCCACCCAGGCGGAGTTCTTCGAGGAGGAGCCCGTAGGGCCACCGCGCCGCCCGGCCCCCGCCGGCGTGCTCTTCCTGGAGAACGGCGGCGGTAAGTCCGTCCTGCTCAAGCTGATCTTCTCGGTGATGCTGCCCGGTCACCGCAACACCCTCGGCGGCGCCAGCTCGGGCGTGCTGCGCAAGTTCCTGCTCGCCGACGACTGCGGCCATGTCGCCCTGGAATGGCAGCATGTGCTCACCGGCGAGCTGATCGTGGTCGGCAAGGCCAGTGAGTGGCGCGGCCGTCAGGTGTCCAACGACCCGAGGAAGTTCGCGGAGGCCTGGTACTCCTTCCGTCCGGGACCCGGACTCAGCCTTGACTCCCTGCCCGTCGCCGAGTCCGCGGCGGTGCGCAGACCGGTCGAGGGCGCCTCCGGCGCACGCGGCAGGCGCCGCACGATGAAGGGCTTCCGGGACGCCATCACCGAGGCGGGCAAGGTCTATCCGCACCTGGACATCCACTGGGAGGAGATCCACGACCGCTGGAACGAACACCTCGGCGAGATGGGCCTCGACCCCGAACTGTTCCGCTATCAGCGGGAGATGAACGCCGACGAGGGCGAGGCCGCCGGACTCTTCGCGGTCAAGAAGGACTCCGACTTCACCGACCTGCTGCTGCGCGCCGTCACCGACACCCGCGACACGGACGGACTCGCCGACCTCGTCAGCGGCTTCGGCAACAAACTGGGCCGCAGGGCCGAACTCACCGCGGAGCGCGACTTCACGGCGGGCTCCGTCGACCTGCTCGGCCGGATCGTCGACGCGACGGAGATCCGCTCCCGCGCCCGCGACATCCACACCGCCGCCGAGCGCCGCGCCCGGATGCTCGTACGCCGTCTCGGAGCCCGCGCCACCGACGAGCGCAGCCGCGCCGCCGACCTCGCCCAGCAGGTCACCGGCGCAGCGCACACCGTCACCGAGGCCGAGGAAGCCCGTGGCCGCAGCGCGCTCATCGCCAGTGAACTGGCCTACCGGCACGCCTCCCTGGCCCTCACCGCCGCCGAGAAGCGAGCCGCCGCCCAGCGCCGCGAGCTGACCGACGCCCGTACGCTCCACTCCGCCTGGCAGGCCGCGGAGAACGTGCTGCGCCACCGCGCCGCCGCCGACCGCTCGGCCCGTGTGGCCGTCGCGATCCGGGAGGCGGAGCGCGACGCGGCGCCCGCCCTGGCCGCGCGCGCCACGGCCGCCGCCGACCTCGTCCGCGCGCTGCACGCCGCAGCCGAGGACGGCGAGCGCGTCGCCAACGAGGAAGAGGAGCGCTCGGCCGCTCTCCAGGAGATCGGCGAAGCCGCGCACCGCGACGCGACGGCCGCCGCCACCGAGGCGCAGCGCGCCCGCAGCGAGACGGGGCACCTGCGCCAGCGCCTCGCCGAGGTCGGACAGGAGACCGAGGAGGCGGTACGGGCCGGCTGGCTGGACGACTCCGCGCCCGACGCCGACCCGGCCCGCGCGGCGCTCGCCGCCAGCGACGCGGAGAAGTCGGCGGTCGCCGCCTGGGACACCGCCCGCGAGGCCGCGCGCATCGCGGCCGACCTGGCCAGGGAGACGGCTGCGGCCGAGTCCCGCGCCGAACTGGCCGCGGCCCGCGCCACCGATGCCGCCCAGGCCACGGAGCGCGCGTACGACGCGGAGCGGCGCGCGGCGGAATCGATCGCCGCCGAGGAACGCCTCGCGGAACTGCTGAGCCTGCCGGGCACGCCGCCTGTCCAGGCCGGGGTCCCAGCACCCCGCAGCGGCGAACAGAGCGGCGCCCCCGGTAAGCCCACCCCCGTACCCGTCCCGCAGCGCGCGGCCGCAGAAGGCGCCCTGAGCGCGGACGAGTTGGACCGTTACGCCGACGAACTGCGCGAACTGCTCGACCAGGGCGTCGCCTCCGCCGAGCGCCAGCTGTTCGACCTGCGGACCGTCGCCGCCGACGACTCCCGCATCCTCGGCGCGCTCGGCGACGGCGGCCTGCTGCCCCCGGGCCCCGACGTCCTCGCCACCGTCGAATACCTCGGCGAGCACGGCATCCCCGCACTGCCCGGCTGGCGTTACCTGGCCCAGGCCGTCGCCCCCGCCGACCACGCGGCGGTCCTTGCCGCCAGGCCAGGACTCGTCGACGGCGTCGTCATCACCGACCCGGCCTCGCACGCCCGCGCGCGCGAAGTCCTCGCGGGCGCGGCACTGCTGCCGCGCTCCGCCGTCGCCGTCGGCACCTCGGCCGCACTGCTCGCCCCCGTACCGGAGCCGGACAGCGGAAGCGAGGACGGCGTGTTCCTCGTACCGCCGAACCCCGCGATGCACGACGAACACGCAGCCGACGAGGAGCGGCAGGCCCTGCGCGCCCGCGAGGCCGCCCGCAACGAAGAGATCAAGGTGCTCGCGGCCCGGCTCGCCGGCGACCGCTCCCTCGCAGCCCGCCTCAACTCCTGGCGCACGGACTGCCCGCCGGGCATGCTCGCCGAACTCGCCGCGGGCGCCGCCTCGGCACGGGAATCCGCCGAGACGTCGGCGGCCACGCTCGCCGAGGCCCGTCTCGCACGCGCCGAGGCGGACGAAGCAGCAGCCGAGACCGCCCGCGTCCGCGACGAACGCCAGGAGACCGCCCAGCGGGCCCGCCGCGCCGCCGACGCACTCTCCGGGCTCGCCTACCGGCTCCGCGAGCGCGCGGGCTGGCAGGTCAAGCTCCGCGAACTGGCCGACGAGGCAGCCGAGTCCGAGGCCCGCGCGACCTCCTGCCTGGAACGGGCCCGCGCCGCCGACGAGGACCGCAGGGCCGCCCAGCGCGCCGCCGACGACGCCCGCCGCACCGCCCGCGCGCTGCGCGCCGAACGCGCCGAGATCGCCGGCGCGCCGGAAACGCTCCCGGAGCCCGACCCGGACGCCCCGCGCGTCGCCCTGCCCTCGCTCCGGGAGTCCTACCGCGCTGCCTCCCAGCTGTACGAGAAGGTCGGCGTCGGCGCCGACCTGCGCGCCGAACAGGCCCGGGCTGAGAGCGACGAGAGCGCCGCCCTCGCCGAACTGGACCGCCTCACCAACAAGGTGCGCACCCGCGCCGCCCAACTCCTCGAATCCACCGACGGCGCCGACGGCCCGTCCCGGCAGGCCGCCGCCGCCCGCGCCGAATCACTCGTCCAGATGCTGGAGCAGCGGGTCACGGCCACCAGTGAGCAACTGGGCCGGCTGCGTGGCGAGGCCGAACGGCTGGCCCCCGCCGACGGCGACGCGCACACCGAACTGCCCGAGGACCAGGTCCCCACCGACGCCGAGCAGGCCCAGACCCTGCTGCGTACCGCGACCACCGAACTCGCGGTACGCACCGACGCGTTGGACACCGCCCGCGCCGCCCACGCGGAACTGCTGCACGCCCACCGGGGCGCCGAGGACGCGGCGGGCGGCTTCGAGGAGACCGCCGCGATGCTGCGCGACCTGCTGCGCGGCGCCGCCACCGAGGAGGAGGCGGACGAGGAGGCACAGGCGTCCCCGGAGCCGTACCCCGGCACTCTGGAGGAGGCCCGGCATTCCGGGGCCGAGGCCCGCCGTTCGCTGCGCGGCTGCGCCTCCGACCTGTCCACGGCGGAGGCGACCGTACGGGAAACCTGCGACGTGCTCGTACGGCACGCCAACTCCACTCGCTACGAGCAGGTGCGCACCCCCGCCCGCCAGCAGATCCGTGAGCTTCCGGCGGCGGCCCTCCCCGAACACGCCGACCGCTGGGCACAGGCCTTCGCGCCCCGACTGCGAGTACTGACGGACGAGTTGGCGCAGCTGGAACGCAACCGCGACTCCATCGTGGACCGGCTGCGCGGGCTGGTGGAATCCGCGCTGACAACCCTCCGTTCCGCCCAGCGGCTCTCCCGGCTGCCCGAGGGCCTGGGGGAGTGGTCGGGGCAGGAGTTCCTGCGCATCCGCTTCGAGGAGACGGACAGGGCCACGCTCAACGAACGGCTGGGCGAGGTCATCGACGAGGCGACCCGCGCCGCCGTCAAGAAGAACTCGGACCTGCGCAGGGACGGCATGACGCTGCTGCTGCGCGGCGTCCAGGCGGCGCTGGAGCCCAAGGGCGTCGCCGTCGAAATCCTCAAGCCGGACGCCGTACTGCGCGCGGAGCGGGTGCCGGTCGGGCAGATGGGCGACGTCTTCTCCGGCGGCCAGCTGCTCACCGCCGCCATCGCCCTCTACTGCACGATGGCCGCCCTGCGCAGCAACGACCGCGGCCGGGACAAGCACCGGCACGCGGGCACGCTCTTCCTCGACAACCCGATCGGCCGCGCGAACGCCACGTACCTGCTGGAACTCCAGCGCGCCGTCTCGGACGCGCTGGGCGTCCAACTCCTCTACACCACAGGCCTGTTCGACACCACGGCACTCGCCGAATTCCCCCTGGTCATCCGCCTGCGCAACGACGCGGACCTGCGCGCGGGCCTGAAGTACATCAGCGTGGAGGAACACCTGCGCCCGGGCCTGCCGCACCAGGACCCGGAGGGCGAAAAGGTCCACGGAGAGATCACCGCGACGCGCATGTTCAAACGAACCCCGGAACCGGCCATGGAGTAACCGGACCCCGCCGACCGCGCCCCCGCTTCACGGCTCAATGCGCTCGGGCGCTCAGCGCGGCGGCACGGTCGGGCTGCACGGTCTGGTCTCGGCTGAGCAACTGGCCGCATGCACCCGCATGTACCGAGAAGGGGAGGGAACCCGGCGTAGGCCGCAGGCAGTGGCACGGTCGCCACTGGGATGCCCGTCCGGCGACCGTGACTATGTAGGCCGGATCGCATCACATTTTGCCTGGCCACTTCCTTGTTGAAGTGCTCGTCCGCATGGGATGAAAGTGGAGGAGCAGTGGCAAGCCGCTCGGGGACTCGATGAGAGTTGGTGGGGGACGTGCTGGTCGAGACGGTGTTCCGGAGTGAGGACGTGCCTGCGGCGGACCGTTTTGAGTGCTGGCGGGAGCTCATGAGCCGGGCATACGCGCCGATGGAGCTGCGCAGCGACCATGCGGCCGACTTCCGGGTGCACCAGCGTTTGATCGGACTCGGTGCGGTATCGGTATGGCCGGGTGAATTTCTGCCACTGGTCTTTCGGAGGACGCCGAAACTGATCAGGCAGTCCGACCCCGAGGTCTACCAGCTCACTCTCGTCCTGAAAGGCAGCGGGACACTCATCCTGGGCAGGGACGAAGTGACCTGCGACGCGTACGAGTTCCATACGAACGAATCCTCGCGGCCGTCCGAGACATGGACCGGCCAGGAGCAGCTCAGGATCGTCGGAGTTGAGTTTCCCAAGGAGCAGTTGCCCATGCCGAGGGGCCGGGCCGATCAGGCGATCGGGCGGCGGATGTCCGCGAAGGAAGGCGTAGGCGCGCTGCTGGCCCAGTTCCTCATCCAGCTGACCAGCGACACCGCTCAATACGCTCCTGAGGACGGACCCCGTCTGGGAATGGTCGTGACCGACCTGGTGGCCGCCCTGTTCGCCCACAGCCTCGGCAGCGACACGTCCCTGGCGCCGGACACCCGTCGGCGAACGCTGACCCTGCGGATTCAGGCATTCATCCAGCGGCACCTGCACGACCCCGACCTGACCCCGCGCTCGATCGCCGCCGCACACCACATCTCCCTCAGCTACCTCCACCGCCTGTTCCTGGACGAAGACGCCACGGTCGCCTTCTGGATCCGGCGGCAGCGCCTGGAACGCGCCCGCCACGACCTCACCAACCCCGCGTTCCGAACTGCCCCCATCCACTCCATCGCCACCCGCTGGGGATTCACCCACCACGCCGATTTCAGCCGCGCCTTCCGCACCGCCTACGGCCTTCCGCCCAGGGACTACCGTCACCAAGCCACCCACTCTTGGGCGCAGACGCAGCGTTGACGGCTCCGGAGCACGCCGTTCCCGCCATGAGTGTGAGCGCGGCAGGGCCCGGGAAACCGGGTGCCGTCTGAAGGACGGCCCGCCAGGATGAGGTTCATGAATGGTGAGACGAACGGGGAGAGCCGGCACGACGTGGAAGAGACGGGGCACCCGCTTGCCTTGGTGACGGGGGCGGGACGTTCGGCGGGGATCGCGGCGGCCGTGGTGCTGAATCTGGCCCGGGACGGGTGGGACGTGGCCTTCACGTACTGGACTCCGTATGACGCGCGCATGCAGTGGGGCATGGAGCCGGGTGCGCCGGAGGAGCTGCGGAACAAGGTGGCGTCCCTTGGGGCGAGGACGTTCGCGATCGAGGCGGACTTGAGCGACCCGGCCGTGCCGGCTCAGCTCTTCGACAGCGTCGAGCGTGAGCTGGGGAACGTCACCGCGCTGGTGCTCTGCCATTGCGAGTCGGTCGACTCCGGGCTGCTGGACACGACGGTGGAGAGCTTCGACCTGCACTTCGCGGTCAACGCGCGGGCAGCCTGGCTGCTGATCCGGGAGTACGGGCTGCGGTTTCGCGGACAGCACGGCAGCGGACGCGTCGTCAGCCTGACCAGTGATCACACAGTCGGCAACCTCCCGTATGGGGCAAGCAAGGGAGCGATGGACCGGATCACGCTGGCCGCCGCCCGTGAGCTCGCCCACCTGGGAGTGACCTGCAACGCGATCAATCCCGGACCGACCGACACCGGGTGGATGGCTGAGGAGCCGAAGGAGGACATGATCCGCTCCACGCCCCTGGGACGCCTCGGTGTGCCGCAGGACTGCGCGAATCTCGTCTCGTTTCTCTGCTCGCCGGAGGGCGGATGGATCAACGCCCAGCTTCTCCAGAGCAACGGCGGCCTCGGATAGCCCCGTGCGCAGGACGTGGTGCACGGATATTCTCCGCGGACGATTTCGGAGGCGCAGGTGGCCCGCTATTCGAATGCCGACGACGGGCACGAGCTTGCGAGAGAGAGATAGAAGGATGGATATTGAATTTTTGCCGCATGTTGGTTCGGGGGCGTTCCGGCTCGGTATGTCGCTTGATGACGCTCTCGCAGAGGCTCGGGCCTGGGGGAGCGTCATCAACCTCCCAAGGGTGAACGCCCGCCGGGAACATATGTCGTCGCCAGTGAGACGTGTACCGTCAACTGCGGTAGCTTCGACTACCCCGTGGACGTAGAGGGGGATCCCCTTTATTACGACTGCGTTCTGATCACCGTCCAAGAGGTTGTCTCATGTGGCAAGTTTCGCGAGATTCTTGTAGCAGGTCAGGGCGGCGGCCTCGGCCAGGCCTCGGCTCTGCCAGTCGTTGCGGACCCTGTACGGGATCTTGAGACCATGAGCAGCCCATGGCAGGCTCATGCCGCATGATCGATGAATTCGCGAAAGACAACCTGCACGGGAGACTGCGGCAGAACCGCAAGGCGCTGCTCTGGAAACTCGACGGCTTGTCCGAATACGACGCCCGCCGACCTTTGACAGCGACCGGGACCAACCTCCTCGGCCTGGTCAAACACGTGGCCACCGTCGAGGCCAGGTACTTCGGCGAGGTCTTCGACCGCCCTTCCCCGGAACTGCTGCCCCGGTGGCAGGACTCCATCGGCAGCGATCTGTGGGCGACCGAGGACGAGACCCGCGATCAGATAATCGGGTTCTACCGGCGCACGTGGGAACACTCGGACGCGACGATCAACGAGCTTCCCCTCGATACCTTCGGCCACGTGCCGTGGTGGCCGAAGCCTTATGCCGACACCAACCTGTTCGCCGTCATGGTCCACGTCCTCGGTGAGTCCATCCGGCATGCCGGGCACGCCGATATCCTGCGCGAGGGCCTCGACGGCCGGACCGGGTTGCGCGCCGAATTCGAGAAGGAGATCGACGAGGAATCCCGTGCAGCCTACTGCGCGAAGATCGAGCAGGCCGCCAGGTCGGCCGCACCAATCAAGGATTAAGCCTCGATCCGCAGGGTGCTCTGGCGATGATCTTCGGGAGCGAATAGGGAACTGGAGTTGTTGCCGTACATCGGCGTCGCGCGTTTTCGGCTCGGTATGTCGGTTGGGGAAGTGCGGGACGCGGTGCGGGAGGGGGGCTGTTCCGGATCGTGTCGAGCGATCCGGTGCCTGGGCAGATCCAGCTGACAAATGACGAGTTCAGGTTGAACATCATGCTCGGCTTCTCCAAGGGAGCGCTGAGCAGCATTGAGCTGTTTCGGTTCCGGAACGAGGACACCGACGTGCGGGTGGTGCTTGATGGGCTCGATGTCTTCCGCACGCCGAGCGCGGCCCTCTTTGAGCAGCTCGCGGAGCGGGGCCACACCATCGAAGAGGACGACATGGGTTTCGACGGACTGCCGGAGCTGAACAAGAGACTCGCCAACCAGAGCAGTTACGAGTATCCGACGGACGAAGAGGGGGCCCCGAACGCCTTGTAGTCGTCGGGTAGCCGCACCTGGAGTTCCGAATCGATGGCGGATCAGTCCCGCGGCTGCGGGGTCGCGGTGTCCACCCCCAGAATTCTGACGAGACGACGTACATGCTCGTTCACGGAATCTGCCCTCTGTGTCCCAGTCTCGGGTTCGTTGGCGAAGCAGACCTGGTTGGTGCCGGTGATTGTGCCTTGGGAAGGTACTGGAATCCATCGGAGCCTCGTGCCTCCAGCCCGACATTTCCGGACTGGCGATGTCGGCGGCGTAGGCGCCCGGATTCAGCCGGGGCTCGTTGCCACTTGACGGCCACGGTGGCGCCGATGCCTACGCAAGAGGTGTCACGTCGCTACCGGTGCGCGTGTTCCCGTACGGAAGTCCCCAACCCGGCAGGTAGAGCTACAACGGCCTCCCCACTCAAGGCCACTTGGAAGCCCAGCATCCATCCGCAAGCGTGTTCGGAGCTGCACTAGAGTTTCACCCGCAACGCATGAGCGCGGCTTCCGCGAACAGGTGCAGCAACGGGGGAGATACGGGGATGGGCTACACAATTCCGGGCTGGCTGGATGAGGTCCTGGACTTCATCGGGATCAAGTTCCCGAATGTGGACGAGGACGACTACCGTGAAATGGCTGACGCCATGAGGGAGTTCGCGGAGCAGTTCGAGGGCCATGGCGGCGACGCGCACACGGCGTTCTCACGGATCCTGTCCTCCTCGGAGGGCTGGGCCGTCGACGCCATGGAGAACCACTGGAACCAGGTCAAGGCGAGCCATCTGGAGAAACTCCCGGAGCTTGCCCGGCTGTTCGCGGATGCCTGCGACGTCCTGGCGGACATCATCTTCGGAATGAAGACCAAGGCCGAGATCGAACTGGGCGTCATGGCGGCCTCGGTGGGTATCTCGGCCGGGTTCGCCTTCGTGACCGGCGGCCTGTCCGCGCTGATCGGCGCGGCCGAGATTACGGCGATGCGGCAGGCGGTCAAGCGGATCATCGACGAGGCCGTGGACCGGATCGTCGACGAGGTCCTTGCGAAGATCACCGAGCCGATCAACGCCAAAATGGAGGCGATGGTCGAGGACATGGTGCTCGACCTGGCAGACGGGGCGTTCTCCATGCCGCCCGTCGAAGGGAGCGGCGGGTCCGGAGGCAGTAGCGGCGGACAGAGTGGACACGGCGGGCATGGAAGTATGCACATCGCCTCCGCCGGCGGCTCCTACGGAAGCAGCGGCGCGGGCGGCGCTCAGAAGGCCACCAGGATTGACCACACCGAGTTCGAGGACGGTGCCGGGCAGGTCTCGCGGCGCGGCAGCGAGCTGCACGCGGCCGCTTCCCTGCCGCTCGGGCGGGCCAGGGGCGCGTTCGGCCGCAGCAAGGGCCGTGATCCGTTCACGCAGGCCTTCGACAGCGTGCTGCACGGCGCGCTCAAGGGCTCTGAGAAGGCTCTGGGCAAGATAGCCAAGCACATCACGGAGACCGTGCCGGACCGGGTGAAGGCTGCCTCGCGGATACACAAGGAGACGGACCACGACGTCCGTGACCGTCTGCACGCCATCACATCCGGAAGGAAAGAGGGCGCCGAGGACGGCGGCCGCACCCGCGTCAACGCGGTCCGGCGCCTGCCCGGCTCCATGAAGGACGCTCTCGACACGGCGCGTCAGAGGGCCGTCGCCATGGCGACGCGCCGCTGCAAGACCGATCCGGTCGACATCGCCAGCGGTGAAATGGTCCTCTCCCAGACGGACTTGGCGCTGCCCGGCATCCTGCCTCTGGTACTACGGCGTACCCACATATCCGGCTATCGCTACGGCCACTGCTTCGGACCCAGCTGGGCCTCCACCCTCGACGAGCGCCTGGAGTTGACGGGCAGTGGCGCCGTCTGGGCCCGCGAAGACGGTTCCCTGCTGGTCTACCCTCAACTGCCCCGCGAGTCGGGCGAAGAGATACTGCCGCTGGAGGGCGAGCGCATAGCGCTCACCTTCGACGGCCGGTCAACTCTCGGCGACGTCACATACGCCACGACCGATGTCCGTGCGGGCCTTACCCGCCGGTTCACCGGCAACCCGTATGCCTCCGGCGGCCTGTACTGGCTGGGCGAGATCGAGGACCGCCACGGCAACGCCCTGCAGTTCGCACGCGATACCGAAGGCCTCCCCTCAATGGTCCTGCACGAGGGCGGCTATCGCGTGCGTGTCACGAGCGACACAGGAATAGGCCGGGTGGCCTCGCTGGATCTGCGGACACCGGAAGGCCGGGTCCGTGTCGCCTCGTTCGGGTACGACGCTGCCCACGACCTCGACGCGGTGTCGGGAGCGCGCGGCGTGCCGCTGAGGTTCACGTACGACGGCGAGCACCGCGTCACGTCATGGACCGACCGAAACGGTCACACGTACCGCTACGTGTACGACGCGGCCGGCCGGGTCGTGGAGACGATCGGCCCCGGCGGCGCGCTGTCCTCACGCTTCGCCTACGACACCGCCGCCCGCGAAACCCGCTTCACCGACTCCACCGGAGCGGTCACCATCACCCTCCTCAACGCTCTCGGGCAGACCGTCAGCGAGACCGACCCGCTTGGCCACACGGTGCGCTTCGAGTGGGACCGCTACGACAACCTCCTTGCTCGGACTGACGAGTTGGGCCACACGTCCAGGTTCACGTACGACGACGCGGGCAACCTGCTGATCGTCCACTACCCGGACGGGCGTCAGGCGTCGACCACGTACAACGCCCTGCACCTCCCGGAGACGATGACCGGCCCTGACGGCATCGTGTGGCGCCAGACCTTCGACGAGCACGGCAACCGCACCGCGATCGTCGCGCCAGACGGCACCTCGACCACTTTCACCCATGACGCGGCGGGTGCCGTCGCAGCCGTCACGTTCCCGACCGGCGAGACCGAGACGCGGAGTAACGATCAGGCGGGCCTGCCCCTTTCGGTCTCCGACGGGCACGGTGCCACCTACGCGGTGCGCCGCGACGCCTTCGGGCGGCCGTACGAGTCCGTCGACCCGGCCGGTTCCGTAACCCGCCTGGAGTGGACGGCGGACGGCTGGCTGACCCGGAGCATCGCCCCTGACGGGGCCACGGACTCGTGGACGTACGACGAGGAAGGCAATTGCCTCACGTACACCGATCCGCTGGGCGGCATTGTTCGCTTCGAGTACACGTGGTTTGACTTGCTCGCAGCACGCACAGGCAAGGACGGAGTGCGCTACGAGTTCACGTACGACAACGAGCTGCGGATCACCGGCGTCCTGAACCCCGAAGGGGCGACCTGGCGTTATCGCTATGGGCTGTCGGGTCTGACTGCTTCTCAGACCGACTTCGACGGCCGTACCACCGCTTACGAGTACGACTCGGCGTCCCGACTCGTCGCCCGGACAACCCCACTCGGGCAGCGCATCACCATGGACTACGACACCGTGGGCAACTTGCTCGCAAAGTACGCGGACGGTGTCGTCACCCGCTACACCTACGACGCCGCGGACCGTCTCGTGGAGGCCGACTCGGCGTCGTCCTCCCTGGCCGTGGAGCGGGACACCGTCGGGCGCTTGGTGGCGGAGACCGTCGACGGGCGTACCATGCGGTACAGCTACGATCAGCGCGGTGCGCTCGCCTCCCGCGTGACCCCGACCGGAGCGTTCACGTCGTACGACTATGACGCCGCAGGCAATCGGGTGCGCGTCGACAGCTCAGGGCATGAACTCGGCTTCGCACGGGATAAATTGGGCCGCGAGCTGCGGCGGACGCTAGGGCCCGCGCACGCGCCGGTGACCCTGTCCTCGCAGTGGGACTCGATCGGACGTCTGACGGGACAGTCGGTCATCACGGCCCGTGGTTCGGTGCGGGACCGGTCATACACGTACCGCGCCGACGGCTTCTTGACCGGCATAACCAACGAACTGGCAGGTATGGACTGGCGCTTCGAGCTTGACCCGGTGGGCCGCCCGCTGGGCGTCACGGCCGGAGACTGGTCGGAGCGCTACACCTACGACGCCACGGGTAATCAGACTCACGCCCAGTGGCCCGATCGGGCGCGGCACATGGGGAGCCGCGGCGAGCGGACCTACGACGGGACGCGGCTGTCCTATGCGGGCGCGACGCGCTACGAGTACGACGCCGCGGGAAGAGTCGTGTTGCGTCAGAAGCGCCGCATGTCCCGCAAGCCCGACACCTGGCACTACACGTGGGACGCTGAGGACCGACTGGAGTCCTGTACCACTCCGGACGGCACGGTGTGGCGCTATACATACGACGCGCTGGGCCGCCGCACCGCCAAGCACCGCATAGCCCGGACGGGGTGACAACTGCGTCCTCGGTCCACTTTTCCTGGGACGCCACAAGGCTCGCTGAGCAGACAGACACGTTGTCCGGCGTGACGCTGACCTGGGACTACGAGGGGCACCGCCCCGTTTCCCAGCTCGAGCGCCGGCTGACGCCGGGCTCCCCGCAGTCAGACGTGGACAGCCGTTTCTTCGCCATTGTCACTGACCTCATCGGCACACCGACCGAACTCGTTGACGAACAGGGCGACATCGCCTGGTACAAGCGCACGACGGTCTGGGGTCTTACGGCCTGGAACCGCGAGGCCGATGCCTACACGCCGCTCCGCTTCCCCGGCCAGTACGCCGACCAGGAAACCGGTCTCCACTACAACCTGAACCGACACTACGATCCCGAGACCGGCCGGTACGTCTCGACGGACCCGCTGGGCCTAGGGCCCGCCCCCAACTCGGCCGCGTACGTCGTCAACCCCCACACGGCAATGGATCCCGAAGGCCTGATATCCAAGGGGTGCACGCTCAAGGGCGGCTGGTACGGCGGTCTGTTGCCCGCGAACCTCGACGACCAAGGCAACCCTCTGCCCAAGGACAGCAGGGAGGTCAATCACATTCCGCCTAAGGCGGCATGGAAGAACATCAGCGATCCGGGCTTCTACCGTGCCGGCAAACCGCACGCGGATCAGGAGGTACTCGCGGCCCGGCGATCCCCATGGACCGCGACGATCACCAACAGCTCTACAGCACTGGTTACAGCCATGAAACGCAGGCGTGGCACCAATGGCAGCGAGATCTAATCGGGCAGGGCCGCATCACCGAGGCCATGCGGATGGACATCGACGACATCAAGTCGCGGTTCCCGGGCAAGTACGACCAGCACATAGAGGACATGGTCAACAGCCTGCAGCACAACAAGCGCGTTGCAGAGGATGCTCGCGAACCACGGGGGGTGGTCGATCGACACAGCTGCTCTGTTGAAATAGGACGAGCGGAACAGACCGAACTTGTGAATGGAGAAGGACCAAGGATGGACATCGAGATCACGCCGCACGTCGGTGCCGGCCCCTTTCAGCTCGGCATGTCTTTCGACGATGCCATGGAGACGGCACGGGAGCGGGGCGCCACGGTGAAGCACAGCCCAGAGGGCGGGAGGCCGCCGGGTAAGTACGTGGTGAAGCACTCGGACGTCACGCTGAACTTCGTGCTGATATTCGACGCGCGGGAGCAGCTGGACAGCGTCGAGCTGTGGCGGTTCGTGAACGAGGATGAGGACGTGAACGTCTCGCTCGATGGCCTCGACGTGTTCCGCACGCCCAAGAAGAAGCTGCGACGCGAGATCGAACGGCGAGGACACACCATCGACTACAACGACGCCGGCTTCGACGGGATCGCCGACTACAACGTCATCCTGGCCAACGCGAGCAGCCAGGAACTCCCGGCAGATCCCAGGACCGGATTTGCGCTGTACTTCGACTACCTCCTCGTGGCCCGGAAGATCGCGCCCTGAGGTTCGGCGCTGTGCTCGCTCGAGTTTGTCTCAGTGGCGGTGCTGTCAACGCCGAGGCCAGCAGCCCGGGAGGGCCCCCTCTCTGCCAGCCTCGGGTGAGACGCCCTGGGCCGCCTGCTCGCGGAGACGGTCGACGGACGCAGCATGCGGTTCGCCTACGACCCGCACGGCGAACTGGCCTCGCGGACCACACCGACCGGGGCTATGACGTCGTACGTCTACGACAGCGCGGGCAACCGTGTACGCGTGGAATGCGGCGGCCATGCACTGGACTTCTCACGCGACACGTTCGGCCGGGAAACACAGCGCACCCTGGGGCCGGCACACGCACCGGTCACGCTCGCCTCGCAGTGGGACACGATCGGCCGCCTTTCGGGCCGGTCGCTCACCACGCCCCGCGGCACTCTCCGGTCGCAGACGTACACCACCGGGGCGGGTTCCTGACTCACATCACGGACCAACAGACTGGTCTGGCCTATCAGTTCGAACTCGACCCTGTGGGGCGCCCGCTCGGCGTCACGGCAGGCGACTGGACGGAGCGGTACACCTACGACTCCGCCGGGAACCAGACGAGTGCCCGGTGGCCCGGCAGGGCCCGGGACACGCAGGGCGGCGAACGGACCTACAGCGGGACGCGGTTGGTCGGCGCGGACGGGCTGCGCTACGAGTACGACGACGCCGGGCGGGTCGTACTGCGCCAGAAGCAGCGTCTGTCCCGCAAGCCCGAGACCTGGCGCTACACGTGGGACGCGGAGGACCGTCTGGAGTCCTGCACCACACCGGACGGCACCGAATGGCGCTACACCTACGACGCGTTGGGCCGCCGCACCGCCAAGCACCGCATGACCGCCGACGGGCACGCCGTCGCGGCCACGGTCCGCTTCGCGTGGGACGGCACACAACTGGCAGAGGAGACCGACACGGCCACCGGCGTGACGCTGACGTGGGAGTACGAGGGCCCGCAGCCCATGTCCCAACTGGAGCGCAGACTGCCGGCCGACACCGGTCAGCAGGAGGTGGACAGCCGGTTCTTCGCCATCGTCACGGACGTCATCGGCGCCCCGACCGAACTCGTCGACGAACAGGGCGACATCGCCTGGCACAAGCGCTCCACCGTGTGGGGCGTCACCTCCCGCAACCGCGACGCCCGGGCCCTGACGCCGCTGCGCTTCCCCGGTCAGTACGCGGACCAGGAGACGGGCCTGCACGACAACCTGAACCGGCACTACGACCCTGAGACCGCGCGCTATATGTCGGCGGACCCGCACGGCCTCGTGCCCGCGCCGAATCCGGCCGCGTACGTCGTCAACCCCTTCACTTGGATGGACCCCGAGGGTCTGATAGCCAAGGGGTGTACGCAGGAGGGCGGCTGGTACGGGGGCTGCTGCCGGCGAACCGGATGGCGAGCGGAAGCCAGTATCCGCAGAAGATGGAGGTCAACCACATCCCGCCCAAGGCAGCCTGCAAGGACCTCATTGAGCCTGGCTTCTATATCGCGAACAAGCCGCACAAGATGCAGATGGTCAACAATGGTCCTTCTATTCGCATGGAGTACAAGGAGCACCGAAAGCTCTACAGCACCGGGTCCTCGCCGGAGTCCCTGGCGTGGCATCAGTGGCAGCGCGAGCTGATCAACCAGGGGCGCATCACCCAGGCTATGCGTATGGACATCGACGACATCAAGGGGCGGTTCCCGGGCAAGTACGACCAGCACATCGAGGAAATGGTAAACAGCCTGAAGCACAACAAGCCCCTCCAGGCAATGCTTCAGAAGCGGGGATGGGCAATTGACGAGTCCGCCTTGCTGGCGTGAATATCTGAGGGAGTCAATATGGAACTGGAGTTGTTTCCGCATTCCGGTGTCGAGCTTTTTCGGCTCGGCATGTCGGTGGAGGAGGCGCGGGACACGGTGCAGGCGTGGGGTCTGTTCCGGACCGTGTCGAGCGACCCGGTGCCCGGGCAGATCAACCTGTTGCACGAAGAGTCCGGGCTGGACATCGTGCTCGGGTTTACCTCGGGAGCACTGAGCGGCGTTGAGCTATTTCGGTTCACGAACGAGGACGCCGACGTGCGGGTGGTGCTTGATGGGCTCGATGTCTTCCGCACGCCGAGCGAGGGCCTCTTGGAACAGCTTGCGGAGCGGGGCCACACCATCGAAGAGGACGATGGGGGCTTCGACGGCCTGCCGGAGCTGAAGGTGCGCCTGGGCAACGAGAGCAGTTACGAGTATCCGATGGACGAAGAGGGGTACCCGATCTACTACGACTACGTGCGGGTCGCAAACCTGATGTGAGCGGGGCGGCGAATCCGGTACTCGCCCCAGTGCGGGTTACTGCGATTTCCGCTGCAAAGCGGGCGGTTGATTGGGGCGGTTGATCCGTATTCTTCGGATCGTGGTCGCACTCGCATATGCCCTCATCGCCACTGATCTGAAGAACGCTGCCGCGCGGCATCGGCACGGCCTCCGACCGGAACCGCGCCGCTCTGGCCGAAGCCACCGGCGCGGGCTTCCGGCACATCGTGATGTCGGGTGGGGGTTCTCGTACGGCGGGACGGAGGAGCGCGTCACCGCCGTCTTTCCGTACGTCGCGGACCGGCCATCCGCATGGATCGCGACGAGCACCTGGAATTCTGCAGCACCAGCTATGGCTTTGAGGCGCACGTGTCGGACCAGAGGCAACAGGAGAGCTGATCGGTCAGGCCGCACCACCCGAGGCCAGCGGACGGACACCAACGACATCAAGGCGAAGTTCCCAGATTGTAGGAACCGCTCGGCATGATGCCGATGGCACAACAAAGGCTTGCAAGGGGGGAGACAGCGGGATGGATATCGAGCTGTTGCCGCATGTCGGTTTGGGGGCGTTCCGGCTCGGTATGTCGTTTGACGATGCTGTCGCGGAGGCCCGGGCCTGGGGGAGCGTTCATCATTCTCCCGAGAGTGGGCGCCCGCCGGGCAAGTATGTTATCGCCAGTGAGGCGTATACCGTCCAGCTTGTGCTCATCTTTGAGCTGGAGGAGCAAGAACTGTTGACCGGTATTGAGGTGTGGCGCTTCCAGGACGAGGCTGAAGATATTGCCTTTCTCCTTGAGGGTATTGACGTCTTCCGCACGCCGGCGGACAATCTGCCGGGGATTCTGGAGGAGCGGGGGCATGAGGTGGTCGAGAGTGATTACGGATATTACGAGGTCACGGATCTCAAGCTGCGCTTCGCGAATCACAGCAGCTTCGACTACCCGGTGGACGAAGAAGGGGACCCCCTCTATTACGACTACGTTCTGATCACCGTCTAAGCCTCGATCCGCAGAGGGGCTCTGAAGATGAGATTTGGGAGCGAAATGGAACTGGAGCTGTTGCCGCACGTCGGTGTCGCGCGTTTCCGGCTGGGCATGTCGGTTGAGGAAGCGCGGGACGCGGTGCGGGATTGGGGGCTGTTCCGGACCGTGTCGAGCGACCCGGTGCCCGGGCAGATCCAGCTGTCGAACGACGAGTCCGGGCTGGGCGTCGTGCTCGGGTTTACCTCGGGAGCGTTGAGCGGCGTTGAGTTGTGGCGGTTCACGAACGAGGACGCCGACGTGCGGGTGGTGCTTGATGGGCTCGATGCCTTCCGCACGCCGAGCGAGGACCTCTTTGAGCAGCTCGCGGAGCGAGGCCACACCATCGAAGAGAACGACCCCGGCTTCGACGGGCTGCCGGAGCTGAAGGTGATCCTGGCCAACGAGAGCAGTTACGAGTACCCGATGGACGAAGAGGGGTACCTCATCTACTACGACTACGTGCTGGTCGCAAACCGGATGTGAGCGGGGCGGCGGATCCGGTACTCGTTTCCTTGGGTCCTCAGGCCTCTCCCGTAATTGACAGCCGCACGTCGACTACCTCCCCGTTGCCGAGAAGATCGCGCCCTGAGGCCGTCGCTGCGCCCGGCCCAGGAACGCCGGCGATCCGTGAACGCGCACCATCTCGTCGCCCTCCTCCGAGCCGAGGCGTGCTGGGAACGAGGCCACCTCGTCGAATGCCCCGAAGCCCACGCAGCCTGATCAAGCTCAACCGGCCTGTGGGAATGGACAATTACTCGATGGAACAGTGCCGTCGGCACTACGTTGTTGTGCTGTGCGGCAGACACGTCTCGACACAACTCGGATCCGGGCGGCTCGCCAGGTGATCGACCCGGTTTTCCTCAACTCCCCGCTGTACCGCTGGGAGGCGCTGGAGCCCGGCCTCGGGTGCGAGGTGAGCATCAAGCTCGAAACGGCGAACCCGGTCCGCAGCTTCAAGGCCCGAGGCGCCGAGGTAGTCGCGAGCCTGCTCGTCGGCAATGGCTCGCCGGCCGTGGTGTGCGCCAGCGCGGGCAACCTCGGCCAAGCCCTCGCTTGGTCCGGTCGCGGCCGGGGGCTCGACGTCATCGTGGTGGCGTCCCGCTTCGCGACAGTGGCCAAGCTTGATCGCATCCGCGCGTTGGGCGCCAGGCTGGAACTGGTCGACGGCGATCACGGGTTGGCTCGCGAGCGGGCGGCGGCCATCGCGCGGTGCCACAGCATCCGGCTGGTCGAGGACAGCCTGGACATCGAGAACTGCGAGGGCGCGGCGACCATCGGCCTGGAACTGGTGGACTCCGCGACGTCGTTCGACACCGTCCTGATCGCTCTCGGCGGCGGCGCGCTGGCCACCGGCGTGGGGCATGTGGTGAAGGCGTGCGCGCCCGATGTCGAGGTGATCTGCGTACAGCCGCTGAATGATTCGATGCCACATGACCACGCCAAGGCCGCCGCATCGCTGTTGCACCAGCTCTCAGCTAGCCGAGGAAGGTCACCACAACGGGGTGAGTCGGTGTCGTGCGACGCTGCGGGCATCGGACGTTTGAGCACCCGCGAGGGCGCGTTTGTGCCGTACGGGGTGGAGCGGTTGCGTGCGGCCGGTAGTCTCGTCCGTACGCAGAGTGAAGGAGCGGCTCATGGTGGACCCCCTGCCGTACGACCCCGAGGAAGAGGACGCTGTTCAGCGGATCCAGGCGCAGAACGCCGGGTTCGCCGAACTCGATCGCGTACCACACCTCCGCGACGTCAACGGGCCCGTCGCCGTGACCGTGCACGGTGAGCGGTATCTCGTGCCGCTCACCGTCAAAGACGTCCGGGCGACGCTCCCGGAGGAGCAGCGGGTCGCGTTCGATGAGGAGATCGCGGCCGCTCCGCCGGGGATGGTCGGCCGGCTGATCCGCCGGTGGGCCCTGGAGGTGATCCCGGGCGACGACCTCGACCGCGTTGACATCCTCCTGCGTGCCGAGCAGCAGGCTGCCGGACTCGGGTCGGCCGCCGCGTGAGCGCCTACCGGGTCGCCTTCGCACCCGTCGCAGAAGAGGCCTTGGGCAAGCTGGCCTCCCCCAGCGGCTTTCGGGCGGCGGTGGCACGCACTCTCGGGGCCAATCCCTATGGTCATGGCTCCACGTCGGTCGGCGGGGACAGAGAGCGGCGGGAGGCCGTCGTGTCCCGCGTGATCGTCCGTTACGTGATCTCGGCCGGGATCCTCACCATCACCGTCGTACGCCTCATCCCCGAACCGTAGGCATCCGATGGAAGACTTCGAATTCGAGTGCGGGCGCTGCTGGGAAACCAACGTCATTCAGGGCCACCCCAAGGGGTTTTGGACGACCACGCATTACGAGTTGCCGGGCGACTGGTCGTGCTGGTCGTGCGGTGCCCTCAATACAACTCCGGACGACTGACCAGGTTCACCATGTTCCATCGAACAGGTGACCCCCCGGGTGATTGAGGCCTGAACGGCTTCCCGGACGCTGAACCATCGGATGTCCTCGGCCCGTCCCCGGACCGTACGACGGGCCACCGGAACAGCACCGCCGGACCGGGATCCGGTCGCAGCGAAACTTTCCTGCGGCACCTCACGTCCGAGGCGCGTCTCCGACTGTGCGCGCCACATTGCTGCGTACGCCACCGGGTCGCGCCCATGGGCATTCATAACTCATAGCTATCACCACAGGTCTTGGACGCAGACCCGGTTCCTGACGAAGGATGAGACCTGTCAACGGGGTTGCACCTAATGGTTGCTCACGAGGGAGACGAAGATGGGCGAGGACGCCAAGGTCTGGCTGGTCACCGGCGCGAGCAGCGGTTTCGGTCGGGCCATCGCGGAGGCCGCGGTCGCCGCTGGTGACACGGTGATCGGCACCGCCCGGCGAACCGAGGCGCTGAACGACCTGGTTGCCGCGTACCCGCACCGTGTCGAGGCGGTCAGCCTGGACATCACCGACGGCGAACAGATCGATGCGGTGGCCGCCAACGTCCTGGCCCGCTACGGCAGGGTAGACGCGCTGGTGAACAATGCCGGCCGCACCCAGGTAGGGGCGTTCGAGGAGACCACCGACCAGGAGCTGCGCGATCTGTTCGAGCTGCACGTTTTCGGCCCCGCGCGTCTGACCCGGGCACTGCTGCCGCAGATGAGGGAGCAGGGCACAGGAGCGATCGTGAACATCAGCAGCGTCGGCGGACAACTGTCTTTCGCCGGATTCTCCGCGTACAGCGCGACCAAGGCGGCGCTGGAGCAGCTGTCGGAGGGCTTGGCCGACGAGGTGGCGCCGTTCGGTATCAAGGTGCTGATCGTGGAGCCCGGCGCGTTCCGTACAAACCTGTTCGGCAAAGGCGCGGCGTACTTCTCCGAGGAGAACCCGGCATACGCGGAGAAGGTCGGCGCGACCCGGCAAATGGTGCAGGGCGGCGACGGCAGCCAACCCGGCGACCCCGCGAAGGCCGCGACCGCGATCCTGCTGGCCCTGGACGCCGACAAGACACCGCTACGCCTTGCCCTCGGCAGCGACGCGGTCGACTCCCTGACCGCACACCTGCACTCCGTGCAGGCCGGGCTCACCGAGTGGGAAGAGGTCTCCCGGGGGACGGATCTCGACACGAACTGATGGAAAGACATCACAGCGAGGCGTATGTCTCCGCTTGTGCGCGCCACACTGTTGCGTACGTGTCGTCCTGTTGGAGGAGCGTCTCGTGGTCGCCTTCTTCGGTGAGGCGTACGTGGTCGAGGACGATGATGCGGTCGGCGCTCAGGGTGGAGCCGAGGCGGTGTGTGATGAGGATGACGGTGCGGCGGGCGCTCAGGGTGCGGATGCATTGGTAGACGGCTTCCTCGGCGAGCGGGTCGAGCGCCGAAGTGGGTTCGTCGCAAATGGGTACCGGGGCGTCGCGCCGGCCCAGGTCTGCACGTCGCCGTGATCCGCCGGAAGGCTCACATCGAGCCGTCGAGCCGTCGCGTCACCCCGCCGCAGGGTCCGGCCGGGTCGCGTCAGGCTCGGCCGAGGAGTTCCTCGCGCCGGGCCAGTGCCCACGCGCGTTCCTCCTCGATGTCCGGGATGAAGTCCTGCCGCAGGAACGCCGCCCAGGGGTCCGCGCCGAGCGGGCCCAGGCGCGCGATGCGCTCGGTCTCGTCGCGCTGCAACCGCGCCAGCGCGTCCAACACGTCGGAGGGGTCCGCGCCGTAGGCGTCGCACAGCAGCCGCAGCCGTCGTGCCAACGGGGCGCCGGTCTCGCCGTAGCCGACCTTGCGCTGACGGTCCGGAAGCCGCAACGGCGCGCTGTACCAGGCCAGTTGCGCGAGGTCGTCCAATGCGTCGCCGGGGATGGCCAGGTCCCAGTCGATGAGGCCCACCAAGCGGTCGTCCGCCCAGACCGAGTTCCAGCTCGTCAGGTCGCCGTGGCGCATGATCAGCCCGGGACGCCAGCGGGCGTCCGGGTCACACCAGACGGCCTCCGGCGAGGGGCGGAAGTCGCGTACGGCCTCGTGGTAGTCGCGCAGCCATCGTCCGAGCGCGGTGACGCCGTCGTCCGCGAGGAGAGCGCGCGGCCACGGGTACAGCCCGACCTCGCCGCGCAGCAGCGACACCACTTCGTGGCCGTCCACGGGACCGTCCCCCAGCGCGCGCGGTGCGCCGACGAATCCCACCTGTTCCAGGTGGCGCAGCAGTTCCCGCACCGACGGGGTCCAGACACGCCAGGGCCTGAGGATGGTCTCGCCTTCACGGCGTACGGTCGACAGACCGCCGCGCATTGATTCACCGTCCCGGATCATGGTGAAATCCTAGTGAGCGGTGGGATTTTGGGTCCGGGTGACCGATGGATCGGGCCGGCACCGGGGTGAAGGTGGCACTTGTGGACGGTGATCCTGCCGTACCGTCCGGCGGTGGGGCCACGCCTCAGGTGTGCCGACGGAAGACGGCGACGAACACGACGCAGGTGACCACCATGGCCCCGAGGATCACCAGACCAATGCCGAGGTGGCCGCCAGCAGTCGCGGACACCAGAGACATGAAGCCGATCCCGTCACAGGGAGCGTCGCGCCAGAAGGGTGTGGCTCCCTCCGCCCCGACGCGCTCCAACTCGGTTCGAGTGGGGCGCGTCCGGTGTGCGTCGGCGGTCACGGGTTATGCGGCCTTCGGCGGGGTGGGAACGTTACGGCCGAAGTACGGAGTTGGCGCCGTGCCCGTACGGGAGCGGCGGGAGCGGGCCACACCAGGCCTTTCTGCTGTTGCGTGTGCAGGTCGCCGATGGCGGCCAACTGTCGGCGTTCCCATGGGGTGGCCGGGCGGAGCCGCTTGAATCCCACGCGCCACACGCGTCCGGTGGGGCGCTCCAGGTCTACGTAGTCGCCCACGACGTCCCGCACTCTGCCCGGCATCTCGATGTCGCTGTCGAAGACGACCGCTCCGATCGCGATGTGACGGGGTTCGGCAAAGGCGCGGGGAATTCTGACGTCCCGCATCAGTAACCACCCCTGCGCTTCAACTTGTCTTCCCGCCGCATCTGTTCGCGGATCTTCCGCATGGTCGGGCTTTCGTCCGGGTCCGGCTGCTCGGTTTCCTGTACGGGTTCCTCACCGTCCTCGGCAGGCGTGGTGGGCGTGGCGGGCGCCTTGGCGTCGGGGCACTTCGGGCTGCCGCACTCGCACGGGGGCCAGTCGAGGACCGACCAGTGGAGGATCTCCGCACCCTCTATCCCCGGCGCGGCCTTCGGGACCCGCAGCTTGCCATCCGCTCCGAACGCCTCGCTCAGGCCGGACAAGATTCCGCGCGCTTCACTGGTCATCGGACAACCTCCGCAATCCTTTGAGGACCCGCTCCATCACTTCGTGTGTCAGTGGGGCGTATGAGCCCGGGAGTTGGGGCTCGGGCGGTATGAACAAGACGCCCCAGTGCTGAACTGTTGATCCGCGGGCGAACCGATGCCGGGCGAGGTTTGTGGTGGCCGGGGTTGCGCTGGGCATGACCCGCTCCTCTCCGTGGTCATTTCGCTACCAGGAGTTGCAGCCTGGCTCAGGATCGGGCAGTCTTCAACTTGCACCTTTTGCGCGGAGAGTTGGAAGGTGACCGTTGAACCGCAAAGAGTTGGATCCCGAGAGTTCGCCGGTAGCGGCCTTCGGAGAGCGTCTGCGCAGGTTGCGGGACGAGCGCGGCTGGACGCAGGATGACCTGGCGGAACGGATGGGTTACTCCGGGACGCATATTTCGGCTGTTGAAACTGGCCGTCGGTCCCCAACTGCCCGCTTCGCGAACACCGCTGACAAGGTGTTCGGAACCGGCGACCGGCTCGAACGCCAAGGCCGAGCCGCACGCCACACCGCGCTGCTGGAGGGGTTTCCGGAGTACGTCGCGCATGAAGTGCGTGCGGCAGAGATCAGGATCTTTGAATTGGGTATCGTCCCCGGGTTGCTCCAGACCCCGGAGTATGCCGCCGCCATCACAACGGGCGCTGTGCGGCGGGGAGCGATCACGGAGCAGCAGGCAGAGGAGCGGTTGGCTCTTCTCGCGCGGCGGCAGGCGGCCATAGGGCGGACCCCCGCACCACTGGTCCACGCCGTACTGGACGAGAGTTGCCTTCGGCGGCTGGTGGGCGGCCACAGAGTCATGGTGGCACAATTGGACCACCTTGCTGAGTTCGCCGAGCTGCCCACCACGGTCCTGCAAGTGGCTCCATACGATCTCGGTGAACGGCGGGCATTCGACCTGCCGGTGAACTTGCTGACGCTGCCCGACCGGTCAGTGATCGTCTACGCCGAGTCCGCGCAGCAAGGGCACCTGGAGCGCGATATGCGGCTCGTGCAGCCCATGTTGACGGCCTACCATCAACTACAGGCCGAATCGCTGTCGCAGGCGGCATCCGTGGCCATGATCAATCAGTTACGAAAGGGAAGTCTGTGACGACCACGACCGATTCCCCCCGCTGGTTCAAGTCCTCCTATAGCAGCAACGGCGGCAGCTGCGTTGAGGTCGCTGCCAACCTCGTCGCCTCGCGTGGCGTGGTTCCCGTCCGTGACTCCAAGAACCTGAGCGGCCCGGTCCTGAACGTCCCTGCCGGTGCGTTCGCTTCCTTCGTGGCGAGCGTCAAGGACAGCGCGCTTGGTACCGAGGGCACCTCGTGACAGAACCGCAGTTCTTCACGGCGTCGTACAGCAGCAACGGCGGCGACTGCGTCGAGGTCGCCGCCAACCTCGTCCTCACGCGCGGCATCGTCCCCGTCCGCGACTCCAAGAATCCGAGCGGCCCGGCACTGAACGTCCTCGCCGGGGCCTTCGCTTCCTTCGTGGCAGGTGTCAAGGACGGTGCGTTCCTCACCGGCTGACGTCGTGCCCCGCGCGCTTCGGTACGACGAAGCCCCGCCAACCCGAAGGGGGTTGGCGGGGCTTCGTCGCGCCAGGACCGTCACACCCCGGACAGCCTGTTCGCCGTCGTACCCCGTCGCCGTGCGCGCCCGCGCACCCCGCGTGTGCCACCCGTCCGTACGCGCGCCCCGCCGCGCAACTCGTCGCGCTGCGCCCGCCGCACCGCGCGCCTCGCCCTGCGGCGCTCCTTGCGCAACTGCCGTGCCGTGCTGCTCGGTACGGACACCACGCCGTGCCGCTGGTTCCACACCTGACGGGTGACCCATACGTCCAGCACGCTCCACGTCGCCAGCACCGTCGAGACCACGCTGCTGATCACCATGGGAAACGCCAGCCAGGAACCGGCCAGTGTGCTGAGGAACGCGACCATGGCCTGAACCAGTGTCACCGACATGATGATCACCGCTCGCACGGCTACTTTTCTGACCGGATCAGGCATCCGGTATCTCACCGCGGGCTCCTCGACCCAGAGCCCTCGCGGAACCCCCGCGAACCCGCCGGCCGACGCCCAACCACCGCGTTCATCCGTATTCATGGACCCGTCACTCCCCACCGCCGTCCCTGCCGAGGGGCTGAGCGCCTCGCGTGCGCCGCTCCACGCTCCGGCCCGCCCCGGCGCACCCCTTCGGTCCCGCCCGCCACGACGAATGATGTCGTGGAAAGATTCCTCGCCCAGGCGCAGAGCGAACATTTTCAGCCGACCGTGCGAATCGGCCAGTCGTCAACGTGCTCGCGTGCGTGCGGCTGAGGCGGAGGCATCTCGTGGGATACCACCACAACTCATGATCGGAAGTGTGCGGGAGTCGAAAAACATCCGGACACATCTTCGAGTTGGTGATCTGGCAGTAGTAGGCTCGCGCCGTTTGTTGACGATGTATCCCCCGCACGAGGCGGGGGATCGAGCTGGGGGAGGCCATGCGCTTTCGCGGGAAGTCCATCCGCCGGAAGATCGTGGCGCTGCTGCTCGTGCCGCTCGTCTCCCTCACCGCGCTCTGGGGGTTCGCCACCACGATCACGGGTGGCCAGGCCCTCAGGCTCCTCGACGTGCAGCACGTCATGGACCGGACCAGCGACCCGGTGGCGGAAACGATCCGGAGCGTTCAGGCCGAGCGCCGTCAGACCCTTGTCTATCTGTCGGATCCACGGCCCGCGGGCGCGTTCGCCACGCTCCGCGAACGCCGCGACGTCACCGACCGGGCCGTGACACGGCTCAAGGCCCGGGCCGAGGAGTCCCGAGTCCGGGACGCGATGTCGGACGACATGACGTCCCGCATGGCCACCCTCTCGGACGCGCTGAGCGGTCTTCGCCCGCTGCGCGTCTCCGTGGACGAGCACAGCGTCTCCTCGGCGACCCAGGGCTTGAACCTCTACAACCGCGTGATCGTCCCCGCGGAGAACTTCCTGGAGACCGTGCAGGGCGAGGCGGACGTGGACCTCGACAACAGGGGCCGCGCGCTGATCGGACTCGACCGTGCGCAGGAGATGGTCTCCCGCGAGGAGGCCCTCGTGAACTCCGCGCTGATAGCCGGCCGGGTCACGGCCGACGAGATCCGCGTCATCACCAGCCTGGTCGCCGGACGCGAATTCCTCTACGACACGTATACGCCGTCGATGCCGCCCGAGGCCCAGGCGGAAATCGGGAATTACTGGCGCGGTCCCGATACCGAGGCGCTGCGTGACGTGGAGAACCGTCTCATCGCGGCCGGGCCCGTCCTGAATCCGAAGACGACCACCGCGGAGCGCTGGGAGAAGATCACCGCTCCCGTCCTGCACCACCTTGCCGAGGGAAGCACGAAGGGTCACGGCCTCTTCAAGAAGCACATCGAGCCCCCCACCAGCAGCGTTCTGCTGCGCGTGCGGGTCGCCGGCGTGCTGGGGTTCGTCGCGCTGCTGGTCTCCGTGATCGTGTCCGTACGCGTCGGGCGCGACCTGATACGAGACCTGTCCCAGCTGCGCAAGGAGGCCCAGGAGGTCTCCGGCGTGCGGCTCCCGAGCGTGATACGCAGGCTCGCGGCGGGCGAGCAGGTCGACGTGGAGACCGAGGCACCGCGGCTCGAATACGAACGGGATGAGGTCGGCCAGGTCGGCCAGGCGCTCAACACCCTCCAGCGCGCCGCCGTGGAAGCGGCCGTCAAGCAGGCAGGGCTGAGGCGCGGAGTCTCCGAGGTGTTCGTGAACCTCGCGCGCCGCAACCAGGTCCTGCTGCACCGTCAGCTCACGCTCCTCGACACCATGGAGCGCCGCACGGAGGACACCGAGGAACTGGCGGACCTCTTCCGCCTCGACCACCTCACCACCCGCATGCGCCGTCACGCGGAAGGTCTGGTGATCCTCTCCGGAGCCGCCGCGTCCCGGCAGTGGCGCAAGCCCGTCCAGCTGATGGACGTCGTGCGCGCCGCCGTCGCCGAGGTCGAGGACTACGAGCGCATCGAGGTGCGCAGGCTGCCGCGCCTGGGAGTCGGCGGCCCCGCCGTCTCCGACCTCACCCACCTCATCGCCGAACTGCTCGAGAACGCGACGATGTTCTCGCCGCCGCACACCGCGGTGCACGTGCACGGCGAGCGGGTCGCCAACGGCTTCACGCTGGAGATCCACGACCGCGGTCTCGGCATGGCACCGGAGATGCTGCTCGACGCCAACCTCCGCCTGGCGGAGACGCCCGAGTTCGAACTGTCCGACACCGACAGGCTCGGCCTCTTCGTGGTCAGCCGTCTCGCGCAGCGGCAGAACGTACGGGTCTCCCTCCAGCCCTCCCCGTACGGCGGGACCACCGCCGTCATCTTCCTTCCCGCCGCCCTGCTCACCGACGCCCCGGAGACCCAGGGCGCCGGCTTCCGCCTCGACCGCAAGAAGGCGCCGGAGCGTGGACGAGGGCGCGTGGACGGCGGGGGCCGGGGCACGCTGGCTCAGGTATCGGCGGAAGCCGAGACCACCGTGATCGACGGACCCGTCGAACTCGAACCGCCCGTCGGACTTCCCGGAACGGAGGACGCGGAGATGTCCGGAGAAGACGACGACATCGTGCGGCCCGGGGACATCGACGACAAGCTGAGCAGGCGCAGCGGGATCTTCCGCGCCCGCGACCGCCTCCGCGACGCCAGCCACGACCCGTCCGACTCCGGCTCCGGCAGCTCCGACTCCCGCCACTCCGGCTCCCGCTCCGGCGGATCCGGCCACGCGGGACCGGGTCCCGACGGGACGGGCGCACGGCTGATCACCCGCGACGGCATCCGCGAAGCGCGGGACGACCGGCGCGAGTGGGCGCGCGGCGGCCCCGCCGAGCCCGCGCGGGACAGCCACGACCAGCATCAGCAGGCCTCCGACCCGGCGCGTCCGGCGGGACCCTCGCAACTGCCGCGCCGCAGGCCCCCGACACTGGTCGCGGACCGCGGCAGGAGGGTGGACGAAGAGGGCCGCGCCCACCCGGCGCAGGACGCCGACGGGACAGCGCCGGACGCTGACCGGGCAACTCAGGGTGGGGGCAGGTCGGTTCGGGACACCGAACGGTCCGCCCCGGACGCCGGGCGGACCGCGCCGCGCGGACCCTCCTCACAGGACGCGGCCCTGGCCAACGAGGCCGCGTCCGCACTCGGCGGGCTGCCCCGCCGGGTCAGGCAGGCCAGCCTCGCCCCTCAGCTGAGGGAGGGCTCGGACCGCTCCGCGGGACCCGCACCCACCGGGCGCAACGACACAGAACGTGACGCGGACGAAGTACGCAACCGCATGGCTTCGCTCCAACGCGGCTGGCAGCGCGGACGTCGGCAGAATGACGCCGACGACACCACCGGCTCCGGCGAGACACAAGGAACCACATCGGAGGGGGACGGTCGATGACCGCACCGAACGCAGCACGTAACGCCACCGACCCCGACGCACACGGAGAACTGAACTGGCTCCTCGACGAACTCGTCGACCGGGTCGCCAGCATCCGCAAGGCGCTGGTGCTCTCCGGCGACGGACTCGCCAAAGGCGCGTCCCGAGACCTGACCCGCGAGGACGGCGAGCACTTGGCGGCCGTAGCCTCCGGCTTCCACAGCCTCGCCAAAGGCGTCGGCAGGCACTTCGACGCCGGTGGCGTCCGCCAGACCGTCGTCGAACTGGAAGACGCCTTCCTCTTCATCACAGCGGCGGGCGACGGCAGTTGCCTCGCCGTCCTGTCGGACGCTGATTCCGACGTCGGGCAGGTCGCCTACGAGATGACGCTCATGGTCAAGCGGGTCGGGGCGCACCTCGCCACCGCACCGCGGACCGGTCTGCCCGCCGGAGGATGAGTGGGCCGGCATGAGTGATACGGGTGAGGATCCGCAGCACTGGTTCGACGGCGAAGCCGGACCGGTGGTGCGCCCGTACGCGATGACGCGCGGCCGTACCAGCAGCACGTCCCGTCATCAGCTCGACCTGATCGCCGTCGTCGTCCCCGAAGCGGCGGCCGACGACCCCGGACGCGATCAGACGCTCTCCCCGGAACATGTGGAGATCGTGGAACGCTGCTTCGAAACCCCCCAGTCAATCGCCGAGTTGGCGGCCGGTCTCGATCTCCCCGTAGGGGTGGTCAGGGTCCTGGTCGGCGACCTCCTCGACGACGAACTGGTCCACGTAACCCGTCCCGTTCCGCCGGCAGAACTGCCGGACGTGAACATTCTCCGCGAGGTGATCAATGGTCTTCGGGCGCTCTAGCCGCAGGCAGACGCCGGTCGATCCGGTGACGCTGAAAATCCTGGTCGCGGGCGGATTCGGGGTGGGCAAGACCACCCTGGTAGGCGCGGTGAGCGAGATAAAGCCGCTCCGTACGGAAGAGGTGCTGAGCGAGGTCGGCCGTCCCGTCGACGACGTCGACGGTGTCGAGAGGAAGACGACCACCACCGTCGCCATGGACTTCGGCAGGATCACGCTGCGCGAGGACCTGGTGCTGTACGTCTTCGGCACGCCGGGCCAGGACCGCTTCTGGTTCCTCTGGGACGAACTGGCCCAGGGAGCCCTGGGAGCGATCGTCCTGGCGGACACCCGGCGTCTCGCCGACTCCTTCGCGGCGGTCGACTACTTCGAACGGCGCGGCATCCCGTTCTGCGTCGCCGTCAACTGCTTCGAAGGCGCCGAGCGTTTCCCGGGCGAGACCGTACGCTCCGCGCTCGACCTCGACGAAGAGGTCCCGCTGGTGATGTGCGACGCGCGCGAGCGCGAGTCCGTCAAGGAAGTTCTGGTGTCGGTGGTCGAGCACGCCATGAAGCGGGCGGCGGCGAAGCGCGAGCACGCCGTCAACTGACAGGCGGGTCGCGGCACATCGGTACGGAACACGGCCCGTACCCCCACCGACGGGGGTACGGGCCGTGTGTCTGCGGCGGTCCGGGCACGGCGGCCCGGACCGCGCCTCAGCGCGGGTGCTCCGCGAGCCACTTGGCGGCGGTATCCGCCAACTCCCGGTCCCGGCCCGCCAGCATCATCCGGATCATCTCCACATCGCCCCGCAGCGACCAGGCCGGATGACCGAAGGAAGCGGGATTGTTCTTCTCGATCAGGAAATGGGCGGGCCACGCCGTCCCGTAGCCGATCAGCGGCAGCGCCGCGAGATACCGCTTGCGGCCGCGCGCCAGCCCGTACGCGCTGATCGCGAGCCCGGTGAGTGTGCCGGTCAGATGGATCCAGCGGGTCGCGGCCCGGGAGTGCATCGCGACGTAGTACGGCCAGAACTCCTCGTACGACTCGAATGCCGGCGGCTCGGTCGGCTGTGGCTCGGATGCCTGTGGCTCGGACAACTGCGACTCGGATGCCTGCGACTCGGACGGCAGGGGCCCGGTGGACGGGGACACTGACGCCTGTTTCGCGGTCGGCCGTTCAGGTGGTTGCTGCGCCATAGGGGCACCGTAGCCGCTCGGAGGAGAACCGGGAACGGGTGCGCGAGCGTCTGTGTGGCAGAGACGGGTGGCCGGAGCCCACGGGGGTGGTCCCGGCCGCCCGTCCTCGAAGCCTCCCGGGCGCGCGGCCCGTCAGTGTCCCGTGACCGAGCGCCGGGCGACCGGGAAGTCGAAGTAGCTGTCCGGGAAGGTCTCCGGTGTGTACGTGAAGTGCCACCATTCCTCAGGCAGGTTGGTGAATCCGACATCGGCCAGCGTCTTCTTCAGGAACTGCCGGTTAGCCCGCTGAACGCCCTGGATCCGGGGATCGTCGGTGTGCGCCAGCGTGTCGAAACAGTCGAAGCCGGTGCCCATGTCCACGGAATTGTCCGGGAAACGCTCGGACTTCGGCCCGTAGCACGGCGCGAGCCGCTGGCCGGGCACGTACGGCGGCGTCGGCAGCGCGGGCAGCTTCACGATCGTCAGATCCACCGTACTGCCCCTGCTGTGCCCGGACTTCTCCGCGATATAACCGTCCTCGAACAGCCGTGACTTGTCGACCCGGGGATAGAACTCGGGCTTCATCACCTCGTCCTGGAGATCCTTGGCCCACCGTACGAAGTGGTCGACGGCCCGCTGAGGCCGGTAGCAGTCGTACACCTTGAGCGAGTAGCCCTGCCGCAGCAGTGTCGCCTGGGCACGGCGCAGGGCCAGGGCTGTGGGACGGGTGACGATGCACAGCGGCTGCTGATAGCCGTCCACCGGTTCGCCCATGAAGTCGTGCGGCGTGATGTAGCGCATCTCCTGGATGATCGTCGGCGCCACCGTCCGCAGCGCCACGAACTCCTGCGGCGCGCGGGGCTCCGGGGCGGCGTGGGCGGCGGGAGCGGTGACGGTGACGGCGAGGAGCGCGGCGGCGGTGGCGGCGGACGCGCGGAGCAGGGAGCCGAGGCGGGCCGCGGGTTGTGTCGTGCGGCGCGTCGCGGGTCCAGTCATGAGTCGTGTCATGAACACACCGTCTACCACTCTTCGGGTGGCGGCGAATCCGGCGGCGGGAATTCCGGACGGCCGAAGAGAACGCAAGAGATACAGTCCGTGCGTGTCCGAGCCCCGTAAGAAGCCCGTTCCCCACTCGCACTGCGACAGCTGCGGTACGCCCTACACGGTGTCCGCGTCCTGGCCCCGCACCTGCGCGGCCTGCGGTGCCACCGCCTACCTCAACCCCCTGCCGGTGGGCGTCGCCCTGCTGCCCGTGACCGACGAGCAGGGCACCGCCCTCGTGGTCATCACCCGCACCATCGAGCCACAGCGCGGCGGTGTCGCGCTTCCAGGCGGCTTCGTCGACCACACCGAGGACTGGCGGCACGCGGTCGTACGGGAGTTGCACGAGGAGACCGGGATCGAGGCACGCGCCGAGGACGTACGGCTGGCCGACGCGCTCAGCTCACCCGACGGTCATCTGCTGCTCTTCGGCCTGCTGCCGGAGCGCCCGGCCGGCCAACTGCCCGTCTCCGAGCCCACCGACGAGACCGAGGGCTGGCATCTCCTGCGCGCGCCCGCCGAGTTGACGTTTCCATTGCACACCGAAGCGGTACGTGCCTGGTTCGCGGGCCGTTACACCGACTGACCGACAAGGAAGCGCTGATGACCGAGCTGAGCCACGACGCACTCATCGCCCACGCCGACGACCTGCTGAACCCGCACGCCGTCGGCGGCCGGCTCTTCGGCAACGTCGCGAGCACCCTCCTCACCGAGGACGGCAACCTCCACGGAGGCGTGTGCGTCGACACCGGCTGCGGCACGGGGTTCTGCGCCGAACACGCCGCGATCGCCGCCATGGTCACGGCCGGTGAGTACCGCATAGCCAAGATCGTCGCGGTCTGGCGAAGCGACGAAGGAGCGCTGCACGTCCTGCCCCCGTGCGGTCGCTGCCGGGAGTTCATCCGGCAGCTGGACCCGGCCAACATCGACACGGAAGTCGTCCTCGGGCGCCACGAGTCAGCCACACTCCGGGAGTTGCTGCCGTTCCACGCCTGGCCGGAGCCGCTGGACTGGCCGGGCCGGCCCGACGCGCGCGGCTGACCGGCTGATCCCGGCGCGGACCTCATGCGCCTCACGTCGCCGCACGCGCACCGGTGCGGGTCAGCGTCCGGCACCCCGTACCCGTACCGGCCACCCCGGCTCCACCGAGCGGCCGGCCGTCACCCGCGTCACCCGGACCTCGCCGTCCGCGAGCCGTGACGTGTACCGCTCGACCTCCGCATGCTCCCAGCCGTCACCCGGATCCCTGACCACCAGGCCGCCACCGGTACGCCCGGCCGCCGGGGCCCACGCCTCCAGTTCGAGGCCGCCGTCCTCGCCGCGGACCGGAATCACCGCACCCGCCCTGGCGAGCACCGGAATCCGCGACAGCGGCGCGTCCAGCACCACCGGCCCGGGGCCCTCGTACGCCGTCTCCGTGAGCGTGTCGTACCACCGCCCGCGCGGCAGCCGCACCGCACGCCTCTCCGCCCCGCGCTCCAGTACCGGCGCGACCAGCAGCGCGTCACCCAGCAGGAACGAGTCCTCGCAGTCACGCAGCGACCTGTCCTCGGGAGCGCCCCACCACAGCGGACGCGCGTACGGCGCCCCCGTCAGCCGCGCCAACTGCGCCAGCGTCACCAAGTACGGCCGCAGCCGCTCCCGTTCGACCAGCGCGGTCCGCGCGTGTCCGAGTACGTCGCCGCCGAACTCCCAGGGCTCCCCGGGGCCCGCGCCGGTCCTCGCGTGCGTACGGAACAGCGGGAGATAAGAGGCCAGTTGGCACCACCGCAGATACAGCTCCGGCGAAAGAGCGCCGTCGCAGCCGCCCACGTCGGGACCCGAGTACGGCACCCCGCACAGACCGAGCCCCAGCACCAGCGCCAGTGCGGCCCGCAGCGCCGGCCAGCCCTCCGGCACCCCGCCCGACCAGGCACCGCCGTACCGCTGCGAACCGGCCCAGCCGGAGCGCGCGAGGACGAACGGCCGCTCTTCGGGGCGCAGTTGGCGTAGTCCCTCGAACCCGGCTCTCGCCATCGCGAGACCGTACACATTGTGGGCCTCACGGTGATCGCCGCCGCGCCCGTCCAGCCGGTGCCTGGCCGAGCGCGGCAGCGTCGAGGCGCCGAACGGCGCGAACGCCACGGGCTCGTTGGCATCGTGCCAGACCCCCGCGAAGCCCCGCGCGAGACGCTCCTCGTACAGACCGCCCCACCACGCGCGCACCGCCGGATCGGTGAAGTCCGGATAGGCGTACTCCCCGGACCGCGATGCCCCGCGGGTCCGACCCCTGTGCGTCTGACGCCCGCGCACCTCATGGCCCCGCACATCGCGTACGAAGGCGTCGGCGGCCTGTCCTTCGGCGTAGACCGCGTTCCCCGGCTCCGCCCGTACCGCGGGACCGACGGCCGAGACCAGCCGGATCCCGTCCGTGCACAACTCCCCCGCCAGCTCCGGAAGATCGGTGAAACCGTCCCGGCCGGCCGTCGGCGCGTCCTGATGACCGGTGCCCAGATGCAGCCCCGACAGCGGCAGCCCGTGCTCCCGGTAACCGGCAACGGTCCGCCGCACCTCACGCACACCGCCGGAACCCGACCGGGCGTGCTGCGGGCCGAGAGCCCAGGACGGCGGTGGCGTCGGCGCACCCGTGAGCGCCGTCCAGCCGTGCAGCACGCGCGCCGGCGTACCGACCACCACCCAGCAGCGCAGCGGGCCGCCGTCCATCCGCAACTCGGCCGTACCGGGCCGGTCGTGCCCCGAGCCCTCACCCTCCTCGCCCTCCCGGAGGGTCAACCCGCCGTCCCACGCGTTGTCGTGGAAAGCCAGATGCGTACCCGCGTCCGCCACCACCACCTGCACCGGCATCGTCAGACTCGGCGCGTCGCCGATGGCCCCGGACCCCTTGCCGGGATCGCTGTTCCACAACCGGTACGTGCCGTCCCGCAGCCTCAACCCGCCCGCACGCCCGCCCAGACCGAAGAACCGCGCGTCGGCGGGCACCTGGCTGCGCTGCACCCAGCGCGCGCGACCGCCCGCGACCGGCTCCCACCAGCGCGGCGGCAGCTCCCGGCGCAGCACGACCCCGCCCGGCGTACGCACCTCGACCGCGCCGTGCCGGGACACCGCCACCGTCACCCGCTCCGACACCACCCGCCAGCCGCCGTCCGTGTCGGGCTCAAGGCAGGCCCGCGGATCCGGCTCGGGCGGCGCGCCGTCCAGCGCGTACGACGGCAGCGGCTCCGCGCCGTCCCACCCCCAGAAGACCGCGCCGTTCACCGTCACGCACAGCCGCAGCCGCGCACGCGCGAACCGTACGGTGCCCCCGCCGGGCAGCGGTTCCGCCCCACTCACAGGACCGGGCACCCGGGCGCGCTCAGGACCCCGCCGCGCCGGCTCCCCGGCGTCGGCGCGCCGCTGCCGCCAGGCCGACCGCGCGGCGCGGAACCCCTGTATCGAGCCGACCACTCTCATCGAACGCACCAGTTCACGACCGTCCATGCTGCTCAGCCTGCCATCCGGCCCAGGCTACGCGGGCTCCGTTCAGCTCCCGTTCACCTCCCCCGGACCCCCCTCACACGCTGCCGGTCACCGGCGCCGGTGCCTGGTGCGAACGACGATCACATGGCATCGTCCGTGTCAGCCGCGTCACGCGCACACCCCGCACGTGCGCGCGACCGCACGCACACGACGCGTCGAGCCAGCACGGGAGCCGCCCCATGACCGCAGCAGCCAGCCCCGCCCTCCTCTGGCAGCCGGGCCCGGAGCGCATCGCCGCCGCGAGCGTCACCCGCTTCCAGGCCTGGGCGGCCGAACGGTACGACGCCCCGGCCGAAGGCGGCTACGCGGCGCTGCACCGCTGGTCGGTCGACCACCTCGACACGTTCTGGGCCGCGATCGCCGACTGGTTCGGCGTCCGCTTCTCCACCCCGTACGAACGGGTACTCGGCGCACGCGCCATGCCCGGCGCCGAGTGGTTCCCCGGCGCCACCCTCAACTACGCGGAACACGCCCTGCGCAGCGCCGAGGACCCGGCCCGCGCACACGAACCGGCGCTCCTGCACGTGGACGAGACGGCCGAGACCACCCCCGTCAGCTGGACCGAACTGCGCCGCCAAGTGGGCTCACTGGCCGAGCAGTTGCGCGCCCTCGGCGTGCGCCCGGGCGACCGCGTCAGCGGGTATCTCCCCAACATCCCGCAGGCCGTCACCGCCCTCCTCGCCACCGCGGCCGTCGGCGCCGTCTGGACGTCCTGCGCCCCCGACTTCGGGGCCCGCAGCGTCCTGGACCGCTTCCAACAGGTCGAGCCGGTCGTGCTGTTCACCGTCGACGGCTACCGCTACGGCGGCAAGGAACACGACCGTACGGAGACCGTCGCGGAACTCCGCCGCGAACTGCCCACCCTGCGCGCCGTCGTCCACATCCCGCTCCTCGGCACCCCGGCACCGGAAGGCGCGCTCGACTGGTCCGCCCTCACCGCCGCGGACACCGAGCCGGTCTTCGAACAGGTCCCCTTCGCCCACCCGTTGTGGGTCCTCTACTCCTCCGGCACGACCGGCCTGCCCAAAGCCATCGTCCAGTCCCAGGGCGGCATCCTGCTGGAGCACTTCAAACAGCTCGGCCTGCACTGCGACCTCACCCCGGAGGACCGGTTCTTCTGGTACACCTCCACCGGCTGGATGATGTGGAACTTCCTCGTCTCCGGCCTGCTCACCGGCGCGACGGTCGTGTTGTACGACGGCAGCCCCGGCTACCCCGCCGTCGACGCCCAGTGGGGCATCGTGGAGCGCACCGGCACCACCTTCTTCGGCACCTCGGCGGCGTATGTGATGGCCTGCCGCAAGGCGGACGCGCACCCCGCGCGCGACCACGACATCTCCCGCGTGCAGTGCGTCGCCACCACGGGATCACCCCTGCCGCCGGACGGTTTCAGCTGGCTCCACGACGAGGTGGCCGACGACCTCTGGATCGCCTCGGTCAGCGGTGGCACGGACGTCTGCAGCTGCTTCGCGGGCGCCGTCCCCACGCTCCCCGTCCACCTCGGCGAACTCCAGGCCGCCTGCCTCGGCACCAGCCTCCAGGCATGGAACGCGCAGGGCGAGCCCGTCGTCGGCGAGGTTGGCGAACTCGTCGTCACCGCCCCGATGCCGTCCATGCCGATCCGCTTCTGGAACGACCCGGACGGCAGCCGCTACCGCGACAGCTACTTCGAGATGTTCCCCGGAGTCTGGCGGCACGGCGACTGGATCACCCTCACCGACCGGGGCTCCGTCGTCATCCACGGCCGTTCCGACTCGACGCTCAACCGGCAGGGCGTCCGCATGGGATCCGCCGACATCTACGAGGCGGTCGAACGGCTCCCCGAAATCCGCGAATCCCTTGTCATCGGCCTGGAGGAACCGGACGGCGGCTACTGGATGCCACTCTTCGTCCACCTCGCGGAAGGCGCCGCGCTCGACGACACCCTGCGCGCACGCGTCACGCAGACCATCCGGCAGCAGCTCTCGCCGCGCCATGTCCCCGACGAGATCATCGCCGTGCCCGCCATCCCGCACACCCTGACCGGCAAGCGCCTCGAAGTCCCGGTCAAACGCCTCCTCCAGGGCGCCGCACTCGACACGGCGGTCAACACAGGCTCCGTCGACCACCCGGAACTGCTCAGCTTCTACGTGCGCCTGGCGCGCGAGCGCCACTGATCCGACGGGGGAGGGCCGCGCCGCCCAGGACCCCGTTGTCAGACCCCGTGGTTACGGTGAGTGAGCATTGATCGACAGCGCTCAGGGGGAATCATGGCGCACACCGACCACAGCGGGCAGGCTGATCACCACGGGCGGCCCGATGACACCGAGGCGATCCGGCGCAGACTGCGCCGCGAAGTCCCGAGCACCGTGGGCCTGCTGGCCGACGAACGGGACTTCGCCGCCATGCGGCACTACCGCTCCTTCACCTTCGACAACCACGACACCTACCTGCGGCAGCTCGAAGGGCTGCTGAGATCGCTCGCCGACGAGGGGACTCACACCTCCGTCGTCCTCTTCGACCCCGAGGAGTTCGCCGAATACTGCGCGGAAGCCGGGCTCGACCCCGACACCGCGGCCAGCCGCAGCCGCTTCACGGCCGGCATCGCCACCAGCGGTGCCGTCATCAGATACACGGGTCAGCCGATCGACAGCCTCGTCCCGCTGCTCATCGACGCCACCGCACGCCAGGCGACCTGGGAATACGCGACGACCCTCCTCGCCGATCTCGACGAATGCGCCGACTGCGGGCAGGACATCGGACGCGCCGCCTTCGAGCGCGCCTCCCACCTCCTGCTGCGCCTCCTCGAAGCGGCGGGTCCCGGCACACACCACCTGGTGTGCAGCGTCCCCGCCGTGGAAGAACACCTGCTCGCCGCGCTCCACACCGAACGGACCAGGGGAGTGCCCGCACTACTCGACTCGCCCCAGGCCGCGGAGTTCGCCACCGTGCTCGCCGCGGGCATCGCGCTGGAGAGCACCGGCGGACTGGTACTGCGCACCACAGAACCCGGCCTCCCCGACCGGCTGCACGGTTGGCGGCTGCATCAGGGGCGGCTCGATCCGCTGAGCGCGGGCGAGGTCTTCAACGCCTACTGCACGGACGCGGACACCGGGGAGCCGCTTTCCCCGGAGTCAGGCGTGGACTACCGCGCGGGCTTCGACCTCGGCGTCGACGACCCGGGAACACACGACGCGGGAACGCACCACTGACGCCGGAAGGGGCCTCCCGCCGGACGGCGGAAGGCCCCTTCACGCGCTGTGCGCGCCTATACGGTCACGAGCCGGAAAGCGCGGCCCGCGCAGCCGTCCTGGCACCTTCCGCGGTGTCCTCGGCCCGCGCGGCGGCAGCGGCACGTTCGCACTGCGCCAGCGTGTACTTCGCCAACTCCGCCCGCACATAAGGAATCGAAGCCGCGCCCATGGACAACGACGTCACACCGAGACCGGTCAGCACACAGGCGAGCAGCGGATCGGAGGCAGCCTCACCACACACACCACAGCTCTTGCCCTCGGCCTTCGCCCCGTCCGCCGACGAAGCCACCAGGTCGAGCAGCGCGGGCTGCCACGGATCCTGCAGCCGCGAGACGGCGCCCACCTGACGGTCGGCGGCGAAGGCGTACTGGGCGAGGTCGTTGGTCCCCAGCGAAAGGAACTCGACCTCCTGAAGAATCGACCGCGGCCGCAGCGCGGCGGACGGAATCTCCACCATCGCGCCGACCTTCGCCTCAAGACCCGCCTCACGGCAGGCGTCGGCGAACGCCTTCGCGTCCGTGCGGTCGGCCACCATCGGCGCCATGACTTCCAGGTAACCGGACTGCCCGTGCGCTGCCTTGGCCAGCGCGGTCAGCTGCGTCCGCAGCACCTCAGGGTGGTCGAGCAGAGTCCGCAGACCCCGAACACCCAGCGCGGGGTTCGGCTCGTCGGCCGGTGTCAGGAACTCCAGCGGCTTGTCGGCGCCTGCGTCCAGCACCCGTACGACCACGCGGCCCTCGGGGAACGCCTCCAGCACCGCGCGGTACGCCTCGACCTGCTTCTCCTCCGACGGCGCCCGCTTGCTGTCGTCCAGGAAGAGGAACTCGGTGCGGAACAGACCGACGCCCTCGGCGCCCACCGCGAGAGCGGCCGGCACATCCGCAGGACCGCCGATGTTCGCGAGCAGCGGCACCTTGTGCCCGTCCGACGTCGAGCCGGGCCCGGAGGACCCGGCCAGCGCGGCCTCACGCTCCGCCGCGGCGGCCTCCAGCTCCGCGCGCTTCTCCGCGCTCGGCTCGACGAACACCTCGCCGGTACCGCCGTCCACCGCGACGACGGTGCCCTCGGCCAGCGTGCCGGCGTTCGGCAGCGCCACCACGGCGGGCACCCCGAGCGCACGCGCCAGGATCGCGCTGTGACTCGTCGGGCCGCCCTCCTCGGTCACGAAGCCGAGCACCAGGGCCGGATCGAGCAACGCCGTGTCGGCGGGCGCGAGATCACGGGCGATCAGTACGTACGGCGTGTCGCTGTCCGGCACGCCGGGCATCGGAACGCCCATCAGCCGCGCGACGATGCGGTTCCGCACGTCGTCCAGGTCGGCGACCCGTCCCGCCATGTACTCACCGGCACCCGCGAGCAGCGTCCGGTACGAGGCGAACGCGTCGTACACGCCGCGCTCGGCCGTGCTGCCGCCGTCGATGCGCCGCTCGACGTCGGCCATCAGCTCAGGGTCCTGAGCCATCATGGCCTGCGCTTCGAGCACGGCCTGCGCCTCGCCCCCGGCCAGGTCGCCGCGCGTGTTCAAGTCCGCGGCGACCTCCTCGACGGCCTGGCGGGCGCGCTCCCGCTCGCGCTCCGACTCTTCCTCCGGGATCTGCCCGGCCGACGGCTCGAGCACGGCGGTCCCCATGTGGCGGACCTCGCCGACCGCCACACCGTGGCTGACGCCGACGCCTCGCAGCGTTGTCTCCATCTCACCCGTCTCCGCTTGTGCGGCGATCCGTCCGCCGCGAATGAATGTGCTCCTGGTGCTGGTCCGTGGTGACGGCTTACTGCCAGCCGAAGAGGGTGTCCCCGGCCTTGACGTCGCCGTCCTCACGGACCTCGGAGAGCGAGTCCGCCGTGGCTTCGAGCGCCACGATCGGGCACACCGGGGACTTGCCGGCCGCCTCGACGGCCGCGGGGTCCCAGCGCACGACGCTCTGACCGCGCGTGACGGTGTCGCCCTTGTTCACGAGCAGTTCGAAACCCTCACCGTTCAGCTGCACCGTGTCGATCCCCAGGTGCGTGAGCACTCCGTGACCGTCGGCGTCGACCACGACAAAGGCGTGCGGGTGAAGAGAGACCACGATGCCGTCGACCGGGGAAACGGCCTCCGACGGCTCACGTACGGGGTCGATGGCCGTGCCTGGGCCCACCATCGCGCCGGAGAAGACCGGGTCGGGAACGGCGGCAAGGCCGATCACGCGTCCGGGCAGTGGAGCTGTCACGTTGGTCATGGGAGCCTCCCAAGGGGCGGAGTTACGGGCCCCGTCACTGCCTGTGATGGGACGGCGTGCTGTTCAGAAGCGTAAGTCATAAGAAGTGACGGTTCCGCACCAGAGCTGCCGGTTGGCAGGCGTAGGGACGCACCGGAACGATTTGCCTGAGCCAGTGGGCGAGATGTAGTGTCGTACACCTGCTTCACCCCAGTACGACTTCAAGTCGGGGGTGAGCGGCAACTAACAAGCCTCGATTTGATCCTGGTCCGTGGTTCCGCATGTTTGCGAGACGGTGGTCAGGGAAGAGGAAAAGGCCTGCTAGAGTTTGAAACACGAAATGCCGAAGGGAAAGCCCGGAGGGGCCCGAGAGGGAACCGAAGGAAGCGTCCGTTCCTTGAGAACTCAACAGCGTGCCAAAAATCAACGCCAGATATG